>NZ_JQCA01000042.1 GCF_001437125.1 Levilactobacillus paucivorans | reverse complement strand
CTAAAGGGACTCGTTTTGAGCACATTAGTGCTCAAGATTTAACGACGACGTTACTCTAAATTAACCAGCGACCGCTTAAAATACTCGACTGGCAAACACCGTATCGGGTTATGCTGACAAATTTGTCCAAAAATTCGGATTAAATTTGCAATCTACCATAAACATTAAACTGAGAAACCAGGAAGCGATCCAGTGAATCTTCCGTTGGAAATT
>NZ_JQCA01000041.1 GCF_001437125.1 Levilactobacillus paucivorans | reverse complement strand
CTGGCCAGAGAATATGGCATTGGCTATTCAACCGTTCATAAGTGGATCCAGGGCCAGGCCAAAACTCAATCCGGTAAATCGCCAGACGAAATCAAAGCGATGGAAAAGCGACTGGCTTCGCTGTCTGAGGAGAACGAAATCCTAAAAAAGACCTGGGCTTCCTTGCGCAGAAGTAACCAATATCTTTGATTACATTCAACAAGAAAGCCATCACCACCAGGTAACTAAGATGTGCCGAATCCTCGGTGTTTCCAGAGCTCAGTATTATCGTTAT
>NZ_JQCA01000040.1 GCF_001437125.1 Levilactobacillus paucivorans | reverse complement strand
AAAATGAATATTCCTAGAATTTTATTGACCATCTAGGAAAACCTTACACTAACGCCAATAACTCTCGTAGCTTTACCTGACAGCGATGGACGGCGGCCGTCACTTGTTGGCGATTCATCTGTTCTTGCACCTCAATTGTGGCCGGGGTCTCTCCGCGCATCAAGCCCGCAAAAACAGCCTTTTCAACCCGTGAAAGTCGACCGGGGAACACCCTGAGGGCGTCCTTTATTTCGAGTTGTTCGCGCACGGCCAATCGATGGTCCGGGACAGTATCGGCTAAATATTCACGATGATCCTCCAACGACACTTCGGGTCCCACTGCTTGCCGCTTTTGGGCCTGACTTTGTCGAATCAGGTCAAAGACCCGGTGACTCAGAATCAAGCGATAGAAGGCCCCGAAATTTGGTGAGCGGCGCGGCGAAAAGGTCAGGGTTGCCCGGCAAAAAACCAATAACGCCTCCTGTTCCCAGTCCTCACTATCGTGTCCTGGAATAAAGTATTGTTGCTGTAGGTGTAAGAGAATCGGTCGATAGCGATCAAATAAAACCATTAATGCGGGTGAATCCACGCTCTGGCGAATCAAGGTTAGTAGTGCCCAATCAGTCATTTGTCCCATTCAAAAAACCTCCCTTTAGCTGCAACTTCAGTCTAAAGGAAGGCTTACCGTTCGCCGAGCGAACGCGTGTTTTATTTATGGCTTTGGCTTCTTGGTCCGTGATGGTTTGGCCATCATCTGGTCTCGCAGCTTCTCTAACTTGTAGAGTTGCTGGTCATTCCAAGGTGACTTGCGCACCAGTCCCTTGTCCGCAAACTCACGGGCAGTCTGTTTGACTTCATTTTTAGCCCGCTCAATATCTCGGAGGAGTTCCCCCGCGGGAATCCGCAAGGCCCCTTCCGAGAAGATCGTCCACTGTTCGGCCTGATCACTGGTGGCCACGGTAACCTGGGTAAACCGAGTCTGCCGTTCTTTGGCCAGCTTTTCGATATAGCTATCCGCCGTCTCGTCACGATTTGTCCAGACCACTTCCAGGTCGAATTGCTGATAGCTTTTCGAGATTCCTGGCACATACATGGCATCAAAAACCACGGTGATCTTCGCATCTCGCAATTTACGGTAATTAGCCAACATGCTCAGTAGCTGGTCTCTGGCCTCCGGTAACCGGTCTTTCAACTTTAACCGATTGAGCTCAGGCCAGTTGCCGATCATGTTATAGGCATCGACAATTAAAATATCTTCTTTCATATCCCTCGCCCATTTCTACGATTAGTGTTGTACGGGGTGCCGTGAACTGAACCCTTGATACATCAGGAGTCCAGCCGCCACACTGGCATTAAGACTCTGGACCGAACCCACCATTGGAATGGTCAGGGTTTCATCAACCGTTTCCTTCAGTAAGCGTGAAATTCCCTTGCCTTCGTTGCCGATGATCAGGCCCGTAGCCCCCTTGGCATTCCAGTCACGATAGTCGGTGCCGGCCATGTCGGTCCCGAAGATCCAGAGTCCGCGCTCCTTCAAGTCCTTGACGGTATTTACCAGGTTCGTGACCCGTGCAACGGGAACCGTTTCGATGGCCCCGGTTGAGGTCTTGGCAACCACGGAGGTTAAGCCCACTGCCCGGCGCTTAGGAATAATAATCCCGTGAACCCCACTGGCATCGGCCGTCCGCATGATTGATCCCAAGTTATGAGGATCTTCCACACCATCCAAGATTAGGAAAAATGGCGGTTCACCGGCAGCCTCTGCCTTGGCAAAGAGATCGTCGATCGTTGCATACTCAAAGGCGGCAACCCCCAGGACGACCCCTTGGTGGTTCTCGTGATCCGTCAGTTGATCCAGCTTCTGCTTAGGCACTTCAGAAATAACCAGATGACGCTTGTGTGCCAATTGTCGAATCTCATCGATGGCTTCGGCCTTCAACCCACTCTGCAAGAAAACCTTGTTAATTGTTTGTTGACTCCGCAATGCCGCAACAGCCGGGTGCCGGCCAATCACGAAGTCTGCTGCGGTGTCCTTGGATTCATTTTGTTCTGGTTTCATTTATTTGTCCGCCCCGCTTCCACTTGTTCAATACACCAGTTACTCAACTCGGTGACTCGGTCATGCTGACCACTGAGGGCCAAATAACCCATCAGGGCTTCAAAACCCGTCGAGATCCGATAGGTCACTACGTCCGTATTCTTGGCATGGGTGTAGCTCTTCGCATTCCGCCCACGCTTGAACATGGTCCACTCCGCATCGCTGAGGATCTTGTCCTCTTCCATCAACGCAATGAGAGCGGCTTGAGCCTTGGCGGAAACGTAGTGTGTCGCCGTCTTCTGCAAATGATTAGGCTTGGCAATTCCCGCCTCAATCAGGTGTTGGCGAATGTGAACTTCATAAGCAGCATCGCCCATGTAGGCCAATGCCACCCCATTTATTTGTCGAAAATCCGTTTTTTCAGCTTGTTCAGTCATTAATTTCCCTTTCTCCAGCGCGTCCCTTGGGGCGTGTCTTCCAAAATGATGCCTTGGCTCTTGAGTTGTTCACGAATCTCATCGCTACGTTCGAAGTTCCGGTCATTTCTAGCCGCAATCCGTTCGTCAATCAGTGCTTGAATGTGGTCGTCGTCCAATTCGGTCGCTTCGGCAAAGGTCACGCCAAACACAGCTAAGAGGTCACTGAGCGTCTTACGAATAAATTCGAGAGTCCCAGCAAAGACCACTGGCCGTTCGGCGTAGACGTTCCCTAAGCGGGCCAAATCATGAACCTCGGCGATCCCATTTTGCACGTTAAAGTCGTCGTCCATGGCATCAATATAATCCGCCGTAATCTGACGAATCTCTTGTTCCACCTTCGGATCATTGCCGGCATCGGCATCCTTCAAGCGGTAACCCATGTTGTTGTACGCCGTTTGCAAGCGTTCGAGGTTCCGCGCAGCGGTATCGAGGTTCCGTTGGCTGTATTGGATCGGCCGCCGGTATTGTGTCGTTGCCATAAAGAACCGCAGCGTTTGGGCATCCACGGTCTTCAAGAGATCATGCACCGTCACGAAGTTTCCTAAGGACTTGCTCATCTTCTCATTCTCATCGCCAACCGTGACGAATCCGTTGTGCAACCAATAGTGGACAAAGGTTTTGCCCGTCTTGGCTTCACTCTGTGCGATTTCATTTTCGTGGTGGGGGAACGTCAAGTCCTCACCACCACCATGAATATCAAACGTATCGCCTAAGAAGTGCGTCGACATCACGGAACATTCGATATGCCAACCAGGACGCCCAGCACCCCAAGGGGATGGCCAGGAGATTTCGCCAGGCTTAGCCCCTTTCCAGAGGGCAAAGTCGACGGGATCTTCCTTACGTGCGGTCTCCTCGTCATTGGTGTGCTGCGAAGCGCCTTCCTCGAGTTCATCGAGGTTCTGGTGGGACAGTTCACCATAGTGGGCAAACTTGTGGGCCCGGTAATAGACATCCCCATCAACTGGATAGGCGTAACCCTTGTCAATCAGGGTCTCCACGAACTCAATGATTTCGGGAATGTGATCGGTCGCCCGGGGGTTAACCGTGGCCGGTTCAATATTGAGCTGGGCCGTGTCTTCCTTGAACGCCTGAATAAACCGGTCCCCAAGTTCGGGCACCGTAATTCCTAATTTTTTGGCCTGTTTAATCATTTTGTCATCGACATCGGTAAAGTTAGACACGTACTTCACTTGATAGCCGCGATATTCGAAGTAACGGCGGATGGTATCAAAGGCAATCGCACTCCGCGCGTTACCAATATGGATGTAGTTGTAGACGGTTGGCCCACAGACATACATGTTCACCACTCTGGGAGTGATGGGTTCAAATGTTTCTTTCTGGCGGGTCATCGTATTGAATACTTTGAGCATCACGAGGCTCCTTTCGGGTAACTTGAATTAAAACGCAATGGTCGTCTGACTAGATGGCCTCCGGTGGATAGGGATTCCGTCCTGTGGGGCACGTCCGAAGCCAAAGAACGGTCTTCGAACTCGCCTCCAAGCCCCACCAAAAACGTGGGTCTTGAAGACGTCCCGTGCTGTAAGGCCGGAAAAACACCGACCTAACACCACCGACACGGGACTACACCCTATCCACCTCCAGCCACCTCGTCAGCCAGGTCAGTCGTTTATAAGCAATCCTGAGATTTATCCCCAAATCGTCATAATCCAACCATGCTGCTGGCTTAAATGTAAGGTCCTAGCCACCTGCGGCGACCAGATCGCAACATCAAAACCAAGACCATGCGTAAGATAGGTCTATTGTAGCATATTCAACCGATAACAAAGAAGCCGAATGGATGGCCATAGGCCCTTCATCCGGCTTCTTTACCAAATCGTTAGCCTTCGAGTTGCGCTAAAGTTTGGTGAATGTGTTGTAAGGCCGTTTCGCGGCCAACTAATTCGATTGATTCTGGTAATTCTGGACCGTGCATTTCATGGGTAACGGCAATCCGGATAGGCATCCAGAGTTGACGACCCTTGATTCCGGTCTGTGCTTGGACCCGCTTGATCACGTGGAAGATTTCAACGGAGTCAAACAGATCGAGCTTTTCGATTTCAGCGGCAAAGGCCTTCAAAACAACTGGGGCCGTTTCGTTACTGATTTCTTCCAAGGCTTCACCAGTAACTTGGTCGGGTTCTTCAAAGAAGACCGAGGCCATGTCATTGATTTGGGCCATGTAGCTCATCTGACGCTTGTACAAGTTGATCAGTTGACGGGACCATTCGATGGTACTGGTGTCTGGGTTAGCAGGCACGTTACCCGCCTTGATCAATTGCTTCAAGGCCAAGTCCATGACGGTACTGTCATCGGCATCCTTGACGTAGCGGTTGTTTAACCAGTCGAGCTTGTCACTGTCAAAAGTGGCAGGTGAGGAACTCAAACGCGTTTCATCGTACATCTTGATGAATTGCTTCCGGTTGAAGATTTCATCTTCCCCAACTGGTGACCAGCCCAACAACAGAATGAAGTTGAACATGGCTTCTGGCAAGTAGCCCAAGTCACGGTACTGTTCGATGAATTGTAGAACAGATTCGTCACGCTTGGATAACTTCTTCCCAGTGTCCTTGCTGATGATCAGGCTCATGTGCCCAAACTTAGGGGCTTCCCAACCAAAGGCTTGGTAGATCATCAATTGCTTAGGCGTGTTGGCAACGTGGTCGTCTCCACGGAAAACGTGGCTAATGGCCATCTTGTGGTCGTCAACAACAACGGCAAAGTTGTAGGTTGGCATCCCATCGCGCTTGGCAATGACGAAGTCCCCACCAATGGTATCGGAGTTAAAGGACACGTGTCCCTTAACCATGTCGTCCCATTCGAAGATTTCATCCTTAGGTACGCGGAAACGAATAACTGGCTTCAAGCCTTTAGCTTTAGCAGCGTCGATAGCGGCTTGCTTTTCGGCTTCGTCCATACCCGCATATTCGTATTCGTAATGTGGCATTTCCTTACGAGCTTTTTGGGCTTCACGGTCGGCTTGTAATTCATCTTCCGTCCGGTAAGATTCGTAGGCCTTGCCTTCATCCAACAATTGTTGGATCAGTGGCGCGTAAATATCACGGCGTTCGGATTGACGGTAGGGACCGTAGTCTCCTCCGACATCAGGACCTTCATCCCAGTCCAAACCTAACCACTTTAAGTTGTCAAGCTGGCTTCTTTCACCATCCGCGATATTGCGTTTAGTGTCCGTGTCTTCGATTCTGATAATGAACTTACCCTTGTTGTGCCGGGCAAATAAGTAGTTGAAGATCGCTGTCCGGGCATTACCAATGTGCAGATGACCGGTAGGACTCGGTGCGTACCGAACCCGAATTGAATTCTTTGCCAAAACGTTTGCGCCTCTTTCTCTAATTTTTACGTCAATTTAGACTTATTGCCACCAAGTGCTGATGACAGATTGTATTAAGTGTACAATGCTCACCCCGAAAAATAAAGGGGTGGGCCTCGTAAACACCCTTAAAAAGACTCGGCCATCGCAATTTAACGTGACCGTTTTGTCTTCTTCGAAGTCCCCTTACCGCCAGCCTTAGGCTTTTCGGTATGAGTTTCTTCTTCAATGTTCTTGCTGGAGTGAGCCGGCTTGGCGAAAATCATTCGCCCAGCATCGGTTTGAATAGCACTCGTCACGACCACATCCAACTGCTTGTTGATGAAGTAACGCCCGTCTTCAACGACGACCATTGTCCCATCATCCAGGTAAGCCACCCCTTGTTGTCGTTCTGTCCCGTTCTTGACCACCATCACATGCAGGTTTTCACCTGGAATGACCCGTGGCTTCAACGCGTTAGCCAATGAATTAATATTCAAGACCTGCACGTTTTGGAATTGAATGACCTTGTTGAGGTTGTAATCGTTCGTGACGATCACCCCCCCATTTTCCTTAGCGAGCCGAATCAACTTGCTATCGACTTCGGGAATATCTTCATAGTCCCCTTCATACATTTCGATGGGCATGATGTGCTCGTTTTGGAGTTTGTTGAGGATGTCTAAACCACGCCGTCCCCGAACCCGTTTGATAGAATCGCTAGAATCCGCGATGTACTGAAGTTCGTAGAGCACGAAGTTAGGCACCAGTAATGTGCCTTCCAGGAAGCCAGTCTTCGCCAAATCATAGATTCGACCATCGATTAAGATGTTGGTATCCAAAATCTTGTAGTGGTGAAAGTTAGGTTCCGTTGGCTTATCCAACACCTTCTCGGGTTCCTCTTCCGTCGCCTTCTTACTCCGCGGCGTGAACAGGTTCCGCCATTCTTCTCCCCGCATCTTACTGAGACGCATCCCGATTCGGAAACCGAGATAGCCGAAGAGCAGCATGAGCAGCGCTGGAATCAACGTGCCAATGAAGAATGAGGGAACTCGGAACAGAAACTGAGAGATCAACAGGGCCAAGGCTAAGCCAATGATGGCCCCTAGGCTCCCGAAGATTAACACCATCGGATCCTGTTTGTTCAGATAGGATTCGAGACGGCTAATCAGTGACATAATCAGTCCGGCAAATAGTAAGCCTAAAATAAGGAATATAATTGCACCAATTAAGATATTAGCTAACGCATTATTTACCAGTGGACTGGTTAAGCCGAGGAAATGCCAGAGGCGTTGCAGGTAGGCAACCCCCATGACACCACCAAGGATGACAAATATCACCAGAATAACTGTTTTCTTACGCATAAATTCACCTCCTTTCAAAGTTGCCAATTTTTAGACGCCCAGCGCCAGCTTCAACGCCTGACGTAAGGTGGTTACCCCGACCACGTCAATATCGTGGGGCGGCTTCCAGCCTTGCAAATTGTTCTTGGGAACGAATATGCGTTTGAATCCCAGCTTCTTAGCTTCCGCGACTCGCTGCTCGATCCGGCTAACCCGGCGAATCTCACCGGTCAGCCCGACTTCACCCACGAAACAGTCCGTCGGTGCGGTTGCCTTGTCGCGATAACTAGATGCGATACTCATGGCAATTGCCAAGTCAATCGCAGGTTCATCCAGCTTAACCCCACCAGCGGCCTTCAAGAAGGCATCTTGGTTCTGAAGCATCAGGTTGGCCCGCTTCTCCAAAACCGCCATCAGTAAGGCCACTCGGTTACGATCCAGGCCGCTCGAGGTCCGTTGGGCGTTCCCAAAGACCGATGGCGTAACCAACGCTTGGACTTCAACCAGAATTGGCCGCGTTCCTTCCATGGAAACCACGATGGCCGAACCATTGGCATCCGCCAATCGTTCCTCCAGGAAAATTTCCGATGGATTGGCAACCTCATAGAGGCCCCCTTCACGCATCTCAAAAATCCCGAGCTCATTCGTCGAGCCAAAACGGTTCTTGACCGCCCGCAGAATCCGATAGGTGTGGTGCAAGTCACCTTCAAAGTACAGCACGGTATCCACCATGTGTTCCAGAATCTTAGGCCCGGCAATCGCGCCACCCTTGGTCACATGCCCCACCACAAAGATGGTGATGTTGTTGGTTTTAGCGATCTGCATCAGCTCAGCCGTCACCTCACGAATCTGTGAGACCGATCCGATAGCGGATTCGATGCCGGGTGCCTGCATGGTTTGGACGGAGTCAATGACCACGTAATCTGGCCGCATCTCTTCGATGTTGGCGCGGATGCTAGCCATATCCGTTTCCGGATACAGGTAAAGGTTGTCGCTGTTGACGACCAACCGGTCCGCTCGCATCTTAATTTGTGAGGCACTTTCTTCCCCAGAAACGTAGAGCACCTTGCCACCGGTCGCACTTAGCTGGCCGGAAACCTGGAGTAACAGGGTCGACTTCCCAATACCGGGATCCCCACCGATCAAAATGAGAGAGCCCGGCACAATGCCGCCCCCTAAGACGCGATTCAGTTCCTCCATTTGCGTTTTAACTCGACTCTCAGTGGTGTGTTTAATCTCATTCATCAATTGCGGATGAGAACGCTCGCCACTGACCGTCACACGGGTCGACTGGGGCTTCTTATTAGCCGGGGCCACAACTTCTTCAACCATGGTGTTCCATTCCCCACAGTTCGGGCAACGACCCAGATAACGCGGTGAACTGTAATCACAATTTTGACACACAAATTTCGTTTTCGTTTTGGCCACGTTCATCCCCCAAATCCGTTCAGTTTTTGTATCTTTATTCTAGCATATTTACTAGGCAATCTCCCACTAGTCCGTTAGCGCAATTCTAAAGAATTAGTTACGATCAGAGGAGCCAAATCCACCGGTTCGTTGTTGCTGTGGCGCTTGTTCATCATCGGCTAACAAATACGGCATGAAAATTCCTTGTGCGATCCGTTGCCCCTTCTTGATCACCACATCACTTAAACCGGTATTCACCAGTTGAACGAAGATTTCGCCTTCATTCTTTTCGTTATTATAGTAATCGGCATCAATGACCCCGACACCATTGGGTAAAATCAGATTGTGTTTAAGCGGGTTACTCGACCGGTTAGCCAGGATGAGCACCTCACCTGGCTGCATGTAGGCCTTGATTCCCGTCGGCACCAGCCACGGCTTCAAATCACTCTGACCCGCCATGAGTTCGGTCGTGGTCAACGTTTCGCGATGACGCAGTCGTTTGAAGGCATGTAACAGATCATGTCGCCAAATTGACGGTAAGGTAAAGTCCTCGGCACATTCAAAATCATAGCCGGCGGCCTGTTGGGTCGTCCGGTAGGGTAACTTTACTCCCTGGTTGGCGTACTTACTGACAACTTCAAATCCCCGTTGCATACTGGCACTTCCTCTTCTTATAGTCTGTATTTGACACTCTGTTACTAGAGTAAACACCTTTCCTCTCGATTACCAGTAAAATTGTGTTAGTGTAAGGTTTTCCTAGATGGTCAATAAAATTCTAGGAATATTCATTTTGA
>NZ_JQCA01000039.1 GCF_001437125.1 Levilactobacillus paucivorans | reverse complement strand
ACGCCTTATGAAATATTCTTTAATGTAGTGTTGCACTTAATTTGACAATTCAAGAGGGAATTGTTGCTAAATGGATCATCAAAAAATAGTCAATCAATTGATTGGCTATTTTTGATGATATGAATAATTGGGTTTCATGTTTTGTTTAATTATTTATTTTGCGGTGTGGGCGAACCGTGAACAAATAGTGTTTTAAGTATCCTGAACTATACATCAAGATAGCAGCGACAAATCCAATTGTTAACAAGACTAATAATGATGACATGGTGGTACTCGATCCATTATGGAAATACAAAGTATTTGTTAGTGTTTGCATGCTAAATCGCATTGGAACCCAACTGTAAATTCCCTTTCGGTACAAAGGATCAAGGGTTTCCGGTGCATAAGATATCACGGCAATTGCTAGGAACCAGACTATGAGTAGTAATGGGTAGAAAGCAAATCCCAACCAATCCAGGACACACGTTATAATAAGATAAAAGACAAAGATACTAATAGACATTAATCCGATAAAGTTAATTGGGTTTGGAATTGTTAGGTTAAAGCATACATTAACAAATAAGAACCCAACTGTTGCTGAAAGAATACTTGCTACCAAACCGGTAATTAGTTGACTAGTTATTGTTGTAGCATTTAAAAATTTTGAAGCGCTTCTTTTTGTATGTTCGCGCCATAAAATAAGAGAGGGAATTAAAGCGCTAAACCACGCCAATGCCACTAGAAGCATGGGTGCTGTGCCATTAACCGTGTGCTTTTCAATTTTATTAGACTCATGAGTAGATACACTAATAGGGGTCGAAACCAAATCCCAAGATTTTGCGGATAAATTAATCTTATTTTTGCTAAGAACACTTTGTTGCTGTGCGCTAATTCGTGATGAAAGCGTATTTGCAATCTGAGGAAGTGCTTGGGATAGCAATTGCGATATTTGAGCATTCATTCCTTGATTAATACTGATCTTAATCTGTGCAGGGTGAACGGGTTTCTGTGTAACAAATTTAGCTTGAAGCAATTGTGATTTTGCAGAATCTGGTAATTCCTCCTTTTTTTGAAGAGTAGTGAGCTTTTGGCTAATAATTTGGGCCTTTAGCGATTCATTTTGCTGCTGTAACTCTTTTGAAAATCCTGATCTAATAATGAAAGCCCCATAATACTTTTGATCATTAAAACCATCTTTTTGTGGAGATACCCATTTGATTTTTGAATCTTTTCCATTGAATTTCTTTCGCAACTTACTTTCAATTTTATTGCTGAGAACTCCTTTGTCTTCGTTGACAAGTGCTACAGGAATTTGTTTTACTTTGACAGAGTTACGTATGCCAAAAAAGGAAAATGAAACTATTCCAATAATTGCTCCAACAAGCAATAATGCTAACCAATATCTTTTACTACGAATTACATCGAACATCTGATATTCCTCCCTTTTAAGCTAAGTACTAATAATAGTGGACATTATTTTGAAAAGACATAGACAACTTTTTTTGAAACGTCACTTATGCATACAAAATGTTATTTGTGTATACTTAAGTTACATATGGATCTATACTGATGTTTGGAGAAAAGGAGGAACTTATGACTGATTTAAGAAATAAGAGAACAGAAATGTTAATTGAAAATTCTTTTATACAATTAGTAAGACAACAGGGATTTAATAATGTATCGGTAATTGATATCTCTAATAAAGCCTTGATCAATCGTCAGACATTTTATAGGCACTATCAGGATAAGTATCACTTGGCCGCGAAAATGATTCAGGATTTTGTGTCGACTTATGATTCAGTATTGAAGAAAAGAAGTAATTTAAATAAACAAAATCAAAACTTTTTGAGCATTACATCCATATTGGCACCTGATATAAAAAATCTTTTAATCAAACAACGTGAAAAGATTTTAGCATTGCGCTCTATTCAATTGGATAGCAAAGATTTGAGTAGTGAGATAAAAAGGGTTTTAAGAAACAATCTTGTAAGTATGCTGGAGGAAAAACCTGATAAGTTTGAAATGTCATTATTAACTTCACTTATTCTGGGTAGTTTTAATTACCTAATTGATGAACAAGAATTTCCTGATACAAGTCAAATACAACATGCAATTACAGGAATCCTTTGTTTGCTAAGCTAAACCTGAATTATTCATATAAATCCCAAAATTTACGACAGTTACTGTAGTATCAACGTTGTCTAATGTTTTCACTTTTCACCTGTTGGGTGATAAAAAAAGAACCCCAATCTGTTAGATTGAAGTTACCACAACCATCAATCGAAGAGAGGGATTCCAATGTTTAGCGTTCCGAAAATTCATCTAGAAAGCAACCAGCAAGTGATTTTAACACATGATGGTGGGCATTTATTGACATAAGAGCATTTAGGGAAAGTAGAATCTTTCTATTTTCAATAAGTTAACGTGACGGCCATTAGGGTATACCCTATTGGCCGTTTTTATTTCTGCGCTATACTAGGATTTACTAATGTTCATTAGAACTGTCCAAAAAGAGAATTGGAAATGGCTAAAATCGGTTATGCGCGTGTGAGTTCCAAGGAGCAACAT
>NZ_JQCA01000038.1 GCF_001437125.1 Levilactobacillus paucivorans | reverse complement strand
GGCTTTCCCTTTTCAATTGCTTATTTTTCTATTTACACATAATTATTTAAACACTCGTTATGCTGGAGCGCGTGAGCTTGAATTTCTTAATCTTAGCATAACGTGTCGGCTTATATTGTGAACCCTTAGTGTGATAAACAAGCTGACTGTCTGCTGAGATCGAGACGAAAGGTAAAGTAAGACCTTCGGCGTTTGAGATAGGGTTGTTGGACTTAACAGATAAGAATGGACATAAAGCCAACGAATTGTAAGAAAAAGCATTAGCCTTAGTGTAGGGGTGTTGAGCGCCACCATTGTTATTTGATACTGGGAGACTTCTATTCCAATTTTTAAGCGTCTTAAAGACTAACTTTTGATTTTTTATACTCAGAGAAGTATTACTAATGGAAGTAAGATTACCCTTGCCGTCGCTATATCCAGCAACGATGGAACCCTTAGGCAAGGTTGTTGATTTATGTTTATGTCTGTATATATCGGTTATTTTTAAGGGCTTTTCCAGTTTGAAAGTTTGATAGTCACCCTGACGAAACTTGTGTGGAGAAACTGAATCATCAAGTGTTGAGTTAAGATTTCCCAGTTTTCGCATATCAACCTTATGGATTAAAGCATCGACATTTTTCCCGGTATTTACGAGTATTGCCTTTTCGGCGGATGCGCTAGTCACGCCTAAACTTCCTACAACAGCACCCAGTAGTATGAGCAGTAGGGTACTTTTTCTTTTTATTTTAAACAATCTAATTTTCTCCTAAATGATAGTTTCCCCTGAAACTTCCTATGACATTAGTATAACTCAATCTGAAGCTATTTTTGCTCGTTAAATTTTTGGGTGGCTAATGGGGCTCTCTAAACTTTGCCAATATTTAGTACGGGGGAAATAGGCTAATGTTTTCTGATTATGTGATGAAAAGTCGTAGACTATAGGTGTTTTCACGAAATAGCAGCGTCTTCTAAAACTAATAGAGCCTGACTACATTTGCTTGTTAATCATAAAATAACATATAGTAATATAAGAAAATACACATTATATGATGATATAAGCAAGCGTTAGCGCTATAATTAGACTGTTCAAATAATAGTTTAGGGGACTTTATATTATGAAGAAAACGTTGTTGGCAATGGCTTCGGTGCTTGTTCTGTTACCGGTTGTTGGAACGAGTACCATGGTGCAAGCGGCATCATGGCACAAGGGTTCACCAAAAATTGCTCGGGGAATGTGGACCGATAAAGCTAAATATCCCAAAGGTACAATGTATGACTATATTCACATTAGCAAGACTAGATTTGTAATGAGTGATAATGATCCCTTGCTAACTCATTTGCGGTACAAGAAGGTTGGAAAGCGAACCTATAAATTCCGCGGCTACGAGCCCGAGGCAAGAAAATATGAATCTACGCCTAAGATCCACTTTACAAAGCATAACCTTAAAATGCACCAATATGGTCATTACTTGCATTTGACTAAGTAGTATAAGAGCCACTCTATCCAAAATGGGTAGGTGGCTCTTATTGTTTTACTCTCGAATGATTTCAAACATAACAAAAAAGACTTGCCACAAGGACAAGTCTTTCTGTGAACCGAAATAAGAACTGCGTCTTACCGGTTGTAGTATTCAACGATAAGAGCATCGTCGAGTTCTGCATCTAATTCTTCACGTTGTGGCAAACGGGTAAGGGAACCTTCCAGCTTGTCAGCGTCGAATTGAACGTATTGTGGACGGCCAACAACGGCTTCCACAGCACCCTTGATAACAGCTAAGTCCTTGGACTTTTCACGAACGCTGATCACTTGACCAACTTCAACTTCGTATGAAGGGATGTCCAGACGCTTGCCGTCAACAGTGATGTGACCATGGTTAACCAATTGACGAGCTTGGCGACGAGTAGTAGCCAAACCTAAACGGTAAACCATGTTGTCCAGACGACGTTCGAGTAAGATCATGAAGTTAGTACCATGGGTACCTTCAGCGATCTTGCCGGCACGCTTGAACAAGTTGTAGAATTGACGTTCAGTCATGCCGTAAGTGAACCGGAGCTTTTGCTTTTCACGCAATTGCGTACCGTATTCAGATAACTTTTGACGACGACCTTGACCATGATCACCAGGTGCGTAAGGACGACGGTTTAATTCTTTACCAGTGCCGGAAAGGGATACCCCTAAACGACGGGAAATACGCCAGCTTGGGCCAGTGTAACGAGACATAGATAGTTCCTCCAATAAAATATTATTTGGAGTAAAATAAGCTGTATATAAGTTTAGTATTCGTGCAGATTGCTTTGCAGGTTTCACCGTATGCAGCCGCAGGTTACTTCCTGAACCAATGTAACGGCAACAATCTGTTGACGAGCTTACCACTTATCGCTGCATTATTTTACACAAACGCCATTATACCCAGGTTAACTAGGCTTTGTCAATGTGTTTCAGCAAAACCCGGGCGAATTCCTCGAGAACCGCCTGATCATCGGTCGTGAAACGCCCCTTGATGGGGGAGTCAATGTCGAGGACACCTAACTTGGTGCCATCGGCTAAGGTCAGCGGAACGACAATCTCGGAGTTGCTGGCGGAGTCACAGGCAATGTGACCGGCAAAGGCGTGGACGTCAGGGACCAACTGTGTTTCTTGCGTGGCTAGGGCAGTGCCACAGACCCCATGACCATTCTCAATGTGGACACAAGCTACGTTGCCTTGGAAGGGGCCGAGGATGAGGTCATCGCTGGCCGGTTGGTAAAGGTAGAAGCCAGCCCAGTTGATGTCGGTCAACGTTTGTTTCAAGAGAGCGGAGGCGTTGGCAAGGTTCGCCACAAGATTCGTTTCTTCATATAGAAGTGCATCGAGTTGCTCGGTAAGTAAGGGATTAATTTGGTCACTCATGAAAAGGCCTCCAATGTGATAAGCGTAAATAGTCGCGTATAGGTAAAAAGGTTAAGAGAATCGTGAAAACGTAGTGAAGCCTAGGCGTGACTTATGCTATAATCGAGATTAGATTAAATTGTAAGATGAACCGAGTGATTTTGCAACTCGTTAAACGTTGAAATGTGGATGAAGGATGGGGTCAATATGGTAGCTGTGCTAATTGGAATTGTCATACTGGCGATTATCGTGTATGCCGGTGTGCTGGTTTACCAGCAACGAATTCGCCGACAAGTCACGGCGTTAACCGCAAAAAAAGAAGCAATGGTGGAAATCCCACTGGAAGAAGAGCTCCATTTAGTGGGGCAACTCAGCTTGACTGGGCAATCAGCCGATCAATATGATGAGCTGAAGGCCGATTTTGTGGACATTAACGAAAATCGATTTGTGCGTATTGACGAACAGTTGACCCAATTAGATGCCGACTCGCGGGGGATGAACCTCCTGCAGCTTAACCAGCGATTGACCAAGGTCACCACTTTGGTCGACCAGACCCAGGAGCTCATTCAAACGGTGCAAGGCCAATTGACCCATTTACAAGAGGTCGACAAGCAACATCGCCAAGCCGTTAAGGAACTCGAACAAGAGTACCAAGGTTTACGGAAGACTCTGCTGGCCAAGAATTTTGCGTTTGGGCCTAGCATCGATGGTCTTGAGGAACAGCTGAGTCACATCGAAGATAACTTTGACACGTTCTCTCGTCTGACGGATGAAGGGGACCACGAACGCGCCGCCGATGTGTTGACGCAATTACAAGAAGACACGGAAAATCTAAAGGCCTTAATTAAGGCCACTCCACCCGTTTACAAAGACTTGACCGTGGTCTTCCCAGACCAGGTTAAGGAATTGCGGGCTGGCTACGACCAATTGACGGCGCAAGACTTTAAGTTCGGTGAGGCCGATGTACCAGCCCTAATCAAGGCGATTGAGGACCGGATTAAGGAGAACTTAGATACCTTAAGTCAATTGCGTCCAGACGATGCTAAAGTTGTCAACGACCGGATTGCCAAGCAGATTGACCAGGTCTACGATGTCATGCAGACTGAAATTGATGCTAAAGATCCCGTGGAGGCCAACTTGGATGGGGTCGCAAAGTTTATAGCCCATGCCCAGAATCAGAGCCACACGCTGCTAAGTGAGTTAGACCGCTTGGGTCAGAACTACACGCTGGATCATCAAGAACTGGAAACGGCACGTGAATTAAATGAACAATTACGGTCAATCGACGGCATCTATCAAAAGGATGTTCAAGATCTGGCGGCTAAGACGGCCACGTTCTCACAGGTGCTGGCACACCAGCAACAACAACAGAAAGATGTGCAACAGATTGAAGAACAACAGGGTCAAATCATGCAGAGTGTCGCCGGGTTAGCCGATGAAGAACGGCAGGCCCGTGACACGTTACAACAGTTTGATTTCAACTTACATAGTTTACGGCGTCAGGTTGAAAATATTAACTTGCCGGGGATTCCTCAAGATTATCTGGATTACTTCTTCGTCGTTCGTGACGAAGTGGCTCAGCTGGCCAAAGATATGGATCAGCCCCAGATTGATATGGAGCGGATTACCAAGCAGTTGTTGATTATTCAAACGGATTTGGACACCTTACAAGAGAAGACTGATGATCTGATCGACAGTGCGGAATTGGCAGAACAACTGCTACAATACGCCAACCGTTATCAGACGAGTCATCCCGATGTGGCTGCGGCCAGCAAGAAAGCTTCCGACTTATTCGAGACGGAACATCAATATGCCAAGGCGTTGGAAACCATTGCGACGGTCCTGGATGAAGTTGAACCGGGATCGTACAAGCGTCTTGAGGATGCTTACTACCAGAGCAAAGGCAAGACAGCGCCACACCGTGATGACACAACCGACTAAGTCAATCGGAAAGAGTTTGGGGACAACCTGAACTCTTTTTATTATGCCAAATTTTTCAGAGAGCAATCCCACTGAAACCGTAATCACGAGGCATGGGGCTTGTGATTGACGAATTTTGTGTTTATAATTAGTAAGAATTTCTATCGGAGTCGAACCAATAGAAAATAGAATAAGAGGGTTCAGTATGATTTATTTTGATAACAGTGCCACGACCAAAGCCGCACCGGAAGTGGTTGATACGTACGCCAAAGTTAGCGCGAACTACTGGGGAAATCCTTCTAGTCTGCATAAATTTGGGGAACAGGCTTTTAACCTGTTGGAACAATCACGCCAACAGATTGCCGATCTCGTCGGGGCCAAGCTCAGTGAGATTCTCTTCACGAGTGGCGGTACCGAAGGTGATAATTGGGCAATCAAGGGAACGGCGATGGCTAAGCGTGAGTTTGGCAATCACCTGATCACCACCGAGGTTGAACATCCAGCCGTTCACAATTCCATGGAACAACTGAAGCAACAGGGTTTTGAGGTCACGTACCTACCCGTCGATGAAAATGGACGGGTCTCTGCCGCCGACTTGCGGGCAGCGATCAAGCCTACCACGATCCTGGTCTCAACCATGGCCGTTAACAATGAAATCGGAGCGGTTCAACCACTCGATGAAATTGCCGATGTCATGCGCGACTTTCCTAGCATCCACTGGCACATTGATGCCGTTCAGGGGATTGGGAAAGGTTTAGCCGACAAGATCTTTAATGACCGGGTTGACTTTGTGACCTTCTCCGGGCACAAGTTCCATGCGCCTCGCGGTATTGGCTTTATGTACAAACGCCAAGGACGTCAAATCGCGCCGCTGATGGCCGGTGGGGGACAGGAACGGAATCTGCGTTCTGGTACCGAAAACTTACCCGCTATTGCCGCAATGGCTAAGGCCCTACGGTTATTACTCGACGGTGAGGATGCCAAGGTTAAGCGTCAACGCGAGATTCGTTTAGCGATCTTGCACCATGTTGAAGCCTTTCCTAACGTGACGATTTTCTCTAAGGACTTACCCGTGTTTGCCCCACACATTCTGTGTTTTGCAATCGCTGGTGTCCGCGGAGAGACGGTCGTGCATGCCTTTGAGGAACATGATATCTATATTTCAACGACCAGTGCTTGCTCATCCAAGAAGCACGTGGAGTCCAGCACGTTACAGGCCATGAAGGTCGATGATGGCATTGCCACCAGTGCCATTCGGATTTCGTTGGACGAACACAACACCATGGCGGAAGCCGAAGAATTTAACCGCGTATTTGACGAACTCTATACGCAATTTGAAAAGTTAGCCTAACTACGAAAGGGGTCGCGCAATGGAATACAGTGAAATTATGGTCCGTTACGGCGAGCTGTCGACGAAGGGAAAGAACAAGAAGGACTTCATCAAGCAGCTAGGCCAAAATGTTCGCAAAGCACTGAGCGAATTTGACGGATTAGAAGTTAAAGCACAACACGACCGGTTACACGTCACATTGAACGGGGCAGACTCAAGCGCCGTCATGGAACGCCTGAAGGGTGTCTTCGGGATCGAAAACTTCTCACCTTCTGTGAAAGTGGATAAGGACCTTGATGCCATCAAAGCAGCCGCGGTGGCCATGGTCAAGGAAGTCTTCGAACCCGGGATGACGTTTAAGATTAACACGCGTCGTCAAGACAAGGAATTCAAGTACGACACCTACCAAATGAATAACATCATGGGTGACACCATCTTGGATGGCGTTCCCGGAATCACTGTCCAAATGAAGCATCCCGATATTGAACTTCGGGTTGAAGTTCGGATGAATGGGGTTTACCTGTCCGGTAAGACCATTCAAGGTGCCGGTGGATTACCAGTCGGCACCGGTGGTAAGGCCGTGATGATGCTGTCCGGTGGGATTGACTCGCCAGTTGCGTCTTACTACGCCATGCGTCGTGGGGTTAAGATTGATATGGTGCACTTCTTCAGTCCGCCATACACGTCCGAACAAGCCCTGGCTAAGGCCAAGGAACTGACGGCTAAGTTGGCCGGTTATTCCGGTGGAATTCAGTTCATTCAGGTACCCTTCACCAAGATCCAAGAAACGATCAAGGAAAAGGTGCCCGAAGGTTATCTGATGACCGTTCAACGGCGGTTAATGCTCCGTTTGACCGTGGCGATTGCCGAAATGCGTCATGCTAAGGGGATCTTCAATGGAGAATCTCTGGGGCAAGTCGCTTCTCAGACACTCGACAGTATGCAAGCCATTAACGATGTGACGACGATGCCGATCTTACGGCCATTGTTGTCGCTCGATAAGACGGAAATCATCAAGGTTGCTGAAGACATCGACACCTATGATCTGTCTATCTTGCCATACGAGGACTGCTGTACCATCTTCACGCCGCCGTCTCCTAAGACACGTCCGGATCTGGAGAAGACCCGGAAGTATGAGGGGTACATCGACGTTGAAGGCCTGATGAAGGAAGCCCTTGATGGGATCGTCATTTCCGAGATTCGTCCTGGGGATAACTACCTGAATCAAAACGAAGATGTCTTCGCCGAATTACTTTAATTTGACGACAACCTTTAGATGGAACGCTCTGGGCTTTGGCCCAGGGCGTTTTTCACATTCTGTTGGTCTTCACCGAACCAGTTAGGTGGCTAAACTTGAGTTTTTCGTGATTTTATAGCAAAACGCTTGTCTTTGCCCCCCTAGTTGCGGGATAATTAAAACAGATATCGGTTCTACCGATAAACATCTTGAAGGGGTTGATCTGCGTGGAAGTTACACGGCTCGGCAATACATTTTCTCTCTCCGGCACGCTGCCAGAAGTAGGGGATCAGTTACCAAAGTTTAAAGTTTTTGATCAGAAAGACGTCAAGGTTAAAACGGCAAATTTGATTGGTAAAGTGACATTGATCAGTGTTGTTCCGGACCTTGAGACACCAGTTTGCACGTTGCAAACGCGGAAGTTCACCCAGCAAGCGGACCACTATCCAGCTGCTCGGTTTGCGACGATTTCGAACAATTCAATCGCCCAACAGACTGGTTGGTGTGCCGCCCAAGGCGTTGAAAACGTCGACCTGTTATCCGATGAAGAACTTTCCTTCGGTTACGAAATGGGTCTGTACGTGCCAAATTTGGGTAACTTGGCTCGTTCAATCTGGATCATCGACGAGACGGGTAAGATTGTTTACCGTCAGATTGTCACTGAACAGTCCGACGAACCCAACTACCTAGAAGCCATCGAGGCTTTGGAAAAATTAGTCCCACGAGTTGATCTTTAGGTCAAAATTGAGTAGACTAGTTAAAAATAGCTAGGAGCAAGTCAGTAGCGTTTGAGGGACTGTGCAGAGAGCCGGGGTGCTGAAAACCGGTCAGTCGTGAGACGTGAACGTAGCTTGTGAGCTGATGACCTGAACTTAAAGTAAGGTCATTCCGGAGCACTCTCCGTTAACAAAGAAGTTAAGTGGGGCATAAACGCCCAATTTAGGTGGTACCGCGAAGAACTCTTCGTCCTAATTTTTAGGATGGAGAGTTTTTTTGTGTCACCAACGCGTAGCTTAAGCACAAGAAAGGAAATGATTCTGATGGCAGACAAACAAGTTGATATGCCAACCAAGTATGACCCAACCGCCGTCGAAGCCGGCCGTTACCAGACTTGGCTTGATGAAGATGTTTTTAAACCGAGTGGGGATAAGAAAGCCAAACCTTACTCGATCGTTTTACCACCACCAAATGTTACTGGGAAGCTGCATTTAGGCCATGCCTGGGACACGACCTTACAAGACATGATCATCCGGCAAAAGCGGATGCAGGGCTTTGATACGCTCTGGCTTCCGGGGATGGACCATGCCGGGATCGCTACGCAAGCCAAGGTGGAAGCCCGCTTACGTGAACAAGGGATTACCCGTTACGACCTCGGCCGTGAAAAGTTCGTCAACAAGGTTTGGGAATGGAAGGACGAATACGCCGCAACCATCCACAAACAATGGGCCAAGATGGGGTTGTCCATGGATTACTCTCGCGAACGGTTTACCTTAGATGATGGCTTATCTGACGCCGTTAAGAAGGTCTTTGTTGCCTTGTACAAGAAGGGCCTGATCTACCGTGGTGAATACATCATCAACTGGGACCCACAAGCCCGGACCGCGCTCTCTGATATTGAAGTTATTCACAAGGACGACAAGGGTGCCTTCTACCACGTTAAATACCCATTTGCTAATCCAGATGACACGTTTAACGGCAAGCACTACATCGAAATTGCCACGACGCGTCCTGAAACCATGATGGGGGATACGGCCGTTGCCGTTAACCCCGATGACGACCGGTACAAGGAACTAGTTGGCAAAAAGGTTATCTTGCCACTGGCTAACCGTGAAATTCCAATTATTGCCGATCAATACGTCGACATTAACTTTGGGACAGGGATGGTGAAAATTACGCCAGCCCACGATCCTAACGACTTTTTAGTTGGGAATCGTCACAATCTCGAACGAATCAATACCATGAACGAAGACGCCTCCATGAACGAACGCGCTGGCAAGTACGCTGGCATGGACCGTTTCGATGCCCGTAAGGCCATGGTTGCCGATCTGGACGAACAAGGGTTAATGATTAAGATTGACCCAATTGTTCACGCTGTTGGACATTCTGAACGGACTGGGGTTCAAGTCGAAGCCCGGCTCTCGACGCAATGGTTCGTGAAGATGAAGCCACTTGCTGAAGCAGCCATCAAGAACCAAAAGGGTGACGACGCCGTTGACTTCGTTCCTAAGCGGTTCGAAGATACCTTCTTGCAATGGATGGAGAACATTCATGACTGGGTTATCTCCCGTCAACTTTGGTGGGGACATCAGATTCCAGCCTGGTACAACAAGAAGACTGGCGAAGTTTACGTTAACGAAGAAGCTCCTAAGGACATTGAAAACTGGGAACAAGATCCTGATGTCTTAGACACCTGGTTCTCCAGTGCGCTGTGGCCATTCTCCACGATGGGCTGGCCAAATGTCGATGCGCCGGATTACAAACGGTACTTCCCAGTAGATACCTTAGTAACTGGTTATGACATCATTCCTTTCTGGGTTTCTCGGATGATCTTCCAAAGTCTTGAATTTACCGGACGGCGCCCATTCAAGCACGCCTTAATCCATGGGTTGATTCGGGCCGAAGACGGTCGCAAGATGAGTAAGTCCCTGGGTAACGGGATTGACCCAATGGACGTCATCGACAAGTACGGTGCCGATGCCTTGCGTTGGTTCCTGTCTACCGGTTCAACGGCGGGCCAAGACGTTCGATTCAGTTATGACAAGATGGACTCCGCTTGGAACTTCATCAACAAGATTTGGAACGCCAGTCGGTTCGTCATCATGAACTTGGATGAAAACACTAAGCCAGTGGTTCCTGCAGCCGACAAGTGGGACCTGACCGACAAGTGGATTCTGAGCCGCTTGAACGACACGGTTAAGCACGTCACTGAAATGTTCGACAAGTTCGACTTTGGTGAAGCTGGCCGTTCCCTATACAACTTTATCTGGAACGACTTCTGTGACTGGTATATTGAAATGAGTAAGGAAGTCTTGAACGGCGACGATGAAGCCGCTAAGGCGACTAAGCAAGACCTACTGGCCTACGTCCTAGACCAAACCTTGCGTCTGCTCCAACCGATCATGCCATTCGTGACCGAGGCTATCTGGCAAGCGATGCCACATGACGGCAAGTCCTTAGTGACTGCCGCTTACCCAGTGGATCACCCAGAATTTAGCAATGCCAAGGCGGAAAGCGACATGACCAGCCTGATCGACTTGATCAAGGCTGTTCGGAATATTCGGGCCGAAGCCAATGCGCCAATGTCCACGCCAATCGACTTGCAGATCAAGACCAGCAATGCCAACCTACAGAGTGTCTTCGAAGGCAACCGTGACTTTATCGACCGGTTCGTTCACCCGAAGGACTTTGAAATTGGTGCTGACCTGACCGCGCCTAAGCTGGCCATGACCGCTGTGATTACGGATGCCGAGGTTTCCGTACCATTAGCTGAATTGGTTGACTTGAACGACGAGGCGGCACGTTTGGACAAGGAGGTTGCTAAGTTTACTGCCGAGGTTCAGCGGGCTACTAAGAAGTTAGGTAACGAACGCTTCGTGGCCAACGCGCCAGAAGATGTGGTTAACGCCGAACGAGAAAAGCAAGCTGACAATGAAAAGAAGTTAGCTGCCACGCAACAACGTTTAGCCGACATCAAGGCCCAACTTTAAACTTAAATCACGTGAGACTGAAACAGGGTCTTAATAAATCACCATCTCCGTTGGGGGATGGTGATTTTTTTCAACTGATCCCCTTACTAGTACTAACGAAAAATGACGCTGATTTGACGCATGTTTTGAGAGAACCTTAAGCTTTCTTAAGAAGTTCGGCTGAGTGGGATAATTTCTAATCGGGGATCGTGCAATTGCGGCCCACTTCCTAAAAAATCTGCTACACTAAGAAATAGTGATTTAGCGGGAGGTTTTTATTTTGGTAAAAACGTACGACGAAGCCTTAGCGTTCATCCACGGTCGAGATCGCTTCAAGAAGAAGCCAACACTTGATCGAATGCGGGAGTTCATGCACATCTTGGGTGATCCACAAGAAAAGTTAGACATGATTCACGTTGCCGGGACCAATGGTAAGGGGTCCACGGTGGCTTACTTACGAGATTTATTCATGGCCGAGGGCCAGACAGTGGGGACCTTTACCTCACCATTTATCACCCGCTTTAACGAACGGATCAGTACCGATGGTCAGCCAATTCCTGACGACGATCTGCTGGCAATGGTCAATCAGATTCAACCAGTCGTGGCTCAATTAGACCAGGAGTTAGGGGCCGAGGGACCCACCGAATTTGAAATTGACACGGCCCTCATGTTCTGTTATTTTGCCAGCCATTCCGTGGATATCGTGATTGTCGAGGTCGGACTGGGTGGCCTGTATGATTCGACGAACATCATCACACCGGCCGTGTCCGTCATTACCACGATTGGCATGGATCACATGAAGATTTTAGGCGATACCATTCCCAAGATTGCGACCCAAAAAGCCGGAATCATTAAGCAGGGTGTTCCAGTGGTCTGTGGTCGTTTGACGCCGGATGCCTTAGCGGTGATGGACGAGACCGCCACTCGCCAACACACGGATGTGCGGGCCTTAGGACGCAACTTTACCGTTAAGAATCGGCCAGAGGACGGGTGGGGTGAACGCTTTGATTACCACTGGGGTGATCGGCGTTGGCGCCACTTGGAGATTGACCTGCTGGGAGAATATCAGATCGACAATGCAGCCACGGCGTTAACGGCCTTTACCACCTATCATCAGTTGCGACATCTACCGATGCGGTTGGTAGATATCCGTGAAGGCTTGCGACACACTGCCTGGCCAGGTCGTTTCGAACGGCTGAATGCGGAGCCTCTGATTGCGATCGACGGGGCGCATAACGAACCGGCAATGCTGGAGTTGGCCCACCTGTTGCGGCAACACTTCAAGCAACATGATATTTATATTGTTTTGGCGGTATTGGCAGATAAGCAGTACGAGAAGATGGTTCAGACGTTACTCACCGTGCCTAACGTGCACATTGTCGTGACGCAGTTCCAGGGACCGGGAAAGCGTTCTGCGGCCACGCCACAGGCATTAGAAGATGCGGTGGCCTCGCACAAACGGATCACGATGGCGCCTGACTGGCCGAGTGCCCTAAAGGAAGTGTTGTCGAGCATTTCCGCCGATGACCTGGTGCTTTTGACGGGGTCACTCTACTTTATTTCGGAAGTTCGGCACTATTTTAAGGATACCGACGAATAAGCCGGCTCGCTTTACGGAGTTACCCGTAAGGAGCTGAGGCAATATGCGGCAAGAACAGGTAACGAGTCAAAATGAACGGCAACTATTGGGACGCGTGATGCGTCATTTAGGATTAGCAGAGACCAGTGAGGTTGAGCGGTTCTTCCGTTACTTTCACAGTCTTGCCAATCTACGGTATGCGAGTCGTCAACAGTGCCAACAGTATGTGGCGGGTTTACCGCGCCGCCGAGCTCTTTTGACGGCGATTGATCTGGGACGTTGGGTGCAACGCGCGCCGCGACCACTCCTGGGAGAAGTCCTGGCCAGTGGTCAGATGGGGCAACGCCTAATGGCCGACTTGCGTTACCTGCCACAGGAGCGAGTCGAGGTATTTGTGCTCGATGCCAAGCACCGTATTTTAGAACGACAGACGGTGTTTCAGGGGACCCTGACCAGTTGTCCCGTTCATCCCCGGGAGATCTTTCAACTCGCGGTAATGAGTGGGGCGGCTGGCGTGATCATCGCACATAACCATCCAAGTGGATCGGCCGAGCCATCTCCGAACGATCTGGCTTTTATGCACCGCTTAGCGGCGTGTGGTGAACTGATGGGAATTCCGGTTCTGGACGGCTTTGTCGTTGGCCTACAAGCCTACTTCAGTCTCCGTGAGGCCGGGATCTTGCCACTGCCACCTGCGACGAATAAGACAGAACGTTTAAAATCTGATTAAAATCAGTTTTACCTATTTCTTTCTCGTTAAAAGTTCGGTATTCTTGTCAGTGACGACGTGTTCTCACGTAGATAGGTATGTTATAATACGTCTATCAATGAATAAGACAAATAACTAAAAAATTTTGTTGACAATGAAGGGATGAAACACTGTGTTCGGATTAGGAACGAAAAATATTGGAATCGATCTTGGTACCGCCAATACGATTGTGTACGTTGACGGTAAAGGAATCGTTCTACGCGAACCTTCTGTTGTCGCCAAGAACACAAAGTCTGGGGAAATTGTGTCCGTTGGTGAAGATGCTCGTGCCATGATCGGCCGTACGCCGGCAAGTATTGTTGCCATTCGGCCAATGAAAGACGGGGTTATCGCAGATTATGATACGACCGTTGCCATGATGAAGTACTTCATCGAAAAGACTTTGGGCCGTTCAAACGGCAAGCCTTACGTAATGGTTTGTGTGCCAAGTGGTGTCACAGAAGTTGAAAAGCGAGCAGTCATCGACGCAACTCGGGTTGCCGGTGCGCGTGACGCTTACGTTATCGAAGAACCATTTGCTGCAGCGATCGGTGCCGGGTTACCCGTCATGGACCCAACTGGTAGCATGGTTGTCGACATGGGTGGTGGGACCACAGATGTGGCCACTATCTCATTAGGTGGGATTGTCTCAAGCCGCTCCATTCGAGTTGCCGGTGACAAGCTGGACGAAGCCATTGCGACTTACGTTCGGTCGAACTTCAATCTCTTGATTGGGGAACGGACCGCAGAAAAATTAAAGATGGATATTGGATCAGCCTCAGTTGACGCTGCTGAAAAGATGGACGGGTCCACGATTCGTGGACGTGACCTGGTTACCGGATTGCCTAAGGCCGTTGAAGTTTCAGCTGTTGACGTGGCCAAGGCCATTCAAGAACCCGTTCAAGACGTCATCACCGCAATCAAGGAAACGTTGGAAGAAACGTCTCCTGAAATTGCTGCCGACGTGATTGATCATGGGATCGTCTTAACCGGTGGTGGTGCTTTACTGCAAAACTTATCAGAAGTTATTGCTGATGCCACTAAGGTACCCGTTTCGATTGCCAGTGATCCTTTGGATTGTGTGGCTGCCGGAACAGGTGAATCATTAAAGAGTATCGATGTCATGAAGAAGAAATAGGGACTAGCGGGAAGGCAGCTTCCCGCTTCTTTATTGTGACGCTAGAGTGTTTCGGCACAACTGGCGAACAAGATGGAGGTCAAACATGCGGAAATTTTCTTTCAATCGGCGACTGGTGATTATCATCGTCTGCCTGATTGTTAGCTTTGCTTTGATGACGGTATCCGTGGTGATTCGTAACAAGCGGTCTACGCCACCTTTAATTCAACAGTTCGGTAACGATATTGTTGGTTTAGCGGACCGGGTAGTGGCCCTCCCTGCCAATGGCTTAAGTGGTTCAGTTAGCTCCGTTTCGGAGTTATTGAACACCTATCAAGAAAACCAACAGTTGAAGAAGCAGGTGAGTGAACTTGCCCAGACCAAGGTGCGGGATCAAACCTTAGCTAAAGAAAACAAACAACTGAACCAACAGGTTAAGCTAAATGATTCGTTGACGGACTACACCGCCGTTTCGGCCGCCGTTATTACGCGGACGCCATCATCTTGGCAAAACCAAGTGGTCATTAACAAGGGCTCATCAGCTGGCGTGCAGAAGAACATGCCGGTCATGTCCGGATCTGGCCTGATTGGCCGGGTTGCCGAGGTGAACAAGACGAACTCTAAGGTTGAATTGATTACGGATAATAACGATTCCGCTAACCGATTCGCCGTTCAGATTACCACGAAGTCTGGGGCCACGGTTAACGGGGTTCTGAGTGGTTACAAGTCCGCAACGGGACAGATTACGATGAATAACATCACCACCAAAGCCAAGATTCACAAGGGCGACAAGGTCGTTACGAGTGGGCTTGGTGGCGTGACGCCTAAGGGCTTGTACGTCGGAAAAGTTGCCGAAACTGGCGGCGATGACTACGGGTTGTCAACGAAGCTATACATCACGCCAGCGACCGATCTGACCGACTTAAACATCGTCACAGTCGCTGTTACGAAGCAGTAGGGGGGCTAAGACGTGTATCGATTATCAAAGTTACGTTTTGGTTTTCCCATTGGCTTATTGATTATGCTTCTGCTAGACGGCAGTCTGAGTCATATTTTTAGTAGCCAAATGTTTAACTACCCCACGGTCATGGTGAGCCACTTGGTCGTGTTATGGTTAGTCACGGCTGTTCTCTATGAGGAGAATGTGACGATGCCATTGGGTCGCTGGGCCATTGTGGCCGGGGCCGTCTTTGATCTGTACTACACTGGGATTTTTGGGGTTTACATCTTCATCTTTCCTTTAGTTGTGTATGTGACGCGGATCATGGTGACCTACATTAGTCCCAACTTTCTCAGTGGACTATTAATTTACTTTATTGATATTACCTTAGTTGAGGGGCTAGGATTCTTGGCTAGTCGTGTGGTGCATATGACCGTCATCTCTGGGAGTTCATTTTTGGTGAATACCTTAGGTCCCACACTAGCTCTTAATCTCGCGTTGTATGTCATCTTATATTTCCCGATTCGTTGGGTGTATAATTGGTTAAATTAGGTGAAGGGAACGAACGCTATGCAAGCTGCCGTATTACGGGGAACGCAAAACGGCTATGACCTGGTGCTGAAACAGTCAGCCAGTTTTGAACAGATTCTGGTTGATTTGAAGGCACTGCTGGAGAAACTCAAGACCGATCCCAAGGCATTGGAGACGACCAAAGTGTCGTTGGATGTGCTGACTGAGGATCGTCTCTTGACGGCCGATGAGAAAGCTCAAATTGAAGAAATGGTGGGGAATTACCCACGCTTTGAAATCCACAAGATTGCGGCTAACGTGATCACCGTTGACGATGCCATTCAACTCCGTGAACGTGAGAACGTTCATCTATTGAGTAAGATTATTCGTAACGGGCAAGAGGTTGTCATGCAAGGGGATGTTCTCTTCTTGGGAACGATCCACGAGGGTGGTAAGCTCCGGACGACGGGCAATATCTTTTCGATGGGAGACGTGAGCGGTATCTTGCAAGCCGGCTATCCCGATGATGAATCCAAACTGATTATGGGAAATCTTCAGAGTGCCCAACAGGTTCGCATTGCCGAACAGTTTGACATTATCGAATCGGAACAACTGGCCGATTCTCGTCAAACGATCGCGTATGTGAACGATCTTCACGTGCTGTCATACGGTAAGCTGGCACAATTAAAGAAGATTAATCCGAAGTTATATAACCAGATTGGAGGAATTTAGTTATGGGAAAAGCAATTGTCATCACCTCTGGTAAAGGTGGGGTTGGTAAGACGACCACCAGTGCCAATATCGGAACGGCATTAGCCTTGATGGGCAAACGCGTATGTCTGATGGACCTGGACATCGGTCTGCGGAACTTGGACGTGGTCTTAGGCCTCGATAACCGGATTATTTATGATATCGTTGACGTCGCTGAAGGTCGGGCTAAGCTCCCCCAAGCGTTGGTCAAGGACAAGCGGTTTGACGACAAGCTCTACTTATTACCAGCCGCCCAGAACACCGACAAGAATGCGTTACAACCGGAACAGGTTAAGGAAATCGTCGATGAATTGAAACCAGAATATGACTACGTTCTGATCGACTGTCCGGCTGGGATTGAACAAGGTTTCATGAACGCCGTTGCGGGTGCCGATGCCGCGATTGTGGTGACGACGCCAGAAATCTCCGCCGTTCGGGATGCCGATCGGGTCGTTGGTCTGTTGGAACAGCATCCACTGACCGAAGCCCCACGCCTGTTAATCAACCGGATTCGCCGGAACATGATGCAGGACGGGTCCATGATGGATATCGATGAGATTACCCATCACCTGGGTATCGAACTACTGGGGATCATCTTTGATGATGACGCCGTGATTACGACGTCCAACCAAGGGGAACCCATTGTCATGCAAACCGATAATCCTGCTTCTCAAGGTTACCGGAATGTTGCGCGCCGCCTTGAGGGTGAAACGGTGCCATTGATGAAGATTGAAGCCGAAGCTCCAACCGGGTTTTGGCACAAGGTCAGTGGCTGGTTCCATCGCGGGTAGCGTTGTAACCGCCAGTTAAATTTTCAATAAAGCTTGACGGCGATTGAAAAAGATCGTAGTATGTTGTCAATGAATCAATAACGTTGAACAGAAGAGTAGGTCACCAAAGTCTCAACAGAAAGCCCGGTCGATGGAAACGGGTGTCCTTGGTTAACCGAAACACATCTGTGAGTTGGTCGTCTGAATCTAGTAGGACGACCCGGGGTAGCCCGTTATCGCTGGAGTTGCTAGCAACTCGCTGAGGTTAGACCAGTGATGGTTTAACAAACAGAGGTGGAACCACGATGTGATCGTCCTCTTAGGTCTACGGACCTAAGGGGACTTTTTTATTTTTGTGGCAGCGGGCAACTCCCTGAGTCGGTGTGGCGTGAGCCCACCGAGTACATGAGGTGGAACCGCGGTCGAACGCCCTCTTGAGAATTGATCTCAAGAGGGCGTTTTTTAGTTGAAGAGAGGATGATTGCCATGAATTATGTGAGTCAAATTTTACCATCGTTAATTTCGGGAACCGGCACGACGTTGTCGATTTTCTTCTGGACGTTAATTATTTCCGTACCGTTAGGAATCCTAGTGGGGTTGGGAATGATTACGAATTTCAAACCCTTGACCTGGTTGATTGACGTCTACGTGTGGTTAATGCGAGGAACCCCACTGTTGTTGCAACTCATCTTCGTCTTCTACGGCCTGCCCATCGTTGGGATCGTGTTCCAACGTTACGATGCAGCGTTGTTCGCGTTTATCTTAAACTACACGGCCTACTTCGCTGAAATCTTCCGGGGTGGCTTACAAGCCATTCCCGTAGGGCAGTACGAAAGTGCGCGAGTCTTACGCCTGACCAATTGGCAGACCTTACGTAAGATTGTGATTCCCCAAGTGGTCAAAATCGTGCTTCCCTCAATTGGTAATGAGGTGATCAATTTGATTAAGGATTCTTCACTGGTCTATGTCATTGGTTTAGGTGACCTCCTGCGAGCCGGAAACGTGGCCATGGCCCGCGATGTCACACTCGTTCCCATGGTGTTGGTTGCCGTTATTTACTTGCTACTCACGGCGGTCTGCACGGTGGTCTTGAAACGATTAGAGAAGCACTACAGCGCCTGGCGTTAGAGAGAAAGGGTGACAATCAATGCTAGAACTTAAAAATATTACAAAAAGATTTGCCGGTAAATTAATCTTGGATGGCGTGAACTTAACGGTTAATGATGGTCAGATCCTCACCATTGTCGGGCCTTCCGGTGCCGGTAAGACGACGCTGTTACGGTGTATCAGTGGTCTGGAAGAGACCGATAGTGGGGACTTCTTCTTAGATGGTCAGCCCTTCAATCCCGTCACCAATCGCAATAACGACACGGTGATTGGCGTGGTCTTCCAAGACTTTCAACTGTTTCCCAATTTAACGGTGCTTCAAAACGTGACCCTGGCGCCAACCATGGTGCTCAAGCAGAGCAAGGCTGAAGCCGAAGCCACTGCGCAACGGTTGCTGAAACAACTAAACTTGGATGGCAAGGCGGATCTATATCCCTACGAATTGTCCGGGGGCCAGAAACAACGGGTGGCCATCGTGCGGGCCTTGGCCATGCGGCCTAAGCTTCTGTGCTACGACGAACCTACGTCGGCACTGGATCCGGATTTACGTAAAGAAGTTGAAGAAATTATTTTAAAACTTAAGGCTGAGGGCATGACTCAGATTGTGGTCACCCATGATATCCCATTTGCGGAATCAATTGCCGATCAGATGTTACGGGTAGAAGCGAAGAGTTAGGAGTGAGTAACCATGAGAAGAAGATTGGGACAATTCGCCGTGTTGCTCACGGTACTGTTGACTCTGGGGACGACGTTGGCCGGCTGTGGTCAGTCTGCTAAGCAGGCCGATACGCGTGACACCTGGGCACGGATTCAACGGCGGAAAAAGGTGGTCATTGGCCTCGACGATAGCTTCGTACCAATGGGCTTTCGCCAGAAGAGTGGGAAGCTGGTCGGCTATGACATCGACCTCGCGCGGGCTGTGTTCAAGCAGTACGGGATCAAGGTGGATTTCCAAACGATCGATTGGTCCATGAATGCCACTGAATTGCGTAACGGCACGATTGATTTGATTTGGAACGGGTATTCAATCACCCCGGAGCGAGCAAAGAAGGTGGCCTTCTCGCAGACATACTTGAACAATGACCAGGTATTGGTCACGTTAAAGAAGAGCGGTATTCATAGCTTTGCCGGGATGCAGGGCAAGGTTCTAGGCGCGCAAAGTGGGTCTTCCGGATACAATGACATTGAGGACTATCCCAAGGTCTTTAAAAACCGGATTAAGAATCACGCCCCCGTCCAGTATGATTCCTTTACCAACGCCTTCATCGACCTGAACGCCGGCCGGATTCAAGGCCTGCTTATCGACAGCACCTATGCCAATTACTATATCAAGCACCAACAGCACCCGGAAGACTTCAAGGTGACTGTGGGGAGCTTCCCGAAGGAACAATTTGCGGTGGGCATGCGTAAAGGAGACGTGACCCTTCGAAACAAAATTAATCGGGGGTTGGCCCGGACCGCTAAGGATGGCCAGCTAGCCAAGATTAATCAAAAGTGGTTTGGTGGAAATGTGGATACACCATTACTGAAAAAATAAATTGGTTTTCTGAGGGCCCGGGACAGTCGTTCGGGGCCCTTTACCGTGTTTTCGGACTTAACAGCGGGTCATGACCGATCAAAACTCCGTGAAAATGAAAGTGGTTGCTTGTATTTACCGGTTAGTTCCCTTATCATTAAACACCGATTAGACTTTTGTCAGAGGAGGATTCTGCGCGTGCATTTTCGCATAAAAAATGGGGTAACCCTCGATTTGTTACCCACTAAACAATTCAAAACTGTCGGCATTAAAGTTGACTTTGTGGCGCCGCTTCAAGCGACGGCCATTACTGGCAGAGCCCTCTTAGCCCAGGTGCTCGAGACGAGCACGGAACAGTACCCAACACAAACGGCCTTGGCTCGTGAGTTGTCCCGGCTTTACGGGGCAACGTTTGGGATCAGTGTCCTGAAACTTGGGACCAAGCATGTGATTCGCTTGACCTGCTCGGTGGTTGATGAGCAGTATCTGGCAAACTATGCGGATGACGCGCCCTTATTCGAGCGGGGGATGGACCTGTTAAAGCAGGTGTTATTCGCACCGCTATTGCCAGGTGGCAACTTTGATCCGGCAACTTTCACACAACAACGGCAAAACCTTTATACCGCCATCAAGTCACTGGATGATGACAAGCAGTACCTGGCCAATCGCCGTTTGCAGGAGCTACTCTTCACGGGACAGCCAACCCAAGCGATGAATGCCTTGGGCGACCTGCATGTTTTGAGTGGCTTGTCGGCCACGGATATTTTAGGAACTTATCATGACATGTTGGCCAATGACGCGGTTCACGTGGCCGTAATTGGGGATGTGACGGCCGAACGGGTTCAGTCTGCTCTGGCGCAGTGGCCACTCGCAGACCGAACGGAACCGACCAGTGATCCTTACTACCATTGGGACGCTCGGAAACAGGTTCAGGTCGGGGATGACCTGGCACCGGTTGTTCAAGCAAAATTAAACCTAGGGTATCAATTACCCGTCTATCGTAACGATTCAGACTTTATGGCCGCGGTGGTCTTTAATGCGGCCTTTGGGGGCAGTCCCTTGTCGCTCCTCTTTACCAATGTACGTGAGAAGGCCAGTCTGGCCTACTATGCTAGCAGCGGCTACAATCCCTTTAATGGGACGTTGACGGTGCAGGCTGGGATCCAAGCGGAGAACCAACAACGTGTGGAAACGATTATTGGGGACCAGTTGGCCGCCATGCAACGGGGAGAGCTCCCTGCGACCTTATTAGATGAAGTTAAGGCGAGTCTGCTGAACGCCCGTTTATCGGCACTCGACAGTCCGCAACGCCGGCTGACCGGACTGCTCAACGTGCACTTGACGCACCTGAGTGAACCTTTGGCAACTTGGCAAGAAAAACTCATGGCGATCACGGCTGACGATGTGGCCCGGGTCGCTAAACGCGTGACGCTTCAGGCCACGTACTGCTTACATGGAGGTGACCAAAGTGCTGAATAAAGAAAGTTACGACCGCCTAGGTGAGAGTATCTATCAGACAACACTAGCAAATGGTCTTCGAGTGATTTTGATGCCCAAGGCTGGCTTTCATAAGACCTTTGCCATCATGACGACCGACTACGGGGCAGTGGACAATGCCTTTGTTCCCAGAGACCAGACCGAACCCGTACGCTTGCCGGATGGGATTGCCCACTTCTTAGAACACAAGATGTTTGAAAAAGAAGATCATGATGCCTTCGACTTATTTGGTCAATATGGGGCCTCGGCCAATGCCTTTACCAGTTTTACTCAGACCAGCTATCTGTTTGCGACGACCAGTCATTTGAAAGAGAATCTCGATATTCTCCTGGATTTCGTTCAACAGCCGTACTTTACGGCGGCGACGGTCAATAAGGAAAAGGGAATCATCGGCCAAGAAATTAAAATGTACGATGATGACCCCGGTTGGCAAAGTTACTTTGGCATGATTGGTAATCTGTATCCCAAGGAACCGTTGCACATTGATATTGCCGGCACGGTGGACTCAATCGCTAAAATTACTGCGGACGATCTCTACACGGCCTACAACACGTTCTACCATCCTAGCAACATGAGTCTCGTGGTGGTGGGCCAATTGGACCCTGAAGAAACGTTGCGTTGGATTTCTGACAATCAGGATCACAAGACCTTTGGACCAGCGAGTCCAATTCGACGGGTACCTAGCGCACAATCAACGCCAGCAGATATTCCGGCCACCCAGACGCGGCACCTAGCTGTGACACGGCCACGGGTTAACCTTGGTTTACGGGGTTTTGACACGGTGCCAGCGGGCCGGGCAGGCTTACAGTACAGTGCGGCAATTTCACTGATGTTTGACCTATTATTCAATGACAGTGGGGATAACTACTTACGTTTGTATGATGCAAACATTATTGACGACAGCTTTGGCTATGACTTCCAGGTTCAACGGGGCGCTCACTTTGCCCAGCTGACCGGCGATACCGACCAACCCGAACAATTTGCCCAGGAATTGACGGCCATTTTGCGGGATGCGCCGGCCCAGTTAGAGGCCGCTAAACCGCAATTTGTATTAGTCAAACAAGAGGCAATCGGGCGACTTGTAGGAGCCATGAATTCGGTAGAGGCCATTGCCAACCAATACGATGGCCCACTCTTCTCCGGGGCCACTATTTTCGATGAGTTGGCGATTCTGGAAGACTTGACGTTCACTGATCTGCAAGAAGCCTCTGAAGCTTTCTTGTCGGCCAGTCAACAGACGATTCATACCATCCTGCCTTAAGGGGAGGTTAAGAATCGTTTAAATCCAGATTTATCGGTTCTCTGGGTAAAAATGCGTCAGCGCCTATGCTATACTGCTAGTAGAGAAATTTTGAACAGGTGGAGAGTTTATAATGAGTGAAAATAAAATAACTTTGGGGAAAACGTTGCGCGATGCTCGGATTGCTAAGGGCTTTACTTTAGACGATTTACAGCAGACGACAAAGATTCAAAAACGTTACCTCATCGCAATTGAAGACCAAAATTTTGATGAATTACCAGGGGACTTTTACGTTCGGGCGTTCATCAAGCAATACGCGGACATGGTGGATCTGGACGGTGGCGAACTGTTGAAGCAATTCGACAGCACATTGCCAAGCACCCAGACGCAAGAATATGTCGATAAGGTTAACGAAAACAATCCAGAAACCCGCTCACAACAGCGGAAGGTGGACGATCGTTACGTCAAATTACGGCGAACGGTACCAGTGATTGGGATCGTGATCGTGGTGTTAGCGGTACTCCTCGGAATCTGGATGGCGGCGGCCCACAGTGGTAGTTCAACCAAGAAGGATAACGTCGACAGCAGTTCTGTCAGCGTTTCCGGTAGTTCCGAGAAGAAGACGAGTAGTTCGGCTAAGAGCAAGTCGTCTTCCAAGAAGGCTTCCTCCAAGAAAGTGACGAAGACGCCGGTGTTTAAGCAATTGAGCACGACGACTTCTGGTTCCACTTGGCAGGTTAAGAATGTTTCTTCTAAGCCTAAGTTGAAGCTATCCGCTTCATCAAGTGCTTGGATGTCTGTTAGTGTAGGCGGCTCGACCATTTGGCAGGGGACTTTGTCTGCCGCGACGTCACACAGCATGCGGATTCCAAGTTCCGCAACTAGCGTGACCTTTAACTTTGGGAACGCACCAGCAACCAAGGTTAAGGTTGATGGCGAAACGTTCCACTTCAACTCTGCAACCAGTACCAGTGCGGCTTCAAGTACGTCCGATTCAACATCAACGGACACCACGAGTTCCAGCACGACGACTTCTTCGCAGGTCCAAGCAGTTACCCTAGAATTTAAATAAAGTAGAAGCGGGTCGGTCCGTGGCGGCCGACACGCTTTTTTGATGACAAGTTTCGGTACTTGAAGGAGGAAATTTCTGTGAACGTCCCAAATCGTTTGACCATTATTCGGATTATCTTAATCCCGGTTTTCTTGCTGTTACTGGTACTCCCACTGGATTGGGGGACGGTGACCTGGTTAGGAACAGCAATTCCGGTCACCCAAATCTTGGGAGCCTTGGTATTTGCCGTGGCTTCCATTACGGATTTTTTGGACGGTCAAATCGCCCGGCGTCAGCATCTGGTCACTAACTTTGGTAAATTTGCCGATCCCTTGGCTGACAAGATGATTGTTATGACCGCCTTCATTCTCTTAGTGTCGATGGGGAAAGTTCCAGCCTGGGGTGTCGCCATCATTGTTTGCCGGGAATTGGCTGTGACTGGTCTGCGTCTGATCGTCGTGGAAACCGGTGGCCGGGTCTTAGCTGCCGCTTGGCCGGGTAAGATTAAGACGACCACCCAAATGGTGGGGATTATTCTTCTCTTGCTTAACAATATTGGTTTTGGGGCAATCAACGTGCCAATGGCCCTGATCTTCTTCTACATTTGCCTCTTCTTTACCATTTACTCCGGCATCGATTATTTTGTACAAAACAAGCAGGTCTTCGCGGAATCTTCCGCCGAATAGACCGGCGAGCCCCCGTGAGTCATTAGCGGGGGTTCTTGTGTCTAAAAAGATGGATCGGCACGAATAAATGCGGTCATTTTACGGAGTTAACTAAGTCAGCATCGGAGGGATAGTATGCAGGCAGAAATTATTGCAGTGGGTACAGAAATTTTATTGGGACAAGTTGTCGACACCAACTCGGCGTTTATCGCGCGGGGACTGGCTTCCGCCGGCATCGAAGTTTATTATCACTCTCTAGTGGGTGATAATGCCGATCGACTGACTGCCGTGGTCACGCAGGCCCGGTCGCGCAGTGATTTGGTGGTGATCAGTGGTGGGTTGGGGCCAACCAAAGACGATCTGACCAAGCAGACCGTGGCTCATCTTCTGGGGGTTAAGTTAGTTGAGGACGAGACGGCGATGGCGAAAATCCACCAGCACTTTCTCACGACGGGGCAAAAATTGACCCCTAATAATCGCCTACAGGCACTTTACCCGGATGGCAGCCTCCCACTGAAGAATCGAACTGGAATGGCTGTGGGTGCCTTCTATCAGGCGCCTACGGGGGCAGATGTGATGTTACTCCCTGGGCCACCTAGTGAATTGGAACCGATGTTTCGCGAGGAAGCTTTGCCGGTCCTGAAGCACGCCTATCAACGAGAAGAATACCTGGTCTCGAAGGTTCTCCGCTTCTTTGGCATCGGGGAGTCTCAGTTGGTTACGACCTTGAGTGACCTAATTGCTCAGCAAACCAATCCGACGATTGCACCCTATGCCAAGGTAAATGAAGTGACGCTACGATTGACCGCGACGGCCAGTAGTGAAGCCGCGGCGAGCGACCTGATTGATGGCCTCGTGACCTTGATTCGGCAACGTGTCGGGAACTATCTCTATGGTTATGGCGATGACAATAGTCTGGCCAATGTGGTGGTTCACGGGCTGATTGACCGCAAACTAACCATTACGGCGGCTGAGAGCCTGACCGCGGGCGAATTTCAGAGCACGTTGGGCGATATTGCCGGGGTGTCGGCAGTGTTCCCAGGAGGCTTCGTGACCTACGCGAATGAAGCCAAGCATGCGCTTTTAGGTATTCCAAACGCGATTATTGATACCGAGGGTGTGGTCAGTGCGGCAACGGCAAAACGCATGGCTGAAGGGGCACGGCAACGACTTGATACCGATCTGGCGTTGAGCTTCACCGGTGTCGCCGGACCAGATACCCTGGAAGGCCAACCGGCTGGGACTGTTTGGTTGGGATTAGCTCAACGGGGACAAGATCCCCAAGCCAAGTTGGTCCATCTGACAGGAAATCGCGACAAGATTCGGGCCAGATCGGTTTTGCTGGGACTGGATTGGATTCGACGAACGCTTGGAATTTAGATTAGGGGAACTTTTGTTCTGTTTTTGCTTGCAATTTTAGATTGAAGCCGGTATAGTGTTACTAGAATATGAAGCACTCAAGGAGGATTCAAATGGCTGACGAACGACAAGCGGCGCTGGATAAAGCGCTGAAGAAAATTGAAAAAGACTTTGGTAAAGGGTCCATCATGCGGCTAGGGGACAATACGAACATGCAGGTGGAAACCGTGCCTTCTGGATCGTTAGCCCTGGACGTGGCCTTAGGTGTCGGGGGATATCCTCGTGGCCGAATCGTTGAAATTTATGGACCTGAATCTTCCGGTAAAACGACGGTGGCATTACACGCCGTTGCCGAGGTCCAAAAACGCGGGGGTACCGCGGCTTATATCGATGCTGAAAATGCCTTGGACCCTGCTTATGCAACGGCCCTAGGTGTTGATATCGATAGCCTGCTGCTCTCACAACCAGATACTGGTGAACAAGGGTTGGAAATTGCCGATGCCTTGATCTCCAGTGGTGCCGTGGATATCGTGGTTGTCGACTCTGTCGCAGCCTTGGTGCCACGTGCCGAAATCGAAGGGGAAATGGGAGACGCTCACGTGGGTCTACAAGCCCGGATGATGTCTCAAGCGCTTCGTAAGCTGTCTGGTTCCATTAACAAGACGAAGACGATTGCACTCTTCATTAACCAAATTCGTGAAAAGGTTGGGGTTATGTTTGGTAACCCTGAAACTACGCCTGGTGGACGGGCTTTGAAGTTCTACGCCACGGTACGTTTGGAAGTTCGGCGTGCTGAACAGATCAAGGACGGGACCGATGTCATCGGTAACCGGACGCGGATCAAGGTTGTGAAGAACAAGGTGGCTTCACCATTCAAACGGGCCGAAGTCGACATCATGTATGGCCAAGGGATCTCACAAACTGGGGAACTCTTGGACATGGCGGTTGAGAAGGATATCGTGGATAAGAGCGGGTCTTGGTACTCTTATGGCGAAGACCGGATTGGTCAAGGACGTGAAAACGCCAAGCAATACCTGGCTGACCACGCCGACATGATGGCCGAAATTAATACCCGGGTACGTAAGGCCTACGGTGTTAGTGTTGATGGTGACGAACCAGAGACACCGGCTAAAGACAAAGATCAAAAGGCCTCTAAGGATGGCAAGACATCGTCCAAGAAAGGGTCACAACAAATTGAATTAACGCCCGACAAGCCACAAGGCAAGTAGGGATTAACCGTTCACGCTGGTGCAGAGACGCCAGCGTGATTTTTTGTGTTCCCAATCAATGAGTTTAGTTGACAGCGTTCACGGCAACCATTAAAATTGAGGTTGTGTCAGTAATCATAACAACATCTTGAAAAGTCTGATTTTAAATTAGTCATTTTTGATGATGCGGAGGTGGAATCATGAGTGGAATCATGACTGTTCCAACTATAATCCTCGCAATCATCGCTATCGTTGTTGGTGTTGTGGGCGGGTATTATTATCGTAAATCTGTCCATGAACGCAAGCTAGATGCCGCTAAGTACACTGCAAAAGGTGTGTTAGCGGAAGCGCAGAAGCAAGCTGAGACGGCTACTAAAGAGGCCTTGTTAGAGGCCAAAGAAGACAGCCACAAGTATCGGGCGGAAGTCGAAACCGAGCTGAAAGAACGTCGTGCCGAAGTTCAGAAGCAAGAGGACCGTTTGATTCAACGAGAAGAGTCACTGGACCGGAAAGATAACTCTCTGGAAAAGCGTGAGAACTCCTTGAATCGCCGAGACAAGAAGCTCAGTGCTGAAGAACAGAATTTAGCGAAGAAACAGCAACAGGCAGACTCACTGATTGAAAAACGACAGGCAGCGGTTGAAACCGTTGCGGCGTTATCCCAGGAAGATGCGCGCGACCTGATCATCTCAGAGGCCAAGACCTCTCTGGCCGGGGAACGGGCAAAAATGATTCAAGAAAGCGAAGAGACGGCTCGTAAGACGGCCCAGGCTAATGCCAAGGACTTGATTGTCTCTGCCATTCAACGGAGTGCCGCTGATATGGTAACGGAAACGACGATTACCGTTGTGACGTTGCCTAATGACGACATGAAGGGCCGAATTATTGGTCGTGAAGGACGGAACATTCGGACTCTGGAAACATTGACCGGGATTGATTTAATTATCGATGATACGCCGGAAGCAGTCGTCTTGAGTGGCTTTGACCCCTTACGGCGAGAAGTTGCCAAGATTGCATTGGAGAAATTGATTCAAGACGGTCGGATTCATCCGGCTCGGATCGAGGAAATGGTGGCAAAAGCCAAGAAAGAACTGGACGAACGTGTCCGGGAGATTGGTGAGCAAACGACCTTTGATCTCGGGATTCACTCGATGCATCCCGAATTGGTCAAAGCAGTTGGCCGCTTGAATTTCCGAATTTCTCATGGGCAGAATGCTTTGGCCCATTCAGTCGAGGTTGCCAAGATCACTGGGGTATTGGCTGCTGAATTAGGTGAGGATGTCACGTTAGCAAAACGTGCAGGATTATTACATGATATTGGCCGTGCTGCGGAACACGAGGATGACAATTCGTACATCACAACGGGGATGGAACTGGCGAAGAAATATCGCGAGAGTTCCGTCGTTGTGAATGCCATTGCCGCTCAAGCAGACGGAACGGCTTCGCAATCTGTTATTGCGGAACTGGTAGGGACTGCCGACATTATCTCGGCTACCCGGCCAGGCGCACGCTCAGACACATTAGAGAGCTACATTCACCGTTTAGACAAGCTGGAAACCATCGCCAATGCATTTGACGGTGTGGATCATAGCTTTGCCATTCAAGCGGGGCGTGAAGTTCGCGTCATCGTGCGGCCAGAGAAGATTTCCGATACGGATGCCGTTGTCTTGGCACGAGACATCAAGAAGCAAATTGAAGGCGACTTGGATTATCCAGGTCACGTCAAAGTTTCCGTCATCCGGGAAGTCCGGTCAGTTGAATATGCGAAATAAGTCAGAGAAGCTAGGCCAATTGTGGTCCTAGCTTTTTTACGTCATTAAGGGTTAATCCATGGTAAAATAGACCGTATGCAATTGACAGAATTGAATGAAGCGGCTTGAATCGTGCCTGGCTATGCCAGCTAAGCGGTTCAAACCGATTGAATCAACTGAAAAAATGATCGAGTAAGAGCGATCAACGAGGACCCATTAGGGGTCACAGATAGGGGAACGAAGATGCGTATTCTTTTTGTTGGTGATGTTGTTGGAAATATCGGTGTGGACATGATTCACGAGTACCTGCCGCAATTAAAACGGGACTTAAAGCCCCAAGTCACCATCGTCAATGGGGAAAATTCAACCCCAGTTGGCCGTGGTATCAGTCAAAGTATTTACAAGCAACTGCTGAAGGATGGGGCCGACGTGGTCACTATGGGAAACCATACGTGGGATAACGCCGAACTCTACGACTTTATTGGGGGTGCCAATCGCCTGGTGCGGCCCGCTAACTTTCCTGGTGAGAACACACCAGGCCAAGGTTGGACGAAGGTAAAGGTTAACCAACAAGTCTTAGCGGTGGTCAACATGCAGGGGCGCGTCTTCATGAACCCCATGGATGACCCCTTTGCGACGATGAAGGATCTCCTGCCGGAATTGGATACCGACTTTGTCTTTGTCGACTTCCATGCTGAGACAACGAGTGAGAAGCGGGCCTTCGCCATGCGTTATGACGGTCAGCTTTCCGCAGTCGTTGGGACCCATACCCACGTTCAGACCAGTGATGCCCAAGTGTTGAAACACGGGACGGCCTTCTTGACGGAAGTTGGGATGACTGGTCCCGCCGACAGTGTCCTCGGGATGCAGGCCGACAGTGTGATCGAACGCTTTGAAAACCAACGGCCAACGCGCTATACCGTTCAAGAAAAAGGGGCGGGACTCTTATCCGGTTGTGTCATTGACTTAAACGATAAGACGGGCCATGCCTCACGCATTCGGCCGATCTTAATCAGCCCGCAACACCCGTACCAAAGCTAGAGTTACTGAAAGGATGAACCAATTTTCATGACGAAAACGACGCCCATGATGGCCCAATATCAGAAAATTAAAGATCAGTACCCAGATGCCTTTCTATTTTATCGGCTCGGGGACTTTTATGAAATGTTCAATGAGGATGCGGTGAAGGGGTCTCAGATCTTAGAGCTGACCCTGACGACTAGAAGTCACAGTGCCAAGAACCCGATCCCGATGTGTGGGGTACCTCATAGGGCGGTTCAGAGCTATATCGACATTCTCGTGGACCAAGGCTACAAGGTCGCCATCTGTGAGCAGATGGAAGATCCCAAGTTAGCCAAGGGCATGGTAAAACGGGAGGTCATTCAGCTGGTCACACCGGGGACCCAGACCGATACCGGTGCCGCTGGGGCTAAACGAAACAACTATCTGACAGCACTGACCCTCACCAGTCCGGGAAACTTCGGCCTAGCCTATACCGATCTGTCGACCGGGGAACTCAAGGCCGCCGAAATTCAGGGCGACGATGCCGTGGTCAATGAACTCATGGGCTTGCAGACCAAAGAAGTTGTGGTCGATGAGACGGTGCCAGAGGCGTTACGTGCCCGGTTGAAGCAGTTAGGGATGATGATTTCTAAGCAGTTTGAGGTCCAAGAGAGTGCCGAACTCAGTTATGTTCAGCAGGACTTAAAGACGGCCCCACTCCAGCGAGTTGTGGCCGTGTTAGTCACCTACGTCACGGTGACCCAGAAGCGAAGCCTGGCGCATTTACAACGGGCGGTGGCCTATCAACCGGCGTCATTTTTGAAGATGGATCATTCGTCACAGACCAACCTCGAAATTACCCAGAACTTGCGGACTAAGAAGAAGTCCGGAACCTTGCTCTGGTTACTGGATGAAACCAAGACGGCTATGGGGGGCCGACTCCTCAAGCAGTGGCTGGATCGGCCACTGATCGACCGGAAAGCCATCGAGACTCGTCAGGCCAAGGTCGGGGTGCTCCTAGACCATTACTTTGAACGAAGCAACCTCCAAGCCGAGTTGGTCAAGGTCTATGACCTGGAACGATTGGCTGGACGCGTTGCCTTTGGGAGTGTCAATGGACGCGATCTGATTCAACTTCAGACGTCCCTAGAGCAGGTGCCACAGATTGAACACACGATTGCGGATCTGGGCGAGAGTGTCTTCAATGAAACCTTAAAACACTTGGATCCCGTCGAAGATGTGGCTGCAGCCATTCGTGCGGCAATCGTGCCCGAACCGCCGCTGTCCGTCACGGACGGGGGCGTGATTCGCGACGGCTACAATGACCAGCTAGACCAGTACCGCGACGCCATGCGGCACGGCAAGAATTGGTTGGCCGAACTGGAAGCTCACGAACGCGAAGTGACTGGGATTAACAACCTCAAGATTGGCTATAATCACGTCTTCGGCTACTACATCGAGGTCACGAAGGTTAACCTCAGCAAGCTCCCCACGGATCGCTATGAACGCAAGCAAACGTTAGCGAATGCCGAACGGTTCTCAACACCAGAATTAAAGGAAAAAGAAAGCCTAATCTTAGAGGCCGAAGAAAAGTCCGTGGCCTTAGAATACCAGCTCTTTGCCAACTTACGGGAGACCGTTAAGCAGGCCATCAAGCGACTCCAAAAACTGGCGGCCATCATTGCTAGTTTGGACGTTCTTCAGAGTTTTGCCGTGGTCAGTGAGGATTATCACTTTGTGAAGCCAGAACTGGTCACCGGCCATGATCTCGAGATCAAGCAAGGTCGGCATCCAGTGGTTGAGAAGGTCTTAGGTCGCCAATCCTATGTGCCTAACGACGTTCGCATGAACGACGAAACGAACATTCTCCTCATCACCGGGCCCAATATGTCAGGGAAGAGTACCTACATGCGGCAGTTAGCCCTCACGGTTATCATGGCCCAGATGGGGTGTTTCGTTCCGGCCGAGGCCGCTCAGATGCCAATCTTCGACCAAATCTTCACGCGAATTGGCGCTGCCGATGACTTAATCTCCGGGCAGAGTACCTTCATGGTGGAAATGCAGGAAGCCAACCGGGCCCTGAGTCACGCCACAGCTAACAGCCTCATTCTCTTCGATGAGATTGGCCGGGGGACCGCGACCTATGATGGGATGGCCTTGGCCCAGGCAATTATCGAATACGTTCACAACCGCGTCCATGCCAAGACGTTGTTCTCAACCCATTATCATGAATTAACGGCACTGGAAGACTCCTTGAAACAGCTGCGCAACGTTCACGTCGGGGCCGTCGAACAAGACGGCGATCTGGTCTTCTTACATCAAATGCAACCAGGTCCGGCCGACAAATCCTATGGGATTCACGTGGCTAAGCTGGCGGGAATGCCCGAACAGCTTTTGAAACGCGCGGATGTCATTTTAACTGATCTGGAAGAATCCGCGGCGGAAAAGCCGGTTGTGGCCACGCCAGTAGCCGACAGTGCGACGGAAGAAACGCCGCAGGAATCAACGTCAGTTAGTGCGCCGTCTACCAGTGAGAAAACCACTGAACCAGAGCCAATTGATGGGGATGATCAGCAACTCTCACTCTTTACGGACGAACCCGAGGTCACGCCAGCGCAGGCTAAGGTGATTGATCAACTCAGTCACTTGAACCTGATGGGAATGACCCCGATGGACGTCATGAGTCAGGTCTATAAATGGCAACAAAAACTCTCAAAATAGAGATGAAAGGAAGGAACGCTAATGGCTAAGATTCATGAACTGGCTTCGGTATTGGCCGATCAGATTGCGGCGGGTGAAGTGGTTGAACGACCAGCATCCGTGGTTAAAGAATTGGTAGAAAATGCCGTGGATGCGCACAGTACGCAGATTGATATCACGGTGGAAGAGGCCGGGTTACAGCGCATTAGCGTCGTCGATGATGGGGATGGTATTGCGGATGAAGATACCGAGATGGCCTTCAAACGCCACGCCACCAGTAAGATTACCGATCGGCGAGACCTCTTTCGTATCAAGTCTCTGGGGTTCCGAGGCGAAGCTTTGCCTAGTATTGCGTCTGTCGCCGATGTGACCCTAACCACCTCAACCGGTGGGGTTGGGACCATGATTCACAATGTGGGCGGCATTATTCAGGAACACCGTGCCGCCGCGGCTCGCAAGGGGACGACGGTTACCGTCAAAGATCTCTTTGGCAATGTCCCGGCACGGCTAAAATACCTCAAGTCACCGGCCACCGAGCTGGCCCGGATTACGGATATTGTGAATCGGTTGGCGCTGAGCTATCCCGAGATTGCCTTTTCGCTGGTGCATAACGGTCGAGAGCTCACGAGAACCGCGGGTCGTGGCGATCTCCAGCAGGTGATTGCCGGGATCTATGGCGTGCAGAGTGCCCGCAAGATGGTGGCGATCAAGGGTGGCAATCCGGACTTCAAGGTGGCGGGTTACGTCAGCCTACCGGAATTGACCCGGGCTAGTCGGCAATACATTTCGATCCTGCTCAACGGGCGGTTCATTCATAACTTCCAGTTGAGCAAGGCCCTCATTGCCGGGTACGGCTCTAAGCTAATGGTGGGGCGCTATCCAATTGCCGTTCTGACCATTACGATGGACCCGCTATTAGTGGACGTGAACGTTCACCCTACGAAACAGGAGGTTCGGATCAGCCAGGAACCGGAGTTAATGCAACTGATTCAAACGACCGTTTTCGATCGGCTCTCACGGGAGAATCTGATTCCGGATGCCTATGGGGAACTGCCCCAGAAGAAACGGGAGGACGATCACACAGACCAACTGATTATGGCCTTAAATGATGCCTCAACGAAGTATCCGTTAGAGTCCGCCGCGACACCAGTGGAACGGGCTGAGCCAACGCCGCCAAGTCAGACGGCACAATCAAAGGTGTCAACGCCGGCGGACAAGGGGCCACAACCCCTGCAGACGCCGGAAGAGGTGCCCGTCGAACCGGTGGTGGTTCACCAGCGTTCTGACTTCGCATCACCGGATCTGAAGGCTTTTGATGAGAAATATCGACAGGAACAACCGGCAGCACCACTGGGTAATAGTCGTTCAGCGGAACAATCCGTGGCGAGTCAACCGTTGACTGCGCCGGAACCCGATCCTAATGTGCCACGCTTTCCTAAGTTGCGGTACCTGGGGCAGGTTCATGGGACCTATCTATTGGCGGAGGCTGATGAGGGACTGTACCTGATCGACCAACATGCCGCTCAGGAACGGGTCAACTACGAGTACTACCGTCAGGCGATCGGTGAGGTTAGTGACGACGAACAACGGTTACTCGTCCCGATTGTATTGGATTATCCGACGACTGACATTTTGGATCTTAACGCCCATTTGGAAACCTTAGCCAGTGTCGGTATCCGGCTGGAATCGTTTGGACCGAATAGTTTCATCGTCCATGAACACCCAACCTGGTTCAAGGCCGGGCAAGAGGAAGATACGATTAAGGAAATGGTCGACTGGGTCTTAAAGGATGGGAAGATCTCAGTGGCGGCCTTCCGCGAGAAGACAGCCATCATGATGAGTTGTAAACGGGCCATCAAGGCCAACCACCATCTCGACGATCAGCAGGCCCGAGCCTTATTAGTCAAGTTGGCAACTGCTGAGAATCCCTTCAATTGTCCCCATGGCCGGCCGGTTCTGGTTCACTTTACGGACCAGGACCTCCAACGCCTCTTCAAGCGAATCCAAGATCCGCATCACAGTGGTGACGACTGGGGTGAATAACTCTGCCGAAGTTGCCGGCAATGTGGTACAATTTGAGAAGCAAACATATGTTTCCTAAAGGAGAAGAGACGCCTCATGTATGAATACCTTCATGGCACCATTACGGCGGTAACCCCGACTCACGTGGTTATTGACGTGAATGGTGTTGGCTACCTGGTCAATACCGCCAACCCATACCGTTATCAGGTGGGGACCACCCCCGTGACGGTTTATGTTTACCAGGCGGTGAGCGATTCGGCTCAGACGCTGTACGGGTTCGCCGATTATGATGAAAAACAACTATTTTTGAAATTAATTAATGTTAATGGTATCGGACCGAAGAGTGCCTTAGCCATCTTGGCTAATCCCGACCACCAAGGCTTGATGCAAGCGATTCGGACCAACGATGTCAGCTTTCTCACGAAGTTTCCTGGCGTGGGGAAGAAGACAGCGGGACAGATTGTTTTGGACTTGCAAGGCAAACTCGACGACCTGGCTTCGCCAGCGAGTCAAGACCTCTTTACGCCAGAAGTGGCAGGGGATGGCAGTGTCAGTCCAGAGCTTAGCGACGCCTTAGCGGCCCTGGATGCGTTGGGCTATCGCGCCGCGGCAGTCAAGAAGATTACGCCCAAACTCAAACAATTTGCCGCAACCAATACCAACGATTATCTTAGTGAGGGCTTACGCCTACTGACCAAATAAACTTGAAAGGAGGCCACAAACATGGCTGATGATGACGAACGACTAGTCTCACCGGAACCCGCCGACGAGGGGGAAGATTCGATTGAAAAATCTCTCCGTCCCCAGACCCTGCAACAATACATCGGTCAGGATCCGATTAAGCACGAGCTCCGGGTCTATATTCAGGCCGCTAAACAGCGGGAAGAGTCATTGGACCACGTCCTGTTGTATGGGCCTCCTGGACTGGGGAAGACCACCATGGCAATGGTGATTGCCAACGAGATGGGTGTGCAGATTCGGACGACCAGTGGCCCGGCAATCGAGAAACCCGGCGATCTGGTGGCCTTGTTAAATGAACTCCAACCCGGTGACATTCTCTTTATTGATGAAATTCACCGGTTGCCCAAGATTGTCGAGGAAATGTTGTACTCGGCAATGGAAGACTTCTATATCGACATCGTGGTTGGCCAGGGACCAACTGCTCATCCGGTGCATTTCCCACTGCCGCCGTTTACCTTAATTGGGGCAACGACACGGGCCGGTCTTTTGTCGGCGCCACTGCGAGATCGCTTCGGAATTGTGGAACACATGGCTTACTACCGCACGGAAGATCTCCAGGAGATTGTTCAGCGTTCAGCGGCCATCTTTAATACCACGATTGCGACTGAGGGGGCGCACGAGATTGCTTTGCGGTCCCGAGGCACGCCGCGGATTGCGAACCGCTTGTTGAAACGGATTCGTGATTTTGCCGAGGTGTCGCCCGACCACTCGACGATTGATGTGGCAATTGTGGACCACGCCTTGAACCTGCTTCGCGTGGATTCGGCGGGGTTAGACCGCACGGATATCAAGTTACTGCGTACCATGATTGACTACTACGACGGGGGCCCAGTGGGTCTCGGCACGTTGGCAGCCAATGTGGGTGAGGAGACGGAGACCGTGGCAGCCATGTATGAGCCCTATCTCTTACAACGTGGTTATCTGAAACGAACGGCTCGCGGGCGAGTCGTCACCGCCGCCGGCTATGAACATCTCGGAATTGAAATGCCGCATCACGACTAACTAAATGGCGGTATTAGGTGTTTGCTGGTTCTTTTAGAAATAACTGGACGGAATCCCTTGATTCTGGTAGAGTTGTTCAATAGAGATGAAATGAAGGAGTGAATGAGTGTGTTTGGAAATTTAACAGTTGCTGCTGCTAAGGGCAGTTCGTTACCAACCATTGCAATTTTAGTTGTATTCTTAGTTTTGATGTACTTTATCATGGTACGTCCACAACAAAAGCAACAAAAGAAGCACCGCGAAATGATGAGCCAATTAAAGAAGGGTGACCACGTGGTTACCATCGGCCGTTTGCATGGGGTTATTGATGAAATCAACGACACCGACAAGACCGCTACGCTTGATTGTGACGGGATCTTCTTGACGTTTGATCTTCGTGCCATTTCTGCCGTATCTGCTCAAGGCCCACAAGCCGTTGCAGCACCCGCAGAAAAAGAAGCCGAAGAAACGCCAGCAGAATCAACTGATGCTGAAGCCAAGAAGGACGATGTTGAAACGTCTGACTCCGACAGCGACGCTGAATAAGCTTATTGAACGACCCCTTTAGGTGGAGGTCGTTTTTTTTCGCCAAAAATCCCATCTGATTGCAAACATTTTCGTTGCCGGCAAACGTACGTTTGGATATAATTTAAGTATTAATGACGACAGGAAGCACCAGTCTACGGGAGGAGGGAATTCGAATGGAACTGACCGATCAACAGAAGCAACGCAAGATCATCCACGTCGACATGGATGCCTTCTATGCCTCGATTGAAGAGCGGGATCATCCCGAATTCAAAGGGCATCCGTTGATCATTGCCCAGGATCCCCGCAAGACTGGCGGCCGGGGCGTGGTGGCGACCGCTAACTATGTGGCCCGTCAGGCCGGGGTGCACTCCGCCATGAGTGCCAGCGAGGCCCTTAAGCTGAGTCCTAAGGCAATCTTTCAGACGCCCAACTTTCCGTTGTATCGCCAGGTGTCGGACCAGATTCACGCCATTTTCCATGAATACACCGATAAGATTGAAACGGTGGCCTTCGATGAAGCCTACCTCGATGTGACTGAGAACAAGCATCACCTGCACTCGGCGGTTCAGGTGGCCCACGCCATTCAGACGGAAATCTTTGATCAGACCCATTTGACCTGTTCGACCGGGATTTCTTACAGTAAGTTTCTGGCTAAAGAGGCCTCGGACTTTCGCAAGCCAGTGGGGGTCAGTGTCATCATGCCCGAAGAAGCCCATGACTTTCTGATGGCCCTGCCGATCGAACGGTTTCGCGGAGTGGGGAAGAAGACGGTGCCCAAGATGCACGATCTCGGCATTCGTAACGGGTCCGATCTTTACCAACGCAGTCAACTCAGTTTGATTCACGATTTTGGCAAATTCGGTTATATCCTCTACCAACGGGTACGCGGGATTGATGACCGGCCAGTCGAGTATCAACGAGAGCGTAAGTCCATTGGGAAGGAACGTACCTATGGCCCACCTCTAACGACAATGGGGGAAGTAGAAGCTCAGTTGCAGTACTTGGCCAATCTGGTGGCTGAAGCCATGCGGCAGAAACAACGCCATGGCAAGACCCTTGTGTTAAAATTACGGGATAGTGAATTCAATACGGTGACGCGGCGGGTGACGCAGGCTGATTTTATTGCGAACGATGCCGACCTTTACTATGACTTGGCCTTGGAAATTTACCATGAAGTAGCCCGATCTGATGAGGAGGTTCGCCTCCTAGGCATCACGTTAACGGGACTGGCGCCACTGGCATTTGAAAACATCACGCTGCCTTTATTTGGCGATCACCCGGTAAAATGATCGACTTCCTTTGATATTACCCCGTAAAACTTGTATACTGAAACGCGGTATCGACGCGACTAGGTCGACAAATCGGATAGAGAATGGGTGAACATTTATGGCTATTGAAGCTGCCATCTTAGAACAAATTAAAAAATTCAAAACAATTATTATTCACCGTCATCAGCGACCAGATCCCGATTGTATCGGGGCTCAGCTGGCTTTACGGGACATTCTCCGTGCTAGTTTTCCGGAGAAGGCCATCTACGCGGTGGGCAAACACTACCCAGGATTTGACTGGATGGGGCAAGCTGACCAGGACGTGAGTGATGATGTCTATCAGGATGCGTTGGTTATTGTCGTGGATACCGCCAATCAACCACGAGTTGACGACGAACGCTGGCAGACTGGGGCTAAGGTGATTAAAATTGATCATCATCCTAATGAAGATGCTTTCGGGGATCTCCAGTGGGTTTTAGACCAGGCATCCAGCACGTCTGAAATTATTTATGACTGGTTTGCCGTAAACCAAACCGATCTGGTGATGCCAGACGATGCCGCACGACTACTGTATGCCGGCATTGTTGGGGATACGGGACGCTTTATGTATCCCGCCACTTCGGCGAACACGATGGCGGTTGCTGGGAAGCTCATGACCTATGACTTCTCCGCAACGACGGTCAACCAGGCTGAAGATGAAGTGTCACCGGCCGTGGCCAAACTATCGGCTTATGTTTATCAGAACCTGACGATCTTGCCCAGCGGGGCGGCTTACCTGAAGCTCAGTGACGAAGTGGTGGAACCCTTCGGTCTGGGTACCGGAGACTCAACGTCCGCGGTGGTGCCGCTACCGGGTAAGATCACGACGGTGGTTGCTTGGGCCATCTTTGTAGAATCAAAAGACCATACGTACCGGATTCGGTTACGGTCTAAGGGCCCATCCATCAATGGATTGGCGAAGGCTCATGGCGGTGGCGGACACGCGCTAGCCAGTGGGGCTTCGGCCAAGGACCAAGCCGAGATCGACCAGGTTATCCACGAGCTCGATGAGTTAGTGGCTAACGATAAAGGAGAAAATGAATGACCGCAAATTTTAAGCAATTCAACTTGCAGCCGTACTTAATGACGGCCTTGCAAAAGATTGGCTTCACCGAACCAACACCGGTGCAAGCTAAGTTAATCCCCGTGATTGCCTCGGGGAAAGATGTGGTTGGCCAATCCCAAACTGGGAGTGGTAAGACCCATACCTTTTTACTGCCAATTTTTAATCAATTAACGTCAGAAAACCAGGTTCAGGCCGTGATCACCACGCCTAGTCGGGAACTGGCCTACCAAATTCACGCCGCTGCTGAACAACTGGCTGCCGAAGCCCCATTTGAAATTCGGATTGGGAACTACGTCGGGGGAACTGACAAGCAGCGTCAAGTGAACAAATTACACCATTATCAACCACAACTTGTGATCGGGACTCCCGGTCGGGTCCAGGATTTAATCCAATCAAAGGCCTTAGATGTCCACACTACGCGTCAATTTATCGTTGATGAAGCCGATATGACGCTGGACCTTGGGTTCTTGGACCAAGTTGATAAGATTGCCAGTCGTATGCCGAGTCACCTGCAAATGATGGTGTTCTCCGCAACGATCCCACAACGACTCGATCCATTCTTGAAGAAGTACATGAATCACCCCGTTATCGAAGAAATTCCAACGGCTACGGTGATCTCATCGACGATCGACAACTGGTTAATTTCAACCAAGGGTCAAAATCGGAATCAATTGATTTACCAATTGATCACGATGGGTGAACCCTACCTGGTGTTGATTTTTGCCAATACCAAGGATCGTGTTGAACAGATCCATGACTTCCTGAAGGCACAGGGCTTGAAGGTTGCTATGATTCATGGGGGTATCAAGCCTCGTGAACGGAAGCGGGTCATGCGTGAAGTGAAGAACCTCCAGTATCAATTCGTTGTCGCAACCGACCTGGCTGCCCGGGGAATTGATATCGATGGGGTCTCCCACGTGATCAATGATGATGTGCCAGAAGATCTTGATTTCTTCATTCACCGAGTTGGTCGGACCGGTCGTCAGGGAATGCCAGGAACGGCCATCACCCTGTACACCCCTGATGAGGAAGCCAAGATTGCCGAAATTGAAAAGATGGGCATTAAGTTCCAGCCTAAGCGGATTAGTAACGGCGAAATTGTCGATTCCTATGACCGGAACCGACGGACCCAACGGCGCAAGAGTACCCAAAAACTGGATCCATCACTGATTGGTTATGTGATGAAAAAGAAGAAGAAGATCAAGCCTGGTTACAAGCACCAAATCAAGCAAGAAATTCATCGTCGTAAGGACCAGGAAAAGCGGGTTGCCGCCCGTCAGAGTGCCCGAAACGAACGGAAGCGTCGTAAGCGCGAGTCAGATCGTTACCAATAAATTAATTGAGACTTACCTTCGGCTAGGCTAATTTTTGAGAAGACTTTGTTTTATGTATGATGGTGACCGATAGGCAAGGAAGTTAGTTAATTCATTTGAGACAGTATGATTGTCGCGAGACTATGATTGAATGAGGTCTATGTCAGCCGTAGGGGTGGTGAACATGGGCTCAGCTGTGGGAATTCTCTTAGCGGTTTACCGCTTAGAGAATTGGTGCCCTTGAGACTCGGTTTTGGAGGCTTAAGGGCAAGTCCAGAGACCGTACTTTGGCTCTGGACGTCCGCCCTCAGCGTTCCAGCCCATGTTCACCAGCCCGAAGGCGCTGGACAGAGATCAACATATTCACTGTCGAAGATTGACAAGGCGGCGGTGGCCACCTATAATTTCAAATGGACAACAATTAAATAAAATTTTGAGGATATGCCGCGTCTAACCGTCTTTCAGAAACGTTTTGGTTGTTGTGAAAAACGATTCGGTCTGATGTCGGTGCTCCCTCAGTAACATCGCGACTCAGCGTTATGAGTTTAAGAGGTAAACGATTAAAACATCGTTGCAAGTAAAGTGGTACCGCGCTTCGGCGTCTTTACGGGCAACGGTGTTTTTTATACTTTTTTGGAGGTATTAAGAGATGAAAGACCTAAGTAGCAGTCAAATTCGCCAGATGTACCTGGACTTTTTCCAGTCCAAGGGTCACACGATCGAACCCAGTGCATCGCTGGTTCCTAAGGATGATCCCTCGTTGTTATGGATCAACTCTGGGGTTGCGACCATGAAGAAATACTTCTCTGGCCAAGTTGTGCCAGAGAATCCCCGGTTAACCTCTTCACAGAAGAGTATCCGGACCAATGATATTGAAAACGTGGGGAAGACTGCCCGTCACCACACGTTATTTGAAATGCTCGGGAACTTCTCCGTAGGGGATTACTTCAAGAAAGAAGCGATCACTTGGGCGTGGGAACTCCTGACGTCACCTGATTGGTTTGGCTGGGATCCAGATAAACTGTACATGACCGTTTATCCTAAGGATACCGACGCCAAGGCTGACTGGGAGGCTGCCGGTGTGGCTCCTGACCACATCATCGCCGTAGAAGACAACTTCTGGGATATTGGTGAAGGTCCTTCGGGTCCTGATTCCGAAATTTTCTATGATCGTGGCGAATCCTTTAACAATTTAGCCGACGACGATCCTGAAAACTATCCTGGTGGGGAAAATGAACGTTACCTTGAAGTGTGGAACATTGTGTTCTCACAATTCAACCATGAGCCAGATGGCACTTACAAGCCATTACCCCGGAAGAACATTGATACGGGGATGGGTCTCGAACGGGTCGTTTCCATTTTCCAAAATGCCAAGACCAACTTCGAAACCGACTTGTTCTTGCCAATTATCGAAAAGACTGCTGAACTTAGCGATGGCAAGAAGTATGGTGCTAACCACGAGGACGACGTGTCCTTTAAAGTGATTGCTGACCATGCCCGGGCGATTACCTTTGCCATTGGTGATGGGGCTTTGCCTGGAAACGAAGGCCGCGGTTACGTGATCCGTCGTCTGATTCGGCGGGCCATTGTTAACGGCCAAAAGCTGGGAATCCAAGGGGCCTTCTTGGACCAATTAGTGCCAGTAGTGGGTAAGATCATGGAATCTTACTACCCAGACGTGCTCAAACAAAGCGACTACATCGCCAAGGTTGTGCGTTCTGAAGAAGACCGCTTTGGGGAAACGTTGGATGGCGGATTGACGCTGTTGAACAGCCTGATTGCTGATTTGAAGAAGCAGGGCGGCAACCAAATTGCTGGTCCCGACGCCTTCAAACTCTACGATACGTACGGCTTCCCGGTTGAATTAACCGAAGAATATGCTGATGATCAAGGGATCACGGTAGATGTTGACGGCTTCAAGGCCGAGATGCAGAAGCAAAAGGATCGGGCCCGCAACGCGCGCGGTAAGCAGAAGGCCATGGGCCTGCAACACGACCTGTTAATCAACGTGACGACGCCTAGCGAATACGTGGGTTACACGCAATTAGCAACGACCAGCAAGTTAACGGAATTAGTCGTTGATGACCAACTGGCCGATGAAGCCACGACGGGCACGGCCGAAGCCATGTTCGACAAGACACCGTTCTATGCTGAAATGGGTGGCCAAGTTGCCGATAAGGGTGACATCTTGGATGAAGCTGGCCATGTGGTTGCGCACGTTGCCGACGTGCAACATGCCCCTAACGGACAAAACCTGCATACGTTGACGGTGGTTGCACCTTTGAAGAAGGGTGCCACTTACCAACTCAAGGTTGATACGGTCTTCCACAGCAAGGTAGAAAAGAACCATACCGCAACCCACTTGTTGGATAAAGCCTTACGTGAAGTCTTTGGGGAACATACCCAACAAGCTGGTTCATTGGTTGAAGGAGACTACTTACGGTTTGACTTTACCCACTTCGGTCAGGTTGATCCTGCCGACTTGGCTAAGGCCGAAGCCATCGTCAATGAGAAGATCTTCGCTGAACTTCCCGTAACGACGGTCGAAACCGACATTGAATCCGCTAAGAAGATGGGTGCCATTGCCCTCTTCAGTGAAAAATACGGTAAGGTGGTTCGGGTCGTCAGTGCCGGTGACTTTGTCACTGAATTCTGTGGTGGGAACCATGTGAAGAACACAAACGAAATTGGTCTGTTCAAGATTACTTCCGAATCCGGTGTTGGTGCCGGAGTACGACGGATTGAAGCCGTCACCTCCGCAGCCGCTTACCGTTACTTGCAAGGCCGGAGTGAAATCTTAGACGCCGTAGCAGGCGATTTAAAGGTCACTCAGGACACTGAAGTGGAACAAAAGGTCCAGAGCCTACAAACGCAAGTGAAGGCCTTAGAACAGAAGCAAGCGGCCTTAGAAGGCAAGCTGGCAAGTCAAGAGGCCAGTGCCGTCTTTGACCACGTGGTTGAAGCCGGTAACTACAAGCTGATCAGTGGGACCGTTCAGGTGTCCAAGATGGACCAATTGCGGGCCCTCGCTGACACTTGGCGTGACCAAGCCCTTTCCGATGTGTTAGTATTGGGAGCTGAAGTTAATGGCAAGGCTAACCTGATTGTGGCCGTTAGTGCTGACAAACAGAAGCAAGTTAAGGCTGGCGACTTGATCAAGGCCATCTCACCTAAGATTAATGGTGGTGGGGGCGGTCGACCGAACTTGGCTCAGGCCGGTGGTAAGAACCCAGCCGGGTTACCAGATGCCATGACCGCTGCCGAAACCTGGTTAGCTGACCAAGATTAGTTTCTCAATTTAAGTTAAAATGTGACGCGGGGGAGCGGTCCGAAATTTAGGGCGGCTCCCTTGGTAACAGCAGTATTACGAATAGATTACATTAGGTGGCGGTCGTTGTAGTTTGCCAGCTGATCGAGTAAAATTGAGGCTAAGTGAGGAAGTACGGGGGTGTTTCATAGTGAGTTCATTAGACAAAACGATGTATTTTGATTTTGGCGCCAACCAGCCGAAGGACGTGCACGATACCCTGGTGACGGTTTACCAGGCACTTGAGGAAAAGGGATACAATCCCATTAATCAGATTGTCGGGTACCTACTATCGGGCGATCCTGCGTACATTCCACGTATCAATGATGCGCGGAATCTCATTCGCAAGCATGAACGCGATGAAATCATCGAAGAGTTAGTCCGGTTCTATTTGAATCAGAATGGACCGGTGAAGCCATCATGAAGTTAATGGGTTTAGATGTGGGATCACGTACAGTCGGTATTGCCATTAGCGATGCCTTAGGTTGGACGGCCCAGGGAATTGAAATTATTCGGATTAACGAGGACGAGGAGATCTTTGGTATCGACCGCGTAGCCGAATTAGTTCAGGAGCATGAGGTCGGCGGTTTTGTCGTCGGTCTGCCCAAGAACATGAACAATTCCTTAGGGCCTCGGGCCGAGGCATCCAAGCGTTATGGTGAGATGCTGACTGAGCGTTTCCATTTGCCAGTTGACTTCGAGGATGAACGATTGACAACCGTTGAAGCAGAGCGTATGTTAGTGGAACAAGCGGATACGTCTCGCCGCAAACGAAAAAAAGTAATTGATAAATTAGCAGCCGGGTTAATCCTGCAGAACTATTTAGATCGGCACGGTAAATTAACCCGAGAAAAGTGAGGTTTCGCATGAACGAAGACCAAGAACAAATCACGTTAGTTGACGAAAATGGTAACGAAGAGTTATACGATGTCCTGTTTACCTTTGAATCCGATGACTTCGGTAAGTCATACATTTTGATTTACCCGTCTGGTAAGAGCGAGGATGAAGAAGTCGACATCCAAGCTTATGCCTTACCAGCCGAAGACGATCCAGCCAACCCAACCGGTGGAGATTTACAATTAATCGAATCCGACGAAGAATGGGATATGATTGAATCCGTATTGAACACTTTCCTTTCCGACGGGGAAATCAATCCCGATGCCGGTAAGAAAAACTAGTCATTAAGATCCAAAAAGGGCGGAGGACCTCCGCTCTTTTTTATTTGGTGCGAAGTGGTGACCTATTGGCGGGTGAAAGGCGTGCAACGTTCCCCGGATCAATGGTAAAATAAAGCGTTATGCAAAACAGGGGGAATATCGATATGACGGAACAGACACACCGGTTTAAAGCCACAATTGCTGGAAAAACTTATACGATTGTGGGCCAAGCGACTGACGAACACATGCGTGCAGTCACAACGGTTTTGAACCAACAGTTCGAACAATTAAAAACTCTTTCACCCAAGATGAGCAAGGAAGATGCCGCAATCTTAATGGCCTTCAATGCCGTTTCGGATCAGTTGAAGATGGCAGATGAACGGACCGCTAAACCTGAGGATTCCACGGAAACGGGGAATTAAGTTGGTACTGAGTTTGATTATTATCATCCTACTGGTCCTGGGTTTTCGCCGCGGATACCGTCGCGGATTGTTACGGCAAATTCTCAATACCATTGGTTACTTTGTAGTCTGGATTGCGGCCCGGCTGTTATCCCGGCCGCTAGCCGCTGGCATTGGAAAATTTGTCGGAGATCTCTCACTGGATAGTTCGGCGAGTGTGGCAACCGCGAGTCAGAGCAGTTCCTTTTTCCTGAATGGACTGGCTTTCTCGGCCATTTTGACGGTAGGATTTTTCATTGTTCATCGCATCATCGAGACGGTAACAAGGCCACAAAACTGCCGGTTATTCACCAAGTGAATGGCTTGGGCGGTGGCCTCATTAACCTGGTAGTACGTTATGTGGTGATCTTTTTAGTGCTAAATTTACTCATTCTATTACCAATGACGACATTTCAGAACAGTTATCAGGCCTCACCCGTGGCACAGTGGATAGTTAAAGAGACGCCACTGTTATCAGAACGCCTTGTGCACTGGTGGCTCGCGGCGTGATGTCCGACTGTTCGTGAGAAAGGAACGTCTTATGAATCAAAAAACCTTAAAAATTATGGAATACGATCGGATTAAGCAGGGACTACAGGGTTATTTAGTCTCTGCCGCCGGTCAACATGAATTAAGCCAGCTCCAACCAACGGCGGATGCCAAGACCTTGCAGATCTGGCTCGCTGAATCTAAGGATGGGGCGGATATCTATCGTTTGGAGAACGGCATTCCGTTGCCTAAGCTTGATGATATTCGACCGCACCTACATCGATTGGCAATGGATGCGGCGTTAAATGGCCTGGAACTAGCCCAGATCAGTCGTGTTCTGTGGACCACCGGATCAGTCGTGAAGTTCTTCCGTGATTTAGCCGAAAAGGAAGTCGACCTACAACGTTTGGACCGGGTGGTTAAAGAACTCGTCACGTTGCCCGAAGTGACACGACGGCTCCGAACCTCGCTAGAAGGGGATGGCCACATCACGGATGAGGCTTCGCCAGCTCTTCGTCAGATTCGTCAACACATCACGCAGACTGAGGCAGCTATCCGGAGCACCATGGATCAGTATACGCGGGGCAAGGATGCCAAGTACCTCAGCGAGACCATCGTCACGATTCGTGATGACCGGTATGTGATTCCGGTGCGGGCCGAATACAAGCAACGTTTCGGTGGCATCGTGCACGACCAGAGTGCCAGTGGTCAGACGCTGTTCATCGAACCACAAGCTGTCGTGGGTCTGAACAACCGGTTACGGCAGAATCAGATTGACGAACGGCATGAGGAACAACGAATTCTAGCCGAATTAACAGCATTGCTGGATCCTTATCAGGATGAAATTCTACGAAACTCGGAAATTCTCGGGCACTTCGACTTCATCAATGCCAAGGCGAAATATGCACATCACATGAAGGCTACGGAACCCAAGCTGTCTTTGGACAATCAAGTTGATTTGCGACAGGCCCGGCATCCCTTGATCGATCCCCACAAGGTCGTGGCCAATGACATTGCGATTGGCAAGGATTACAAGGCCATCATCGTAACGGGGCCTAATACCGGTGGGAAGACGATTACCTTAAAGACGCTGGCCTTGGTTCAGTTGATGGGGCAATCAGGACTCTTCATTCCGGCTAATGAAAACAGTGTTATCGGGGTCTTCGATGACATCTTCGCCGATATCGGGGATGAACAATCCATCGAACAAAGCTTGAGTACCTTCTCCGGTCATATGGAGAATATCGTGGCCATTCTGAAGCACGCCGACGAACGCAGCCTGATCGTCGTCGATGAATTAGGGGCCGGGACCGATCCGCAAGAAGGGGCAGCCCTAGCGATTGCCATTCTCGATGAGATTGGTGCCCTTGGGAGTTACGTGATGGCTTCAACCCACTATCCAGAGCTGAAGGCCTACGGGTATAATCGGCCAGAAACGATCAATGCCAGCATGGAATTTGATGGCAATACGCTTCAGCCCACGTATCACTTGCTGATTGGGATTCCTGGACGGAGTAACGCCTTAGACATTGCGGCCCGTTTAGGCATGCCCGAACAGATTGTGTCCGCGGCTCGGAACTTAACTGATCAGGATAGTCAGGACTTAAACGCCATGATTAGTGACCTGACCGAACAGAAACGCCGGGTGGATGCCGACGCGGCCCAACTCAGCCAAGAGTTGAAGGACGCCGACGAGTTACACGGCCAGTTACAACAACAGTTCGAACAGTATCAGCAACAGAAGGATCACCTCATGACCGATGCAAAACGAGAAGCCAACCGGTTGGTTGATGAGTCTCGCAAGCGAGCCAACCAAATCATTGCGGACCTCCGTAAGAAGCAGTTAGCGGCCGGTCAGAGCGTCGTGAAGGAAGACGAGTTGATTGCCGCTCAGGGGGCCTTGAACGCGCTCCAACAGGACACTAAGCTCAAGAAGAACCGGGTGTTACGTCGTGAGAAGGCCAAGTTGGACTTCCATAAGGGTGACAGCGTGCTGGTGAAGTCTTACGGTCAAGTTGGGGTCCTCGTCGAACAGCTCGATGATAACAATTGGGAAGTTCAGTTGGGTATCCTGAAGATGAAGATCGCCACGCGTGATATGGAGAAGGCCAAGGACCCAGCCAAGAGTGCCAAACAGCCGCGAGCCACGGTTCGCCGGACCGGGTCTAACGGCATGTCACCAACCTTGGATCTGCGGGGTCACCGCTATGAAGAAGCCATGGCTGAGGTCGACCGTTATATTGATTCGGCCTTGTTAGCCGGTTATCCATCGGTTACGATTATTCACGGGAAAGGTACCGGGGCCTTACGTAAAGGCGTTACCGAGTATCTGAGGCGTAACAATCGGATCAAGATCTTTGGGTTCTCACCGGCAAATGCGGGTGGGGATGGATCAACCGTGGTCCGTTTCAAGTAACCCACTAATTAGTTGTAAGCAATTTAGTTGTGATTTTGGCTCAGTCTGTTAGACTGAGACTTGAAGTTAAGACCAGCGGCCGTTTCTGACCGCCATGACGAAAAGGGAGGCAATACGATGGTTACGGAAACAACAGATAAAACCTTCGAAAATGATACGGCAACCGGCGTGACGCTGACAGACTTTTGGGCAACTTGGTGTGGTCCTTGTCGGATGCAATCACCTGTCGTTGAACAATTGGCTGAGGAAATGGACAACGTCACCTTTAACAAGATGGATGTTGATGCCAACCCGAACACGCCACAATCCTTTGGGATCATGAGTATTCCAACCTTATTGGTTAAGAAGGACGGCAAAGTGGTCGACTCAATCGTGGGTTACCACTCCAAAGATCAATTAAAGAAGATTTTAGATCAATATCTCGAAGCCTAACTAAAAAGATCACCACCGATTTTTACCGGTGGTGATCTTTCTTTTTGACTCAAATTTTAAAATTAAGCTTGAGGATCTTCGGTCGCAGGTGGCGTGACCAAATCCAGTGGTGTTGGGGCATCAAAGTCAGGGATGAGATCATCTGGATCGGTGTAGACGTCGAAGAACACAGCTTGGTTGCGTAACTTTCGAGGCGTTTCGGTTAGTTCGGCTTCGGTGACGACCCCAAGTTGTTGCGACATCATTTCGGCGAGAAAACCAGCTTCAAGGGTGAAGTCAGCTTCGGCCCCCATCTTGAGTCGTAGCCGAACAGGTTCGCCAGCGAGTTGCCAGCGCGTCATCTGGGCGGTCTGCTTCTCCAAGGTCAAGGTACCAAAACCTGCTTGGGCGAAGAACACCGCGGCGTCGTTGGGATTGCCAACGGGGAACTTTCGGGCCAATGATTTGCCAGCCCAGTAGCCGATAGCACCTTGATCATCACCGAGGAGCTCTGGTAACAAGGCGTCGCGAAGAATAAATTGGGGGAGATAGGGCGCACCAGCGGCATCGCCCATGACAGTTTCGTAGAGGTTTTTCACGAGGGTTGACTCCTTTTTCCGTTTAGATTCTAATTTCATTATACCTTAAAATAAAGGGAACGCTGGACTGTAACTAAATTTAAGGCTTTTTTATCCCTCGGATCTGAGTTTTAGTGGGGGTGTTGCTTGAAACCGGTTCAGAAAAAGGCGATAATATAGATTCAAGCAATGACAAAGGAGCGTTGATTCATGCAGAATAGTCCAATTGGGTTAATGGATTCAGGAGTCGGCGGCTTAACGGTACTTAAAAAAGTACAGCGCTTGTTGCCCACCGAAGACACGGTGTTTTTGGGGGATCAGGCGCGTTTACCATACGGCCCGAGAACGGTTGCAGAGGTTACCAAGTTTACGCGGCAGATTGCCCGTTTCCTACAGCGAGAAGCACACATTAAGATGCTGGTGATTGCCTGTAATACCGCTACTGCAGCGGCTTTAACCACTATGCAAAAAGAACTCGATATTCCCGTTGTTGGGGTGATTGCTCCGGGAGCACGGGCGGCAACTCAGGTCACCCGTAACCACCGGATCGGGGTGATTGCGACCACCGGGACCGTGAAGAGTGACCAATATCGCCAAACGATTTTGGCCAAGGATAACCGTAATACGGTGGTTTCAGTGGCCTGTCAGGATTTGGTGACCTTGGTAGAGGCCAACGATCTGACGTCAGACCACGCCAAACAAGTAGTGGCCACTGATTTAGCGCCATTGCTGGACCAAGACATTGACACCTTGGTTATGGGGTGCACGCATTTCCCTCTGTTACGGCCACTTATTCAGGAGGTCATGGGGGACCAGGTGACCTTGGTAGATCCGGGAACCGCAACGGCCAACATGGTCACGTCGCTCCTAGATTACTGGAACCTGGCTAATCCGAAGACAGGGTCATCAGCCACTTACTACACCACTGGAAATGCAGCAGACTTTAACAACTTAGCCAATCACTGGTTGGACCAGACACCGGTTCAGGCGATGCACTTACCACTCAGCGAACTTACCACAACCTTGGAGGTTAATGACAAATGACAAACACGATTGTAGTTGCGACGAATAATCCGGGGAAGGCTCAGGAATTTCGGGCCATCTTCGAACCTAAGGGATTGACCGTTAAAACATTAGCCGACTTCCCTGATTTGAAGCAAGTCAACGAGACTGGCAAGACCTTTACTGAAAATGCCGAACTCAAGGCGACTTCGGTGGCTCAAGAAACTCAGTTACCTGTTTTGGCCGATGATTCTGGCTTGATGGTGGATGCCTTGAATGGCGAACCGGGCATCTATTCTGCCCGCTATGCCGGTGACCATGACGATGCGAAGAATAATGCTAAATTATTGGCAAACTTAGCCGGTGTTCCTGCTGAGAAGCGGACGGCGGCCTTCCATACCTCACTGGTCCTGATTAAGCCTGATGGCAAGAAGTTAGTGGCCACGGGTGAGGTTCGTGGCGTGATCTTGACGGCCCCACGAGGCCACGATGGCTTTGGCTACGATCCCTTATTCTACGTGCCGAGTGAAGGTCAGACGTTTGCCGAAATGGGATTGGCGAAGAAAAACCAACACAGTCATCGTGCCAAGGCAACCGCTGCGATGTTACCAAAGTTTGATGAATGGTGGGAGGCCTAGCAATGAGTCGATGGTTAGTTGTCAGTGATAATCACGGAGATACGGCCATTTTGTCGACACTGCGCGACCAATTGAAACCTGATGTCATCTTTCACTGTGGGGATTCCGAGATGCCAGCCAGCGATCCGTGGTTTAAGGACGCTTATGCGGTTGGGGGTAACATGGACTTCGATGCTAAATTTCCGCTAGTTTTGACGCCTGAAGTCGCGGGTCGTCAGGTCATGCTGACTCACGGTCATCATGACGTCGTTAACTATGACCTGACGCAGTTGGATCTGCGAGCTCAAGCGGTGCAGGCAACGATTATTTTTTATGGACACACGCATCGACTGGCAGCCGAACAGGTTGACGGCCGGTTGTTCGTGAATCCCGGCAGTATTAGCCAGCCACGTGGGGAGTATCGTTACTTAGGGGGCACGGCCGCCCTGGTCACGGTGACGGCGACTCAGACGGTGGTGCAGTACGTCGATCGTCAGGCACAGCCGATTGCCGACCTCAAGTTTACCTTTGATCACAGCAACGCGTAGAAAGGATGATTTTAGCTTATGATTGATACTGCTGTCGAGCAGATGCTTTTGAAGGATACCAGAAGCTATGTCATTCCCGCCGACGTGGTTGCCAATGTCACGGCCAGCAATACGTTGGAACACGCCTTGATGGTGCTCTCCAAGGTGGGGTACAACCGGATTCCGGTGTTGGCCGCCGACGATCACCTTCAGGGGATGATTTCCCTAGCGGCGATTACCGACAAGCTCTTGCAGGTTCCCGGGGCCGCGGTTGACCAGCTCAGTCATTATAAAGTGGCGGATGCGATGTCGCCGGTTGGCCATTGGGTCGATGATCCGAAAAAATTGGAAACGATCTTGAACTATTTGGTGGACGATCCCTTTATTCCGTTGATCGATGACCATCAGGTTTTCCAAGGGATCATCACCCGGCGAGAACTGTTAAAACGAATTAATTATTTGGCGCATAACTTACACGTCAATTACGACGTTACCCCTAAGCAATTGACGGCAAAAACGCCGTTACACAGCCATTCATAGAGACACAAGAAAAAGCCAGGACGGTGATGTCCTGGCTTTATTAGATCCTATTTAGTTAGACTTGAGTCGGCGTATGGGCAGGTAATTTGATCCCGGCCTGGCGAATCGCTTTGAGATAAGCTGTGAGAAAGATAGCCTGTAGTGAGAATTGAGTGCCACTCTCGCACACGAGGCTGACTTGATAGACCAACTCCCCAGTAGGTAAGGTGACCACCCCGGTTGGCAGGGGTGTCCCAATGACGCCGGGATGTTTTGGTAGGAGTTCTTGATTGACCTGTTCGATGATGGGGCGTAACTGCTCAACGGGTGTCGTGGGGGCAATGGGGATGTTCACCGTGGCCCGCATGTTGTTTCGTGAACGGTTGGAGACAATGGTGATGTTCCGGTTGGGAATGAAATTAATCGTTCCATCGGCACTCGTCACCTGAGTTGTTCGCAAACCAATTGCCGTGACCACGCCTTCAATCGTCCCGATCTTGACGGTTTCGCCGACATCGATCTGTTGTTCCATGAGGATAGAAACCCCGGTGACTAGGTCACTCACGAAGCCTTGGGCCCCGAGCCCTAAAGCCAAACTGAAGATTCCAGCACCAGCGATTAGTGTGCCAACCGGAACGCCCAGGGTAGAGAGCATGGCATACAGCCAGAAGAACAAGATCGTGTAGTGAAAGATATTCATGGAGAGCATGCTAATGGTTTGGAGTCGATTGTTCGATCCTTGTTTGGGGTCCAGGTAACGCTTGAAGCTCCGTTTAAGAATAGCCTTCCCGACGAGGTTGACGAAGAAAAAGAGCACAGTCAGAAAGAGAAGGGTCAGAAAGCGACTGGTGATTAGGTGCCAGAGGTCCTCCCAGTTAAAGGTATTTAGATAATGTTGCAGCCCCTTGGAACTCGTGGCTGTTGTGGATATTAAGGCCGTCAAGAAACGTGCCTCCCTTAAATTCAGATTTAAATGCTGGTTTTAGTTTAGCAGATTTTACGAATGACGCCCAGCATCCGGCGAGAAAAGCCGGGATAATTCGGGGTTTTAATTGCACCAGCCTGGTGAGAATGCTATTCTATTGGTAAGTAACTGAGTACAAGGAGGGGTTGTCATGACCGGTGGACAAGTAGCGGGCCTAATCGCAGCAATTGCGTTTTTGATTCTGGTCCTCTTCATTGGCATGTTCTTAGTAAAGATGAATAAAACGTTGGGTGAAGTTAATAAATCAGTGAAGACCATGACGTCAGACATTGACGTCATCAGTCATCAAGCTGAAAATATTATGGCCAACGCGAATGAATTGTTAGAGGATGTCAACCAGAAGGTCGCCACGATTGATCCGGTCTTCCAGGCCGCTGCAGACTTAGGCGAGAGTGTTTCTGACCTGAACACGGCTACCCGTAACCTGACGGAACGTGTCGGCGAGACGGCGAAGACGACTGCCAAGACGTCACTCGCTGCTCGGATGGGTAAGACGGCATTTGATCTCTACAGAAATCATAAATCTAAGGATTAAGATACAGAAAGGGAGTCATTAGAATGTCAAAACACAAGTTATTAGCTGGGTTAGTTTTAGGTGGTGCCGCATATGCAGCTTACCATGCGCTTGACTTGGAACAACGTGAGGCCCTCAAGGGTGCTGCACGGGATCGTTACAATGCTCTCAAGGATCGGGCAGTCGACTATGCCTTTTACGCCGCTGACGCTGCGGATGACTTCAAGGAGGCCTTGAACGACCGCTTGGAAGCTAAGGACGATGCACCGGCTTGGCAAACAGCCGCAACCGCCGATGACGATCCAGCGGACGATATCGTTTTGAGTAGCGCTGAAGTTCCTGACTTGGCACCCGACGATGCCGAAGACGACAGTGACGAATCTGACGAAAATCCGGAGACGGATGCCACGGATTCCGACGCTGAATAAATAAATTCAAAAAGAAACCCCGGCATCGCAGATTGCGAAGTCGGGGTTTTGTCATGTCTAGGCTAATTCAGTTTAGCCAACGTAAGTTAATTCTTTTGAAGTGTGGGTGAAGGGCAGGCTCCCGTCTTCAGTGACGTGAACACAGTCTTCAATCCGGACCCCAGCGACACCAGGGATGTAAATACCGGGTTCGATGGAGAAGCACATGCCGGGTTCGAGGACCAGGTCATTCCCTGCCATGATGGATGGGAATTCGTGGTCGCTCATCCCCATCCCATGACCGAGACGGTGAATGAAGTATTCGCCGTAGCCGGCCTTGGTAATGATGTCACGAGCAATTTTGTCGAGTTCGGCGGCGGTCATGCCAGGTTTAACGGCGGCTTGTGCCGTCAGTTGAGCATCGAGACAGACGTCGTAGATTTCCTTTTCCTTGGCGGTAGGGGTGCCGAGGGCCACCGTCCGGGAAGCGTCGGAGATGTAGCCATCGTAAACGGTCCCTAGGTCAAAGAGAACGAGTTCGTTGTTTTGGAATTTCGTCGCGTTGGTGGCACCATGGGGTTCTGCGGCGTGAGCACCGGCTTGAACCAGGCTTCCGAAGGACATTTCCATGATACCTTCCTTCATCAAGGCATATTGTAATTCGGCCACGGCGGATTGTTCCGTCTTGCCGGCCTTCACGGCAGCAAAGCCATGTTCGAAGGCGAAGTCGTCCCACTTACCAGCGATTTCAAGTTTCTTGATTTCTTCGGCAGATTTGATCAGACGCATGTGTTCGATGAAGCTCGTCAGGTCTAAATCAAAGTGGGGGTTGCTGAATTGTGCAGCCAAGGCTTCCATCCGGGCAACAGGTAGTTGTCCCTTTTCGATGGCAATTTGAGTTGGGTTGACGTGGCGGGCTTTGACTTGGTCGCCAATCATCGCCCAAGGATTTTCATGGTCAAGGTAACCGATGACAGGATAAGCCCATCCGGTAGCCTTAATCACTTCGACCTCCAGTGCAGGGGCGAAGATAAAGGGGTCTTGGTCGGGGAAGACGACCAAGGCCAAGACCCGTTCGATGGGGTCGCTCCCAAAGCCTGTGAGGTACTGGATGGTTTTGGGATTGCTTAAATAGGTCATACTAGCATGGTGTTCCGCTGTCCACTGCTGAATCTGTTCGAGTTTCGTCATGAAATCACCCTTTCAAATTAATGGTTCAATTATACCATCAAATATTCTAATAATTGGTAAATCTGAAGGGATCTGTCTTGAAAATTACATGAAAATAAGGTATTCTTTGATGCGAAAGCGTTTTCAATCTTGCGTCGACCTCGGAGTTTCTGTATACTAGTCAAGTTGCTTGAAAACGAATGAAAACAAATCAAACCAAGAAAGAAAGGGCTATCACAATGGAAAAACAAACTGTAACTATCTATGACGTGGCCCGGGAGGCATCCGTGTCGATGGCCACCGTTTCCCGTGTGGTCAATGGGAATCCCAACGTCAAACCCGCAACCCGTAAGAAGGTGCTCGAAGTCATCGATCGCCTGGATTACCGGCCAAATGCCGTCGCCCGAGGATTAGCAAGTAAGAAAACCACGACTGTCGGGGTCATTATCCCCGATGTCACGAACATCTACTTCTCTTCATTAGCTAGAGGGATTGATGACGTGGCCATGATGTACAAATATAACATTATCCTGACCAATTCCGACGAAAACGGCGGTAAAGAGGTTCAGGTATTAAACACGTTAATGGCTAAACAAGTCGATGGGATCATCTTCATGGGGAACCAAGTCACCGATGAACTTCGCGAAGAATTCCGTCGTTCTAAGGCACCCGTTGTCTTAGCTGGTTCCGTCGATGCTCAGAAGACCCAGCCTAGCGTCAACATTGACTACGTTGCCGCTGTCGCCGAGGCTGTTAAGAGCCTGATCGACCATGGAAACCGTAAGATTGCCTTTGTTTCTGGTTCAATGGATCAAGCCATCAACCATGACTACCGTTTGAAGGGCTACAAGAAGGCCTTGAAGGACGCTGGCATCTCTTATGATGACAAACTGGTCTTTGAAACGGATTACACTTACAAGGCTGGTCAATCACTTGAACCTGCCTTGGCCGCAGCCGGTGCTACGGCAGCCTTTGTCGGCGACGACGAATTAGCAGCTGGTGTGATGAATGGCCTCACCGATGCCGGTGTCTCCGTTCCCGAAGATTTCGAAGTCATTACCAGTAATGACACGAAGCTGACGGAATTGGTTCGGCCTAAGATGAGTTCGATCACCCAACCCCTCTATGATATTGGGGCCGTTGCCATGCGTCTGCTGACGAAGTTAATGAATAACGAAAACGTTGATGAGAATACGGTCATCCTACCTTATGGCTTGATGAAACGGAGCTCAACGAAATAGATGAGATACCGTCGAGCCTACTGGAACGGCGGTATTTTTGATCCCTTGACGATGTGATTGGGTTTAATGAGGCGCAAAGGTAGAGTGTGCTACAATGGGTATCAATAAAAATTAAGAATGGAGGGGATGCTGATGAGTGCAAATAGTCGAATGGCCCGCTATCACTCAGGGGAGGCGGAAGATCCGCAGCCTCAAGCAAGTCCCAATCAGAATGGTTATCAGCGACGACCGGCGTTGGCTCGCTGGGTCGCTGTTCTCATCACGCTCCTGACGATCACAGTTGGGCTACGTTTTACCGTGTTCAATGCCAACTATACGGCAGGGGTGGTGTCGCGAGACAACACTGGCCAAAAGGTTATCAATGATTTGAATAACGACCTCCTGAGTCTGGGAATCAGTGGGAATCCCGTGACGTCAGGCTTGGTTCAACCCTATCTGGAACAAGGAATTGCCGAGATTTATGGGGAGACAGCGACGACCGTTGATGACGCCGATCTGAAGGCCGCAATTGCGGCTCAGGCCCAGGCGATGGGGGTGACCGCCAGCGATTCCCTGCAAACGTCATTGGCTAATCAGGCGCAGAAGACAGTGAAACAGGCGGTTCAGACAGACACCATGATGGCGGCTGGTACCAAGATTCGCAGAGCCCGCCAGATTGATCTTTGGGCAATTGTGGCCGTGGTGATGTTGCTGATTGTGACCACCATTTACGCTTTTAGCGTGTACCATGTTCTTGGTAGCCTCGGCCCCGGATTAACGGTTGGTGGGGTGCTGACAATTGTTTTGAGTGTTGCCGGTTACTTTGGGCTCCCCGTCGTGCTGGCTGGGATGACAGCGGCCGTTCAAACTGCCGTGACAACGGTTGGACACAGCGGACTGGGAGTCATTATCTTCATTGGTGCCGCTGAGATCGTACTAGGGCTCTTAGTGTTATTGGGACATCGAACCTTTCGGAAAGCCTAGCAGACAAAAAATAAGACAATTAATATGGAAATAAAATTAGTTAGTTATCAAAACGAGTTACCCCTTGTTTAATTATTAGGGGGTAACACCGTTGTGATGATTAACTTTTTTTTTAGTTATTGATTGACCGCGAGTTGGGTTTCGGTATATTATATGAGAATAATCAGTTTATTGTGTGAAATAGGATTAGTCCTCATTCGTTGGCTATTTGGTAATGTTTTAAGACTAACTTGTTACCATAAGCAAGAATTAGTTGCACTAGGCGAATTAGTGGCTAAAATAAAGCAATAAGAGTACGGAACCGCTGTTCGGAACATTTCGGTACAGCAACTGGGGTTGACTAGCCCGGTCATTGTGAGAGGAGCAAGCGACAATGCAAGCTAAACAGCATTACAAGATGTACAAGGATGGCAAACAATGGGTTTTTGCCGCGATTACTGTTGTTGCAGTGGGACTAGGCACTGCAATGGCTCAAGATCAGAGTATGGTAGCCCATGCGGATTCAGCAGATGCCGCCGCTACAGCTACATCCGCGAGTGGGCAACCAGCTAGTGGAGCTGACAAAGTGGCGCTAACCACGGGGACAAGTTCTGACGCGGGAACTTCAAGCGATGCCGCTGCTAAGGACGCCGCTGCTTCGAGTGCTGCAGCATCCAGTGCCGCGGCCTCAAGCGCAGCCGCTAGTGAAGCAGCTGCCAGTTCTGCGGCTGCCAGTGAGGCCGCGGCAAAAGAAGCCGCCGCCTCAAGTACGGCAGCAAGTGAAGCTGCCGCCAAGGAAGCCGCTGCTGAAGCCGCCGCGAAGGAAGCGGCAGCCAAGGCCGCAGACTTGCAGAACGTGACCAAAGAAGTGCAGACCTCTGACGTGACGCCAAGTATTGAAACCACGAGCCTTGATGTAACGCCTTCGCTGCTTGCTGCTCCGATGGCTGCCAGTCTTTATAGGAGTCAGGTCACGAAGGTGTCTTCTGATGTGACGGACGCTAGTTATTTCAAGGTGGATTTCGATAAAGACACGAAAGAAGCCACCATTACTGGATTGACAAAGGCTGTCAATGGAATTTTAACGATTCCAACGACCATGATTAATCCGGCTGATGGTGACGTCTACAAGGTGACGAGTATCGCCGATAACGCCTTTGTTTCCTATAATGCAGATGATCCCAACAACTTATCGATTGGGATTACGGGTGTGGTCATTGGTGATGGCGTGAAGACCATTGGTAGTGGTGCTTTTGCCTTCCTTTCAAACTTAAGAACCTTAGATCTTAGTGGCAATACGACACTCACAACGATCGGGAGTAGTGCGTTTGCTAGTGACAAACTGACGTCATTGACGTTGCCCAACACGGTGACGACAATTGGCGATTCAGCCTTTATTTACAACCCAATTGAAACGCTGGATTTTGGGCAAAACAACGTGCTGACTTCAATTGGTAAGGATGCGTTTACCAGTGCCCAAATCTCCAATCTGGTTTTACCAACCAGCATTCAAACGATTGGCGACGGAGCCTTCCGTTACAATTCAAACTTAGCCACAGTTAACTGGGGCGACTTAACTAACCTGCAAACAATCGGGGACAGTAGTTTTGCCAGTGACACGAGTTTAGGCGACGCAACCTTTTTGGGAAGTCTGACCAGTATCGGTGACGGGGCTTTTAGTTCCGACAGTTCGCTGGCGACGCTGAACTTTGATGCCGCAACTAGCCTGACCACTATCGGCAACGAAGCCTTTGAATATGATGGTAATTTGACAACGCTCACCTTGCCAGCCAGTTTGCAGACGATTGGGGACTATGCCTTTGCGGCGGATACCAAAAAGGATTCAGGTGGCAACACCGTTGGTGGGTTGACGACGGTTAACTTTGCGCCAGGTAGCCAACTAATTTCAATCGGTGAAGGGGCGTTCGTGTACAACACTTGGTTGAGCTCGGTGACTTTACCGGATAGTTTACAAACGATTGGGGCGTCAGCCTTTCTGGATAATACAGCCTTGACGTCGATTAAATTACCAGTGGGATTGACGACGATCGGTGATTTTGCCTTTACCTATGATGGCAACTTAACAAGTGTCGATATGACAGATGCTAACGCCTTAACGGAAATTGGTAATGGGGCCTTTGAATATACCGGGTTGACCGGTAACCTGAGCTTGCCAACGAACTTAACGACCATTGGCAATCAAGCTTTTGCGGGGGACCATATCTCAAGCATTACGTTCAATCCTAGCCTGACTACGATTGGCAACGGGGCCTTCATTTACAATGAATTGACGGGTAAAATCGTTCTGCCCAACAGCATTACAACCTTGGGCGACCAGGCTTTCTTCAGTAACCAATTGATCGGTGTTAGCGTTGGCCCAGATACGGCAATTGGTGATCAGGCTTTCAGCTATAACCGAATTACACAGCTGGCAACGAACCAGGAGACGCCTGACATCGCTTCAACGCAGTATGCGGCTATCTTTACGGATACAGCGCATGTCTCCTTAGATGACCTTTTTAAGACGTCTGTGGGGTCCTTAAACAATACAGACCTAAAGGTTTCCGACATTGAAGTCAATGGCGCGGATGCTGGGAGTCAAGTTACCTTCGATCAAACTACCGATACCTTCCAGGTAGCTAAAGGTGTCACTCAGTTTACATTTGCTTGGGCTTTAACCGATGCCGCTGGCCAGAACATTTATAACGGAACTTATCAGGTTGTTTTGAATGATCCCAATATCCAAGTTGTGAATACGGCCATTTGGTACGGGCAGAGTTGGACACCAGCGGACAACTTGTTCAATATTGAAGATACAAAGTTATCGCTGGATGACCTGGCTATCACATTGGATGGTCAACCGATTAAGCCTGATGATGTGATCAATGATCTGAGTGTTGGCACCCACAAGGTGATATATACCTACGGCAATGATAGTGAAACAGCCTTGGTAAAGGTTAGTCAACGGCAAGGATCATATTGGATTACCGGTTCACAAACCGCCACGTATAATGGCACAACACCAACTCCGGAGGCTTCAAATTATCAAATTCATCTAACCGATGGTTTCTTCTATGATTTGAAGGATGGGGATCTTGTGTTAACGCCGGTCGATGACCAAACCGTTAACGCCGGTAAGTATGTCGTAACGGTCAGTCCAGACGCTATCAATCGAGTCTTATCGCAGAGTCCAGATGCCGCCTCATATGTGTGGGACGAAGATCTGACGCAGAATTCGGCAACTCTGACGATTGATCCGGCAGTTATTGTCGCGACGGTCACTGGTCAAAAGACGGCAGGTCAAGCCGACCCGACACCAACAGTGACTGTTGACGGACAAGCTGTTAACCCAGCCGATTACGGTTTCACAGTAAGTCGAGAACCAGGTGAAACAGTTGGACAGTACGATTACAAGTTGGCGACAAGTACTAATCCTAACTACAGTGTGTCATTGAGTGCCAATAGCATATTGACAATCAACAAAGCAATACCAGCCTTGACTGGGAGTAACTACACGATGACAGCTGGTGATGCGGCACCAACTGTAGCCGACTTCAAGCCACAGGGAACTGACAGTAATGCTGAAGCAATCGACGCAAACAAGGTCACCCTCAGTCTTGGGAATGCCCAACTCAATCGACCAGGCACTTATGACGTCACGTTGAATTATCTGGACGTAGATGGGGTACAAACAGCAACTGCGACTGTGGAATTAACGGTTGTTGCCGCGAAACCAACATTAACTGGGAGTTCCTACACGATGACAGTCGGGGGTGCTACACCAACCGCCGCCGATTTCAAACCTGAAGGAACCGACAGCAATGCCGAAGCCATCGACGCAGGCAAGGTTACCGTCGACTTCGGGGATGCGACGCTCAATAGACCAGGTACTTATACGGTCACGTTGCGTTATCAGGATGGCAATGGTGTGACAGTAACGGCTCCTGTAACCTTAACGATTGATGCGGCAACACCAACGTTGACGGGGAGTAACTTCACGATGACGGCCGGGGATGCCGCACCAACTGCAACTGACTTTAAGCCTGAAGGAACCGACAGCAATGCCGAAGCCATCGACGCAAGCAAGGTTACCGTCGATTTCGGGGATGCGACGCTCAACAGACCAGGCACTTATACGGTTACGTTGCGTTATCAAGATAGCAATGGTGTGACAGTAACGGCCCCTGTAATCTTAACGATTGATGCGGCAACACCAACGTTGACTGGAAGCAACTACACGATGACGGTCGGAGATCCAATGCCAACTGTGGCTGATTTCAAGCCACAGGGGACCGATAGCAACGCCGAAGCCATCGATGCAAGTAAGGTTACCCTCGAACTTGGGGATGCCAAGCTCGATACACCAGGCACTTATACGGTTACGCTTAATTATCTGGGTGCTGATGGATTGCAAACGACGACCGTGACCTTAACGGTTCTCGCGCCAAGTACTGGTGGCTCCGGTGACGGAGGTGTCGATCCAACAGATCCCGTTGATCCGACAGATCCTACGGACCCAACCGATCCGGTTGCCCCGACTGATCCAACTAAGCCAGATCCAAAGCCAGGAACGACTAATGACCACGAGGTTATCAGTGATGGTGGCGTCCAAGCACCAGGTGAAACTCACCAATCACCAATCACCAGTGGTCAAGCCGCAATGCCACATGTAACAGTGCTGAAGACCGCTTCGGCGAAGTCAGCAACGACTGCCAAAGAAGCCACGTTACCTCAGACCAATGAGCAACAGACCCCTTGGTGGGCTGCCATTGGTGTTCTGTTAGGAAGCCTGGGCGTCTTCGGTGTACGGAAGCAACGTCGTCATTAATTGAAGACCAGATAAAAATGCCAACTCGCAATTGCGGGTTGGCATTTTTTGTCGAATCGTATTCAGAAATTACATGAGGATCTTAGATAAGAAGTCTTGTGCCCGTTCCGTTTGGGGGTCACTGAAGAAGGATTCAGGGGTGTTGTTTTCTTGGATGAAGCCATCCGCCATGAACCAGACCCGGTCGGCCACGGACTTGGCAAAGCCCATTTCATGGGTCACCACGACCATCGTCATCCCTTGATTGGCGAGTTCCTTCATGACGTTGAGAACTTCACCGACCATTTCGGGGTCTAAAGCTGACGTTGGTTCATCAAAGAGCATTACCTTGGGATCCATGGCGAGGGCCCGAGCAATGGCCACCCGTTGGGCTTGTCCACCAGATAGGTTACTAGGGAAGGTGTCTGCATGGTCATCTAAGTTAACTTGTTTGAGCAATTCATGGGCCCGTTTGGTGGCGGCAGCGTCATCGACAGCCTTAACTTTCATTGGGGCAAGCTTAATGTTTTCGAGAACCGTCATGTTGGGGAAGAGGTTGAAGTTTTGGAAAACCATCCCCATCTGTTCCCGCAGTTCGTTAACTCGCTTAGGGTCGAGCGTGGTGAGGTTCTCACCATTGAAATCAACTTCGCCACTCGTTGGCGTTTCGAGGAGGTTGAGGCACCGTAAGAAGGTACTCTTCCCACCACCCGAAGGTCCGATGACGACGATGACTTGGCCCGGATTGACCTGTTCCGTGATATCTTTCAAGACGACGTTGTCGCCAAAGTTTTTGGCGAGGTTTTTAACCTCGATAATTGGTTTAGTCATGTTGCATTCTCCTTTCAAAGAAGTTCAGGATCCGTGAGGCGGTGAAGGTCAGAATGAAGTAGAGAACCATAATGACCGCGATTGGTGCAACCCCACGGTAGGTGTCGGACCGAACGATGTTGCTTTGGAAGATCAGTTCGGAGACCCCGATAATGGAGACGATTGAACTGTCCTTGATTAAGGTGATAAATTCATTACCTAATGATGGCCAGATGTTCTTCAAGGCTTGTGGAAGAACCACGTAACGCATGGTGTAGCCACGAGACATCCCCAGGCTCCGAGCGGCTTCGGTTTGACCCTTATCCACGGAGTTGATCCCACCACGGATGTATTCGGCCACGTAAGCCCCGGAGTTCAAGGAGATGGCAATGATCCCAGACATGAGGGCGGGAAGGTTAACGACCAGTCCCAGACCAAAGTAAACAAACATGACTTGAACCATCATTGGCGTTCCCCGAATGAATTCGACGTAGGCCGTGGCTAACCACCGTAGACCAGTCATCAGTGGACCACCTTGAGCCATCCGTGCGAGGGCTAAGAGTACCCCGAGAATAAAGCCGAAGAAAACGGAGCAGACCGTGATAATCAGGGTGTATTCAACCCCTTTGAGGAAGGCCTTCCAGTAGTGCAACATGCTGGTGTTAACCGTGTTGGTCTTTAAGTACTTCCCGGCTGCGGGGAGGTAATCCTTGTTGACGAGGTTTTGTTTCTTAATCTGGTCGACGGACTTGTTGGCCGCGGCAACTAGTGAGGTTGAGCCTTTCTTGAAGGCAACAGACGCGCTGGTGTCAGACGCACTCAGGTCGAAGTCACTCGGAATTGAAGCCAGTTCCTTGTTATTGGAAACGTAGGCTTCGGCGGAAGGCTTTTCCATGGCGACCCCTTGGAGCTTGTGACTTTGAAGACCCAAGATGAGGTCGGAAACGGAGGTCATCCCTTTGACGGTCGTATCAGTCGTTTGCTTCTTGGATTCGTTATACATTGTGGAACCGGTTTGCGCCCCAATGGTTTTCCCTTTAAAGGAATCTTTGTTCTTATAAATACCCTTGTCGGCTTTGTTGATGACGATGCTGTACCCACCTTGATAGTAGGTATGTGTGAAATCAACATTCTTCTTTCTGGCTGGGGTGGGATTCATCCCAGAGATAACCATATCGACTTTACCCGTTTGCAGGGCAACGAGCAGGGAATCGAAGGACATGGATTTGACCTCTAATTTGACGCCCAGGTCTTTGGCAATCTTTTCCCCCACGGCAACGTCCATGCCGACGACTTTAGTCTTGCCGTGGACGGTTGCTTGAAATTCATAAGGCGGATAGTCCGGGGAAGTTCCCATGACCAGCGTGCCCTTCTTTTGAACTTGGGCGAGTGAATCATCGCTAGCGGCGTGTGCCGTTGTCCCTGTCATCGTGGCTCCAGTGAAGAGAGCGATGACCAGGGCTAAAAATAGAACCCATTTTTTCTTCATATGTGTGTGCTCCTCTGTTTTGATGATGTTTTAGAGTATAGAGTAGTTCGTGTATTTATACAAGTTTTATTTTGATAAATTTGTTTTTATACAGTAATTATTCAAATAAACAATGCAATAATCCCTTTTAGATAGGGAAGTCCACTAAAAAATATACATTTTTGATGAATAGTGGTTTTTTCCAGTCTAAGCAATTGAATGGTGGGGGTGTAAGTGCTAATATAAACAGTGTCTGTTTTATACGGATATCTATAAAATTTTAGAAAAGAGGAGTTACGATGTCAGGACATTCTAAATGGCATAACATCCAGGGCCGGAAAAATGCTCAGGATGCAAAGCGTGGAAAAATCTTCCAAAAAATCTCACGTGATTTGTACCAAGCTGCAAAAGCAGGTGGTCCTGATCCCGACGGTAACCCTCAACTTCGTTTGGAAATGGACAAGGCGCGGGCAGCTAACATGCCTAAGGAAAACATCAAGCGGGCTTTAGACAAAGCCTCTGGTCTTGGTGGCGCTAAGTTCGAAGAAATTACCTACGAAGGCTACGGTCCAGCCGGGACAGCGATCATGGTTGCTGCTTTGACGGATAATAAGAACCGTACGGCTGCCGCTGTACGTTCTGCCTTCACACACCATGGTGGCTCACTTGGTGCGTCAGGTTCCGTTTCATACATGTTTGACCGGAAGGGTTACATTGTAATCCTGCGTGATGGTCTGGACACGGATGAAGATACGATGTTGATGGATGCACTCGATGCCGGGGCAGATGACTTACAAACCACGGACGACGAGTTTAAGATTTTCACGGATGCTGCTAGTGAAATTTCAGTTCGTGATGCATTACAAGCTAAGGGCTACAAGCTGGATACTTCAGAAGTTCGGATGTTCCCACAAACGACGACTGAAGTTCCAGAAGCCAAGGTTACGCAATACCAAGGCCTCATTGATGAACTTAACGATAATGATGACGTCTCTGACGTTTACGAAGCTGCTGTTTTACCTGAAGGGGTCGAATAGAAAAGCTTTTGAGAGAATTCCAATTTGGAATTCTCTTTTTTTGCCTTTTTTTACACGAATCTGGGTTATTTAACGGAATTAGCCTTAAAGAGGGGAGCGGTAGCGAATGATTTCAGAATTAGTGACGGCAGTTATCGAGGCGGCACAGTCGATTCGAGCCAGCGACATCTACATTCTGCCCCGCGAAGCAGGCTATCAAATCTATCTGCGAGGCTTTCAGAAACGACACTTATGGCGAGAAATTTCGATGGCGATGGGGGAACAACTACTGACGTACCTGAAATTTCATGCCGACATGGTTGTGAGTGAACGTCGGCGTCCACAGGTTGGGTCCTTGGCCTGGAAGACCACTGAAATGCCGATCGATCTGCGATTATCCACGGTTGGCGATTTTTCTGGGAAGGAATCGTTGGTGGTGCGGCTTATTTATCCTTACGATACGTTACAGGCAACCTACTTGATGGCTGGCCAGTCCCAACAGCTCAGCGCCCTGAGTCGGCAGCGAGGCCTAATCCTATTTGCTGGGCCAACGGGGTCAGGTAAAACGACCGCGATGTATGCCATGGCCACCCAACTCGCCGGTGACCCTGTGGTGCTGAGCATTGAGGATCCTGTTGAAATCCGAGAATCTCAGTTTATTCAACTACAGGTGAATGCGGCGGCCGGGATGACTTATGAGGCTCTGATTAAGGTTGGCCTGCGTCATCGACCGGATGTCTTCATCATCGGTGAAATTCGGGATGCTCTGACGGCTCAGGCGGCGATTAGAGCCAGCTTGAGCGGCCATCTGGTACTTAGTACGGTTCACGCTAAAAATGCGCAGGGAACGGTGACACGGCTACGAGAACTGGGGGTGGCCGAGGCCGTCTTACGACAGGCGCTCACAGCGGCCTGTTACCAACGCTTAATTCCACGGCAACATCGTGAACCAGCGGTGTTATTCGATATTGTCACGGAGACGGATCTTTTTAGACAATCTAATCAAATGACGGAAAGGTGGCGTCAAGATCTTGAAAAAGCAAAACTCACGGGAGCAATCTCTTCGCAAGTGGCGCAAAGGTTCCGCGAGGGTTAGGTGGTCTCTTGCCAATCAGGCAGTCTTCTGTCAGGTGTTGGCTGACCAGTTGGCCAGTGGCTTTTCGTTGAAGCAGGCCGTGGCTTTCATCCGGCTGGTTGACCCGACACTACCGGCAACGATCGGCAAGATTGAACGGCAACTGGCCAGTGGACAGCCCTTTGTGCACTTACTGGAGCCTTATTTACAGCCCAACGTCTACTTTCAATTGTGGACAATGACGACCTATGGCGAGCTGGGTGTCGGTCTCCAACACGCCGCCGAGATGCTGCGGCTGATGGCGACTCAGCGGAAACGACTCCATCAATTGCTTGTGTATCCCGCGGGATTGTTGGTGAGCATGTTGGGGTTGTTCCTAGCCCTTCAGATTGGCGTCTTGCCCCAGCTTCAGGCGGGGATGGGTGCGACGGAAACGGTCGGTTTTCCTTGGACCAAATATTTAACGTTAGGTTGTGGCCTGGCAGTCCTGGGTGGCGGGGTGATTGGGTATTCCTGGTGGCGACAGAAAACGAGTCTGCAACGCGCAACCAGTTATCTCCATTGGCCAGTCCTTGGACGCTTGTTTCGAGCTTACTATGCCTATTACTTAGCAGCGACCTTGGGGCAACTCGTCCAGAGTGGTTTAAGTGTTCAACAGATGCTAACCGTATTACAGCGATTGCCGGAAGAGTCGCTATTGGCCCAACTGGCAACGGCATTGGATCACCAACTTACTAGAGGACAAGTTCCGACGATTTGGCTTCGGCAACAGGCCTACATTGCGCCACAATTGGTGATTCTCTTGCAGAAAGGAAGTACGACGGCGCAGCTAGCGCGTGAGCTCCAGGCCTTCGGTGTGATGCAGTATCGTGAGCTTACCCGACGGTGGGAGAGTGCCTTAGCGATCGTCCAACCTCTGTTACTAGGCGTGGTGGCTCTAATGATTGTGGGAGCCTATCTGAGTCTGTTACTGCCCATGTATGCCAACCTACAAGGGGTGACACATGGCTAGACGACATGGTTTTACATTGGTCGAAATGACCATCGTGCTCTTCATTATCTCGTTATTGGTGCTGATTATTTTACCCAATCTGAGTGGACAACGGCACCGGGCCCAAGGTATTCACCGTGGGGCGATGACGACCGTCGTACAGGGACAGATCACGGCCTATTTGGACGACCACCAAACGGCGACGACAGTTGACTATGGGACATTAGAGAAGTCGGGATATTTGACGCCACAACAGGTTTCTGAGGCGAAACGAGAGGGAATTTCGATTGTGACGGACCATGCGAAGGCAACGGGATAGGCACCAAGGTTTCACCTTATATGAGACACTATTAGTCTTAGCCATTGTTGCCAGCCTGACCACTTTGGTGGGCTTTCAGGCCAGGCATCAACGTCAAATTACTTCAGAGCGGGCCTTCTGGCCGGTCTGGCAACAGGCCTGGACGGCGGGGCGGCAGTGGGCCTTGGCTCATCGAACGATAGTGGATGTTCATGTCGATCCCAACACTGGTCGGACAACCTTTCGCGATGGGGTGACGCACCGTCTATTGCGTACTGTCAAGGCGCCGCCGGGATTACGATTGTTACCACCGGCAGCCGATTTGGAGATTCGGCGTAATGGGGTGAGTACTGCCCAAACACTGTGGTGGCACAGCCGGCCCAGTGGCAATTATTGGCAACAAACGTTTCAGATTGGAGGGGCGTTAATTTATGTGGCAGCAACGACTGAAGCCCCATGAAGGCTGGCTCTTGCCGGATGCCTTGTTGGCCCTGAGTATTGTGGCGCTAACGGTCATTCTAGCGCAACAGATGATCTTGACGACCCAACGACTCGAACGCGTCCGTGAACGGGAACTGCGGCTCGCGCGAGTGGCCCATGATCGCGCACTCGTGGCCAGCTTAAAGCGCTCATGAGCAAACGACGGGGATTCACGCTCGTGGAAGGTGTACTAGCACTGATCGTGGCTTCAGGGATGTTTGTTTTGGCTGTCGGGACTGCACGAGGCTTCATGCGACCGCTACGGCGCGACCCGGTGGCCTGGTATCAGGTTATTCAAATTCTGGAACAGCCAGGAAGGTACCGTGTCACGCGGGTTCACCGGCACAGTTTGGATTTAATTGATGAGAAGGCCGGCAATCATACCCTGAGTCTGAGGGTCAATCGTAAAGGGGTTTTACGCTTAACGAACGAGAAGGGACAGGGATATTATCCGCTGTTGCGACAGGTCACGGAGCTGGACTGGGCCGAAACGAAGATGACAGGGATTGTTCGGCTTCACCTAAAACAGGAGGGATTACCTTGGCAAACAACACTGGTCGATTTGCGCGGCGACGGGGGTTCTTAACGCTTTGGGCTCTGTTCTTCTTAACGATGGTCAGCCTCTTCATTGGCTTGCTGAGTGTTGCCCAAGCGGCGAGACGGGAGACCACCAATGAATTGATTCGCAGTACGCGGCAATCGACGCGACGGCTCGAACAGGGGAGACCGCGTGATGTAAAGCACGGTCGTTCGCCGAAGCAACGGCAAAGATTGCTTGAATAACTTTGGGAAAATCGGTAGTATAGATAGCAGAAACAATGTATTCTGCAAATTTTCCAAGGAGGCGAAGCGTGCTGTCACAAGAACAGACTGAAGCGCTCTTCAAAGTTTTGGATGAATCGACAACGATTCTTCAGACAGCGCTAAAAACATCCTATTTAGATGCGTTCATTGAAACGGGAGATAATCTATTAAATGGTCGGGTCCAGGTTGAAGATGGCCAACCCGATGAACAGACAGCCGCCAAATTAACGACGCTGTATCAAGGTGCCGATTGGCAAAAGATGACGGCGGAAACGGTCCGGCGGGCAGTTCAATTAGCGATGTTGAAGGCCATTCGTGTCGATGACATCCAAGCTAATCATCAACTCACACCGGATACGATTGCCTATATCATGGGTTATCTGGTAACGCGTCTCGAGAAGGGCAAGAAACATTTGTCAGTGTTAGACTTAACCGTGGGAACGGGGAATCTGCTGACAGCTGTCTTGTCGCAACTTAAGGAAGTCGTTGCCGGGGACATTTCGGCCTATGGGGTCGACAATGACGACACCATGCTGGCGATTGCGCAGACCTCAAGTGATTTGCAACAATTACCGGTGGAACTCATTCACCAAGACGCTTTGGAACGGTTACTCGTTCCAGCCAGCGACCTGATCGTCGCCGACTTGCCAATTGGGTACTATCCAATTGATGACAACGCCGCTAATTTCGAGACACATGCCAAATCGGGACATTCATTCGTTCATCATCTGCTGTTAGAGCAGGCGGTCAACCAGTTGAACCCGGGTGGTGTCGGCGTCTTCTTGGTGCCAACCCAGCTATTCCAAACTGATGAAGCCAAGGGGCTGTTGAAGTGGGCCGCACAAAATGCCTACTTACAAGGGCTCTTAAACTTGCCAAGTGAATTGTTCATGAATGCTAACGCCCAAAAGGCCATTCTGATCTTACAGAAGCCAGGTGCCGGGGCCAAGCAAGTTGAACAAGTCATGTTGGGCGAGTTCCCTTCATTCAAGAATCAATCCGCATTTCAAAAGTTTGTGGCGGAGATCGTGCAGTGGGAAGAACAAAATCTGCTGACGGACCGCTCATAAGAAGGAGAAAATCACATGGGAAAATCATTAGCAATTAATGCCGGAAGTTCTACATTGAAGTTCAAATTGTTCCAAATGCCTGAAGAATCAGTCATTGCCGAAGGGGCGATTGAACGAATCGGGTTAGGTAACTCCTTAGTTGAAGTTAAGTATGGCGATGGGCAGAAGTATGAAACCCATCAAGATGTTGACGATCACAAGGAAGCCATTCAATTAATGTTAGACCAATTGACTGAATTGAAGATTATCAAAGACTTCAATGAAATCACTGGGGTCGGCCATCGTATCGTGGCTGGGGGTCAAGAATTCAAGGACTCCGCAGTCATTGACGACGATGTTCTTCAAAAAATTGAAGACCTGTCCGAATATGCGCCACTGCACAACCCAGCGGCCGCAATGGGAATCAAGGCATTTAAGAAGATTTTACCAAACGTGTTGAGTGTGGCTGTCTTTGATACCTCCTTCCACACCACGATGCCTGAAGTTAACTACATGTACGCCATTCCTTACGAATACTACGAAAAGTTTGGTGCTCGTAAGTACGGTGCCCATGGGACGAGTCACCGTTACGTTGCCGGCCGAGCTGCCGCAATGTTAGGAAAGCCACTCGAAGACCTGAAGTTAATCACGTTGCACTTGGGTGCCGGGGCTTCCATCACTGCTATCAAAAATGGGAAATCATTTGATACTTCAATGGGCTTCACGCCATTAGCTGGGATCGAAATGGCTACCCGTTCTGGTGATATTGATGCATCCTTAGTGGCCTTCTTGATGGAAAAGTTAAACATCAAGGACCCTAATGACATGATTAACATCTTGAACAAGAAGTCCGGTTTGCTTGGGGTTTCTGGTGTATCTGCGGATATGCGTGACCTGGAAAAGGTTCAAGACAAGAATCACCGCGCTAAGTTAGCCCGGGATATCTTCATCAACCGAGTTGTTCGTTATGTCGGAGCCTACATTGCCGAATTAGGTGGCGTGGATGCTATCGTCTACACGGCCGGTGTTGGTGAAAACGATATTACTATTCGTCAAGAAGTTGCCGACAAGTTGGCTTACTTTGGTATCGGTGTTGACCCCGAAAAGAATAACATTCGCGGGGTTGAACGTGACTTGAGTAAGGCCGGTTCAACGGTTAAGACGTTGTTGATTCCAACGGATGAAGAGTTAATGATTGTCCGCGATATCGAACGTCTGCGTAAATAATTAAATCAATCTAGAGAGCACTTCAGAGATGGGGTGTTCTTTTTTGTTCAATAGTTGAACGAATTTCACCTTATAATTTTAAAAGTGAGTAAAAGTGCATAGCTCCGGGGCTGAGAGAAAATTCGGTCACTGCCCTTACCAGCTCATAGATTGGTATTACCACTGGGGGTGTGTATAATATTATTCAACAAAGGGGAGGATATGATGAAAGACAGTCAACTTAACAATGAGCAAGAATTCTCTCGCGGATTGCAGAGCCGGCACGTCCAAATGATTGCGCTGGGGGGCACAATTGGAACGGGGCTGTTTCTGGGAGCTGGTCAATCAATTCATTTGGCCGGGCCCTCAATCATTCTCGCTTATCTCATTACGGGAATTATGTGTTTTCTACTGATGCGTGCGCTGGGGGAGTTATTGCTCTCCGATCTCAACGTGCATTCTTACATTGATTTTATTCAACGCTACTTAGGTGACAATCTCAGTTTCGTCGCAGGCTGGACCTACTGGGTTTGCTGGATCACGATTGCCATGGCTGAAGTGACCGCTGCCGGGCAGTATATGGAATTTTGGTTCCCCCAATTGCCCCAATGGGTGACTGGGATTGTAATGTTGGGGATTCTCTTAGCCCTCAACTCCGTCACGGTCAGTGCTTTTGGCGAGACCGAGTTCTGGTTTGCCATTGTTAAAATTGTGGCGATCATCGCGTTAATCTTAGCTGGGGTCTATATGGTTGCCGTTCACTTTCCGACACCTGCCGGCCATGCGAGCGTCATGAATCTCACGCACGGTGGGGTCTTTGCCCATGGCGCCAAGGGATTCTTCCTATCGTTCCAGATGGTTCTTTTTAGTTTCGTGGGGATCGAAATGGTGGGGATGACCGCATCCGAAACGGCCAACCCACGAAAAGTGATTCCTAAGGCAATCAATGAGATTCCGATGCGGATTATTCTTTTCTATCTCGGGTCATTGCTGGCTATTATGTGTATCTATCCCTGGCAGGCAGTTTCGCCAACCAGCAGTCCCTTCGTTCAGGTCTTTAAGAACGTCGGGATCAAGTCGGCAGCGGCGGTGATTAACTTTGTGGTTTTAACTGCCGCAGCCTCGGCTTGCAACAGTTCCTTATTCACGACGGGCCGGATGCTCTTCTCGTTAACTTACCAGGGTAAGGGGCGATTTGCCCGCCAAATGGGAACCCTGTCCAAGCAACAGGTCCCAGTTCACGCCTTACGTTTCTCGACACTGGTGATTGCCATTTCCGTTTTTCTCAATCTCATCATGCCAGGCCACGTTTTTTCCTTTATCGCTAGTGTGGCGACGACGTGTTTCCTGTTTATCTGGGGGCTGATTGTGTTGGCCCATTTGAAGTACAAGAAACAACTGAGGGCAACCAAGCAGGCGGGGCATGGATTTGCGATGCCATTCTTCCCACTCAGTGATTACTTGATTCTGGCCTTCTTGGCCATGGTCGGAGTTGTTCTGCTGTTCCGGGCAGACACCTTGATTGCCCTGGTCGGTTCGATTCTCTGGCTAGTTGCCTTGAGCTGGGGTAAACGCGTTCACGATCGCCGGCAGAATATGGCTGTCGATGAATCGGAAGACTAATTTCAAGTGAAAAGGAGCCAACTTCCAAATAGAAGTTGGCTTTTTAGATCCTCAGAGTCGGCGAAGCTGGGGGTGAAGTGCTACGATAGGAGTAATTGAAAATACTGGAGGAATTGTGATGAGGGAAGTTACGTTTGGTGGAACCACGGTTTCCGCAATTGGGATTGGAACTTGGCACATGGGTGATCGGACCGATCGGCGTGACGCTGAGATCGCGGCGATTCAAGCCGGGATCCACGCCGGGGCCCGCGTGGTCGACACGGCTGAAATGTATGGCTCCGGACGGTCCGAGAATTTAGTCGGCGAGGCATTGACGCCATTTAAACGAGAGGATCTTTTCTTAATCTCCAAGGTTTTACCAGAGAATGCTTCTCGCGATCGGATGCAGACGAGCCTGGAGGCCAGTTTGAAGCGGCTACGGACGGATTATTTGGATCTTTATTTATATCATTGGCGGGGTAACGTTCCGTTAGCGGAAACCATTACGGAACTTCAACGCCTCCAGAAAACCGGTCTCATTCATCGGTGGGGTGTTTCGAACTTCGATGGCGATGACTTGCAGGAACTTTGGGGGTTACCAGAAGGGCCCAAGGTTGCGGCCAATGAGGATCTCTATCATCTTGGTAGCCGCGGCGTTGAATACGCGGTGCTCCCTTGGCAACAAGCCCACCAGGTACCATTCATTGCCTATTCACCCATTGCCCAAGGAGATACGCATGGCCACCAATTGGCTAGCAATCCCGTCGTGAAAGAAGTCGCGGCGGCCCACCAAGTGGGTATCTATGAGATTCTGTTGGCTTGGGTCATCAGCCATGACCAGGTGTTGGCCATCCCCAAAACGAGTTCGGTTGACCACATGCGCGCCAACATTGCGGCAGGTCAGTTAACGCTGAGTGCGGCCGAACTCACGGCACTAGACCGTCAGTTTCCAAAACCAACGACAGCGACACCATTAGACATTCTTTAAGGAGACCTCAATTTGCAATATTTTACGTCGGATACCCATTTCTTTCATACGGATCTGCTGGGGATGAATGACTTTGCTCCCCGGCCATTTGACTCGGTAGAGGAGATGAATCAAACCATCATCGATAATTGGAATGCACGAGTGACCCCCACGGACACCGTCTATCATCTGGGAGATATTGCGCTGTACTTTACGAAGCCAGCCGTGAAATCAGATGAGGCGGTAGCCAATGTCTTATCACAACTCAACGGTCACCTTGAACTCATTAAGGGAAACCATGACAGTCGGGCGCTCTTTAAGTATCTAGCCGCCCACAATCCGGTCGATCATGGCCAACCCAAGTATCAGTTTCATGACGTGGGCGCCTTGATCAAATACGACCATCGACAGTATTACATGACCCATTACCCAATGATGTTGGGAATCGTCAATCAGATTATCAATTTGCACGGTCATATTCATCACTATGCCATCCCAGTTAAAGAAAATATTAATGTCGGGGTCGACACGCCTGAAACGCGCTATCTAGCCGAAAAAGTGCCATTTGGGACACCATTCTCCACTTCAGAAATCGAAGAGATGGTCACGGGAAAGGCTCAGGAATTCCAAGAAAAGCAATAGCGCTTGACCGGGCTCCCTGGATGCCGTACGATTAAACTCAGTGTTAAAGGAGTGTCAGCATGGAACACATCACGTTATTACACACGAATGATCTCCATTCGCATTTCGAAAATTGGCCGCGGATAAGGCGGTATTTGTTAGCCACCAGAGAGCATGATCTCGCTGCTGGGAATGCCGTCTATACCTTTGATTTGGGTGACAACGTCGACCGGGCTCATCCGGTAAGCGAAGCCACTCTGGGCCAACGTAATGTGGTCCTGATGAATCAGATCGGGTATGATGCCGTGACCATCGGGAATAACGAAGGGCTGACACTCAACCATAAACAATTAAATCATCTCTATGACTATGCCAACTTCCCAGTGGTCCTGGGGAATCTGGTGACAACTGATACACAACAGAAGCCAGACTGGGCCCAAGATCACCGGATCCTGGTTACTCCTGCCGGGACGCGGATCTTGGTGCTGGGGCTCACGGCATCTTATCAGCTGACCTATCCCTTGTTAGGGTGGACAGCGGTACAAGCCGATCAAGCCCTGACGCAACTCTTAGCGGCCTATGCTGGACAATATGACCTCTGTGTCCTGTTATCCCACTTGGGAATTAACGTCGATCGCCAGCTGGCCAAGCGTTTTTCTCAGTTGACCGTGATTATCGGGAGTCACACACATCATTTGCTGGTTCATGGTGAGCAGCAGGGGCAGAGCCTCCTCGCAGCGGCGGGAAAGTTTGGACGGTACGTCGGGCGCATTGAACTCGATGTGGGTTCTGACCATCAGCTGTTGAAGGGAACCGCTGGTGTGGTGACTACTGCTGATCTACCGGTGCTACCATCCGATGCGGGCGAGATTGCCCAGCTGGAACAGATGGGACATGACATCTTGCGAGAACAGCGCGTGGCGAAGATCCCAGCAACTATGGAGGCCGATCCATTTGGTCATCCCCGGATCGTACAAGAGGGGCTTCATGCCATTGCCGAGTACGCGGGGACTCAGGCGGCTATTTTAAATTCAGGGCTGTTTCTGGCCGACCTGCCACGTGGCGTGGTCACACAGGACCAACTTCATACGATTCTGCCGCACAGCATGCACGTCATGCGCGTGACCCTCAGTGGCTATGATTTGTGGCGACTGATTCAGGAAGCGGAACAGGCTCGTCTCTTTCTGCGGCATTTTCCACAGCGCAGGATGGGTTTTCGGGGCAAGGTGTTCGGTGAGCTCAATTATCTTGGGATTGCCTATAATCCACAGACCCATCAGGTCACTTGGCGCGGTGAGCCTGTTTCGCCAATTCGCCAGTACACGCTAGCGGTCGTGGATCACTATTTATTCGTACCGTTCTTCCCAACCATCTCAATTGTCGGGAAAAATGAACTCTTTTATCATGACTTATTGCGGGAGGTGTTCGCTCAGTATCTTGGGCGACACTATCCCTTGAACACAGATCGGAAAGGATGAAGACGTTGGATCGAAAGGAATTGGAGGCACTCGTTGCCGAGCAACGCGAAAGTCGAGAACCAGTTGCCGAAGTAGTTCGGGGGGATGAAACCCACCTGACGATCAACGGCCACCCGTATGAGCTGGTTGCAAACGTTCGGGAAGGTTTCGACTTCTTGGAATTTTCTCGGCGGTTTAGTACCATTTTGAGTAAATTTGATTATATTGTGGGTGACTGGGGCTTTGAGCAACTGCGCCTGAAGGGGTTTTATGCGGAGGACCGGGCCGGTGCCAAGCAGAATCAGATTGACGCTGTGCAGGACTATTTGTATGAATCTTGTAACTTTGGATGTGCTTATTTCATCTTGCATAACTTAGACGTCAAGGCCGCACCTAAGCCGCGTCGCAGCCGTTCACGGCGTCGTAACCGGAGTGGGTCGAGCCAGGCTAAACGGCCACAGGGTGAAAAGACTTCACAGCCGGCAGCCAAGAGTTCACAGAAGACCACAGCTACCAAGCCAGCTACGAACGCTCACAATAATAAGAACAATGATGGGACTCAGAGACCCAAGCCATCGAACGGGTCCAATAACGGTTCTCGTCGCCGGCGATCACGGCATTCACGACACCGTAATACGGCCCATCCATATACTGAAGAGCACCGTCAGACCACAAAACCGGAAAAGAAGGCCGCTAAGACAGTGACCGTTGCTACTGGCGGTCAGGGTCGGCGACACTTTACCATTCGGCAGAAAAAAGAAGAGTAGGGAGAGTTTGCGTTGAAAGACTACCAGGCCTATTTAATTGATTTGGACGGGACCGTTTATGCAGGTACCAAGCGTTATCCAGCGGCCAAGCGGTTCATTGAACGGCTTCAAGCGGCCCAAATTCCTTTTAAGTTTGTCACGAACAATACAACGCAGTTACCCCAGGCTGTCGTTAACAATCTGGGAAACAATCACGATATCCATGTGACTCCGGAGAACGTCTATACGGCGGGACTGGCGACAGCCGATTATCTGGATCAGCTTGCCGGTGAGACGACGAAACGTACAGTCTATGTCGTGGGTGAGATCGGGTTGAAGCAAGCCCTGGCTGCCAAAGGGTTCACGGTCGATGAAGAACATCCAACCTACGTTGTTGTGGGATTGGATAGTGATGTCACTTACGAAAAGTTTGCCAAGGCAGTGTTGGCTGTTCGGAGTGGGTCGACTTTTATTGGGACCAATTCGGATTCCAATATCCCTAAGGCTCGCGGCTTGATGCCCGGTGCGGGGGCATTGGTTGACCTGGTCCGGTATGCGACGCAACAGCAGCCGATCATGATCGGTAAACCGGAACCCATTATTCTACAGAATTCCCTGCGTCAACTAGGCGTTGCTCCAGAGCAGGCGCTGATGATCGGGGATAACTACCATACGGATATTCTCGCCGGTATTCACGCTCAGGTGGACACACTGCTCGTCTATACGGGGGTCTCGACGCCGGAACAAGTGGCGACGGAGACAGTGCCACCAACCTATACGGTACCATCATTGGATCATTGGGATTTCGAGGTGGGGCCACGTGGCTAGATGGCAACGGGCGGTCGGATTAACGGCAGTCTTTTTGGCTTTGGTAACCGTGAGCATCCTGTTGACGATTAATGCCATTTGGCTGTATCGTCTGGATATTGGCTGGCTGCATATTAGTCGAACGGTGGGGATGAGTGCCTCACGACTGATGCATAACTACGGTCAGATGCTGGCTTATCTCGAGTTGCCCTGGGTCACGGATTTAAATATGAGTGATTTTCCCACGTCATTTACGGGAATGATTCACTTTCATGACGTGAAGACGTTATTTCTCGTCAATAATTTGGTCTTCATCGTGACAGTGGCCCCAGCGTGGCTTTATCTGCGTCAGCTGAAACGTGAGGCGGCTGAGTGGCGGTTACTACGACCAGTTACGGTGGCCGCAGTGGTGCCAATGGTCTTAGCAGCCTGCATGGCGATCAATTTCCAAGGCTTCTTCGTGACCTTTCACGAGGTTCTCTTTCGCAATAATGACTGGCTGTTTGATCCGGACCTCGATCCGGTGATTACGGCCTTGCCAGATACGTTCTTTCTGCACTGCTTCGTCTTAGCCTTTTTGCTTTTCGAAGCCGGGCTGGGTTGGCTTTATTGGCGAGGACGTCAGGCAATTAAACGGGCATAAGAAAAGCGCAATCGAGCTTAGTCGATTGCGCTTTTTAAAATTGAGTGATTAATCTTCTTCTGGTGTCCGAGATGCCGGCTTTTGCCGACCCTTGAGCCAACCAACGACGGCCGGAATCAGTGAAATCACGATGATGCCGAGAACAACCGCTGAGAAGTGGGCTTTGACGAAGGGAATGTTACCAAAGAAGTAACCCCCGCCACAACAGATCAGAACCCAAGTAATCGCGGCACTCACATTGTATTGAAGGAATCGGCGGTAAGGGAACTGGGAACCAGCGGCCGTGAAAGGCACGAAGGTTCGGATGATTGGCATGAACCGACCTAGGAAGATCGCGAGTGGCCCATGTTTCCTAAAGAATTTCTCTGACTGAGCTAATTTATCCTTATTGATGAGCCGGCCGAACCAAGAATGGTTGGACAATGCCGCACCGGCGCGTTGACCTAAGAAGAAGTTAAGTGAGTCCCCACCGATTGCGGCGAGGAGAAATAGACCGACGAATAGCCAGATGTTGAGGCCATAGCTCGGGTTGGCTGCTAGGGCGGCTGCGGCAAACAGCAAAGAATCGCCAGGTAAGAATGGTAGGATGACGGCACCCGTCTCCACGAAGACAACTGCGAATAGGATGAAGTAAGTCCACCCTCCAAAGGTATTGACGATATTGACTAAGTGAGCATCGATGTGCAGGACGAAGTCGATTAAATAGGCCATGTGATAAGTCTTCCTCTCCGATAGTTTAATGTAGCCACATTATAAGGGATCTCAGCGGATAAAGCAGAGAAAATGAGGAAACTTAACGGAATCATGAGGATTTCTTAGTGGAACGGGGTGTCCTGTTCACCAATATCATCGTGAGCGAGGCGAGCCGCGGCGGCCGCAGCGATTGCGCCAACCAGATCATCGAGGAAGGTATGGATAATGCCAGGTTCATGCGCATTTAGTTTTGCTAGGATCCCGGGCTTGGTCCGATCGATATAGCCGTAGTTGGTGAAACCGATGGACCCGTAGATATCGACAATAGAGAGAGCCATGGTCTCATCGACACCGTAGAGACCCTCATCACGTTCGACGATTGTTTGGAGGGGTTCCAAGAGGTCGTGCTTCTCTGCGGAGATGTCGAGTTGAATCCCAGTGATCACGGCATTTTGGACCTCGCGTTTGCTGAGGACGGTTTGCACGCTGTCGAGAGCCAGGTCCGCATCGAGGTCCTTGATGTAGTCTTTCTGAAGGAAAATGACGAGTTGTGCGATGTCTGGCAGGGTAATGCCCCGTTGGTTAAGTAGCGCGATGGTCCGTTGTTTTAAGGCGGTAGTTGGTTTGGCCATGAATGAAGTCTCCTTTGAATTATTGTGTATCCAGTATAGCACCGGAGTCATCGTTTGCATTTTTAAGCGTTGGCGGTGATAATAGACGTTTAGATAGTGTTAAAAGATATGGAGGATAATTATGACAAAGTTTCCACAAATTGATTTGGCTAACGCCCAGGGCCCCAAGGTAAGTATTGAAACATCTATGGGAACAATTCAGCTGCAGCTCTTCCCCGAGCAAGCACCAAAGACGGTTGAAAACTTTGTAACCCATGCGAAGGCTGGTTATTACGATGGGTTAACGTTCCATCGCGTCATTCCTAACTTCATGATTCAGGGGGGTGACCCAACTGGTACTGGTATGGGTGGCGAAAGCATCTGGGGACAACCTTTTGAAGATGAATTTTCACCTGAACTGTACAACTTGCGGGGCGCCTTATCAATGGCCAACGCTGGTCCTAATACCAATGGTAGTCAGTTCTTTATCGTTTCAGATACGGATATGACGGAGCAGATGCAAAGCCAGATGCGCGATGCCGGCTTCCCCGAAGAGATTGTGACAGCCTATAAAGATGGGGGAACTCCTTGGTTGGACTTCCGTCACACGGTCTTTGGCCAGGTGACTGAGGGGATGGACATTGTCGATGCTATCTCTAAGGTCAAGACGGATGCTAGTGACCAACCAGCAACACCAGTGACAATGGATAAAGTGACAGTTATCGAATAGGTTCTTGTCAGGCAGATAGACTGAGTTTAATGAGGTGAGACGATGGCATTTCAGATTGGCCAGAAGGTCACAGGACGAGTCACGGGCATTCAACCTTACGGCGCATTCGTCAGTTTGGGCGGACACCGTCAAGGCTTGATTCATATTTCCGAATGCCATTGTGGTTACGTCAAAGATATTCATGACTATTTAAAGGTTAATGAAGAAGTTAACGTCGTGATTCTTGATATCGATGAATACACAGGTAAGATTAGCCTGTCATTACGGTGTTTAGAACATGTTGACTTAGGGACGGAACCCATTGAGCATCAACACCGGCACTATTGGACCAATCATCGGATAAATATTGGGTTTGAACCGATTGATGAGCGGTTAGCGGGCTGGAAGGCCGAAGCCTTAAACAATTTAAATCAAGAGAAGACGCCCTCATAAAGGGACGTCTTTTTTTTCTGAAAAAACTGCTTGACCTGCTCGGGGATGATTGGTAAGATATTACCTGTTGCTGTTTGAGACGTGAATGCATAAAAATTAAATGGTTGAATAGCCATACAAATTTAAAACAATGCTTGACGTGTTAAACAGTGACTGTTACAATGATTTATGTTGTCTATTGCGACCAACTGATTTGATTAAATGATTTGTGTGATTGAATATATATACAAGTCGTCGAAAAAGTTGTTGACAGTAATTTCTCAACATGCTATACTTTAAAAGTTGTCACGGCGGTACGTTAACCGCGACAAGGTAGACCTTTGAAAACTGAACATTGTTTCGACAAACCAAATATGTG
>NZ_JQCA01000003.1 GCF_001437125.1 Levilactobacillus paucivorans | reverse complement strand
CATAAATATTCTGCTTGCCAACGTGACCCATATCGGAATATAAAGCCTCTGCTCCTGTGGTTGCCAAAAAGATACTTCCAAGTATAAAGATTCCCACTTTGTTAACTGGACTGAATAGTACCCTAATTGCATAATAAGGAGAAATAGCCTTCAATATCATTGGATAATTGATTAGATTAACGATTCCAAAGACAGCCAAAAAGCCAAACCATAAAATCATCACTGGTCCAAAGGATTTCCCAATCACACCTGTTCCAAAACGTTGAATCATAAATAATACGAGTAGAACAACTGTTGTGATAATCAAGACGTTATGTTGAGAATTACTAAACACCACAGGGCCAAGGTGTTGTTTTTTTAATCCCTCAATGGCTGAAGTCACAGTTACTGCAGGAGTTAATGTTCCATCGGCCAAAATGGCCGCCCCACCAATCAAGGCTGGCCAAATTAACCATTTTGAATTTTTTCGAACCAATGCATATAAAGCAAAAATTCCGCCCTCACGCTTATTATCGGCTTGCATTGCAATGACAACATACTTCAACGTTGTAATGATCATTAATGTCCAAAAAATCAACGAGATCGATCCAATCACGTAATTGGGAGAAATATTTCCCATTTTACCGGCGTCACCAATCAATGCATTCATAACATACAATGGTGAAGTGCCAATATCACCGTACACAATTCCTAAAGTAACAAGTGCCCCCGCAAAAGAAACACGTTCTAGTTGCTTATTCATATTTGCTTGCCCCCAACGCTAATTATTGAAATATAGCACTGCAAAATAGTAAGCCTAAACACGAAGAAAAGCAACTATGCCAGCAGTGGCTTAGTTACTTTTTATCTAATAAAAGATCGTCCGCAACCGGCCAAAGTAAAGTGCTCCATAATTGTTAGACAAGAAATCTAACAGTTATGGAGCACTTTAGTCAGGGTATCATTCTTGTATGACATCTCGTCGATGGTTTAATAAACACGGAATCAGATTCCAAGAAAAAAACTTTAGTAAACACCCTCCAAAACTATAAGTAAAGAAAATAGGGTCCCTATTTTCTTTTAATACCGTATTTCACACGGTATCGAATAAAGGTCGTCCGTTTAATACCTGTATTTCGGGACACATCAATGTCACTCATGCCAGCTCGATAAAGCTTAAAAGC
>NZ_JQCA01000037.1 GCF_001437125.1 Levilactobacillus paucivorans | reverse complement strand
TTCTATACAATTCAGAAATCTTTTATGCATTTACACAAGATATTTTACGCTCTCGTCATTTATTACTGGTATTCCCGCAAGAATAGTAATAACTATCTGGAAAATGATGAATTCGAGTTACGGTACTTTATCCAAAGACAGGTGGACTATCAGGGGAAGGTGACCGGATACGAGTGCCTGCTACGGCAACATAACGCCGATGGCTCCTGGACGCTACCTAAGCAACTAGATTCCTTGCCGTTACAGCGGGTGATCTTTCTATTGGAGGATACCTTCAAGGCACTGCCAGAGGATCCCATCACGCTGTCGATTAATTTAGAGTACGATCAGATCACCAGTCCAGACTTTCACTACTTCGTTCGCTGGGCAATTTCCAAGATTACCCCAATGAACTTGTCTGTTGAATACACGCCAGATCAGCACAAGCATCGGTGGAATCGGCGACTCTTTCGTCGACGGATTCGTGAGGCGCGACAGTATGGAATGACCTTTGGGATCGATAACGTCGGGTCTTCACTGAGTAATCTGAAGACGATTGAGTGGATTCTACCCGAGGTGGATTCCTTGAAATGTTCTATGCGGAGCTTTCGTAAGGAGGACCCCAACGAGTGGTTGGACCTTAACTTGCAGTTTTGGAACCGGCTGGCGCAGCGTAACCACATCGAGTTGATCCTGATGGGGATTGAAAATGAACAGGATCAACAGCTTGCCGAGCAATTACAGATTCGGACGCGTCAAGGCTATCTCTTTGGCCGACCGAGTAATCCACAGGAAAGGACCGGGACAAGATGAAAGACAAATCAGCAGTTCGTCAGCAACTTTACACGGATGACTACTTTGAAAAGGGCCACTGGGGCTTAAAAATTTGGCAGACGGTGGTCGGTCTTTTCGGCTGGATCTGTGTGGCCGTCCCCATCACGTTGACGGTGCTGTCTTTTTGGGCCTCCTACGATCCACGAGTGATCCACATGTGGTCGTACAACGAAGGTATCTTTGAAATTAAATTTATTGGCATTTTATTACTGTTTGCCTTTGTGACGGTCTCACTATTTGCGGTGGGGATGACCATCATTCAAAACCGAAAGCGCGATCGGGTCGTCGAACAGTGGCCCACCTTTAATCCCATCGACCAACGTAAACGGGAAGATACCTTAGGTGATTTTATGACCCAGCGTTTCGGTGATCAGGAGTTCCGAGAGAATGTCCGGGATTATCAAGTAAAGCCGGAACAGAACTTGGATACCGATCAGATTCACCAGTTGTATCAGCAACGTGATCTCAATGACTTGGACAAATAGGAGCGACGGGCATGTTTGATTTCTTTATCGACAGTATTTTGAAAGCCACGTTGGGGAAGACCATCCTCAACGTTCTTTTACTGATCCTTTGCCTGTACCCGGTGGTTGGGTCATTCTTCTGGTTTGCCGGGGCGTTGTCCTATCGCTTCTTGAAGACCAACAAACGTGACGATGATTGGGAAGTCATCCCAGTCGACAAGCAACCGCTGATTACCATCATGATCCCAGCCCACAATGAGGAAGTCATGATTGAGGAAACCATTACGTACCTATTTGACCAGTTAAACTACACGAATTTTGAAGTGTTGGTCATGAATGATGGGTCGACGGATAAGACGGCGGCCATTATTCACCGGCTGCAGGCGACCTATCCGCGATTACGAACCGTGGAGATCCTGAAGAATAAGGGGAAGGCCCACGCCTTTAACATCGGGATGTATTTTGCCAAGGGCGAATACATTCTCAGTAATGATGCCGATACCATCCCCGAACCCGATGCACTCATGAAATACATGAATTTCTTTCGGCGGGAGCGCGATATGAATACCTCGGCGGTCACGGCCAACATGGATGTTCAGAATCGAACGACGCTGTTGGGAAAGTCACAGACGGTGGAATTTACCAGTATTGTCGGGGTGATTAAACGAAGTCAGACGGCCGTTAACGACTCGATGTATGCTTATAGTGGTGCGAATACCATGTATAAGAAGGACTTTCTGATCGACGTCGGAGGATTTCGTCAGAACCGAGCGACGGAAGATATTAGTATCGCCTGGGACCACCAGATGATAGGGGCGGTCCCTCGATTTGCCCCCAACATTATCTTCCACATGAACGTCCCCGAAACCATCAAGGACCTCTACCACCAGCGTAAGCGCTGGGCCCAGGGAGGGACGGAAGTTTGGCTAACGAACATCTGGAAGTTCTTACGCCATCCTGTCGAGCACCGTTATCAGTGGTCAATGTTTCTGGATTCGACGTTGTCCATTATCTGGTCTTTCTTCTTTACGATTACGTCGGCAGGTTTTATTGGCATGATGCTGTATTTTCTCTTCACGGGAAACTACGAGCGCGTGATGCATGGGATCCTGATTTCCTTTATCTTTGTGACGTTTGAAATGTTCGCGGGGTTCATGCAACTCCTTGCGGCTCTGCTGTTGGACCATCACGGGGCTAAGATGAAATACCTTTTCTTCGCCCCGTTATATATGTTGTTCTACTGGATGGTTAATCCCATCACGGTGGTCATGACCTTTGTCCCCGCCCTCAAGACAATTTTAGGTTTCGGGTCCGGAACCTGGGTTAGCCCTAAGCGGCAATCAATGAAAAAATAAAAACGTGCGTCAACAGGCGGAGCCATCTGCCGGTTGGCGCACGTTTTAACCCTATAATTTGGCGAAACGAAAGGGCCTGGGAATTTTTCCAGGCCCTTATTTTAGGCCGTCACTATTTCTAGCGACGTTCAATTGCTAGCAAAAATGGCGGATGATGAATCTGATTAATAAAGCCGTATTGCAGAACCTGATAGGTCTTCTGTGGCAGCTTCTGGCAGAAGTCAACCACAGCGTTGCGTTCGTCCATGCCTCCGGGATGACCGGAGTAAACGACGAGGATAAGTCGACCTCCGCGGCGGAGATGCTGTAACAACGTTTTAACCGCCGTCAGGGTTGTCGCAGCCTGCGTCACGACGGACTTGTCTCCGCCAGGCAGGTACCCGAGATTGAAGATGGCTCCGGCAATCGAGACGATATCGTCGAGGTAGTCGCCCACATGTTCGTGGCCGGTCGCATGCAGGTCAACCTGTGGACTGAGGCCGGTCAGGGTAAGCTGCGTCTGCGTAGCATTCAACGCGGCATCTTGGACGTCGAAACCAATGACGTGGCCGGTAGGACCGACCTGGTTGGCCAGAAATACGGTATCGTGGCCATTGCCGACGGTGGCATCGACCACGGTATCTCCGGGGCCGACACACTCACCCAGCAGGGTATGACTATAGGCTAAGGCATTTGGTAGGTTCATGATGAAGGGGCTTCCTTTCTAAAGAGCAACCACTGTGTCACGGTCAGGAGGACAAAGCCAAGTGACCAACCGGCCGCCACATCACTGGGGTAGTGCACCCCAACGTAGATGCGGGACAGGCCAATAATGACAATCCAACAGCTGAAGATGATCGTCAGGCTCAACGCCCAGCGACGATGTTCGTGGGATTGCCAGGCGATCATGACAATTAATGATCCCCAAAGCAACATGGCCGTAATAGAGTGACCACTGGGAAAGCTGTAGGAGCTGGCTGAGACCAGTCGATCGATGGTTGGTCGTGGCCGTTGGACCAGGTGTTTAATGAAACTGTTACCGATCCCTGCCCAGATCAGGACATTCCAGCCTAGAAAGAGCGCGCCCTTGGCATGGCGGGTAATCACGAGGACTAACACCAAGACCAGGGTGATGGCGGTCACGGGTTGGGGGTCACCGGAGTGGGTGATGGTGACGATGGCCTGCGTAAGCATTGGCGGCAAGGGATGACGAATCCAGCCGATGATGAGGTGATCGAAGCCGTTAACCCAGGCTTGTTGGCGGATCACCCCGACTAACAGGATGCAGAATATAATGGCAGCTCCTAAAGTGGCCCACCAACGGGTCTTAGATATTGGTGCCATAACGAGGCCTCCTCAAGATTTCTTATAAAATTTAGTATAGCACAGCTGGTCCTCGTGTTCGGTCACTCTCAAGCGTATTGGGGTTGCTTTTCCGGGGGTGGTTTGCTAAGATTAAACCAATTTGATTAATCTAAGACTGTGACGAGAAGTAGTAGATGGTTTGGGTATGTAGAAAGCGGATGGTGGCTGAAAATCCGTTACCTGGACGACCGAACTTATCTCCGAGTCCTTTCTGCCGCAAGGTGGGCGTTTGGCGACGTTATCAGCCGGAATGAGCCTCGAAACAGTTTCGAGGAAATGTAGGTGGTACCGCGCTAAAACGCCCTGCAGGAGCCCATTTTGGGTTGCTGGGGGCTTTTTTTGTGGGAGAACGACGATTTAGAGAAAGGGAGCGACAATTTTGGCTTACAAACACCAAATTATTGAACGTAAGTGGCAACACTTCTGGCGGGTCAACGAAACTTTCAAGACGTCAGACAATCAGAACAAACCGAAGTACTACGTGATGGATATGTTCCCATACCCTTCAGGACAGGGACTTCACGTGGGGCATCCCGAGGGATACACCGCAACCGACATCATGGCTCGTTTGAAGCGGATGCAAGGCTTTAACGTCCTTCACCCAATGGGTTGGGACGCCTTCGGGTTACCAGCCGAACAATATGCTTTGAAGACGGGACACAATCCTAAGGACTTCACCGCCCACAACATTAAGAACTTCAAACGTCAAATTCGCTCACTGGGCTTCTCTTACGACTGGAGTCGTGAGATTAACACGACCGACGAATCTTACTACAAGTGGACGCAATGGATCTTTGAACAGCTCTACAAAAAAGGCCTGGCCTATGAAGATAAGATTATGGTCAACTGGGCACCTGACTTCATGGGTGGAACCGTTGTGGCCAATGAAGAAGTCGTTGATGGCAAGACGGAACGGGGCGGTTATCCGGTTTACCGCGTGCCAATGCGTCAATGGGTTCTGCGGATCACGGCCTATGCCGACCGGCTGATCGACGATCTGGATGACCTGGATTGGCCCGACAGCATTAAGGAAATGCAACGGAACTGGATCGGCCGTTCTGAAGGTGCCAGCGTCTTCTTCCCAGTTGATGGCCAAGAAGATACTAAGGTCGAGGTCTACACGACCCGTCCTGACACGTTATTTGGCGCGACCTACATGGTCTTAGCCCCAGAGCATGCCCTGGTTGACCAGATCACGACGCCGGAACAAGCCGATGCTGTGAAAGCCTACAAGGCGGCCATCGAAAGCAAGTCTGACCTCGAACGGACGGACTTGAACAAGGATAAGACCGGGGTCTTCACCGGTGCCTATGGCATTAACCCCCTGAGTGGCAAGAAATTACCAATCTGGATTGGGGATTACGTGTTGGCATCTTACGGGACCGGGGCCATCATGGCCGTACCAGCCCACGACGAACGAGACAACGATTTCGCTAAGAAATTTAATTTGCCAATCGTTCAGGTCATTGCCGGTGACGACGATACCGATGTCCAAGAAGCCGCTTATACCGGGGATGGGGAACACATCAACTCCGATTTCATGAACGGTATGGACAAGGCTACTGCGATCAAGGCCGCCATTGACTGGCTCGAAGAACACGACGCCGGTCATAAGCAGGTTAACTTCCGTCTGCGGGACTGGATCTTCTCCCGTCAACGCTACTGGGGTGAACCAATTCCCGTTATTCACTGGGAAGATGGCGAAACCACATTGGTTCCTGAAGACGAATTGCCTTTGAAGTTGCCAGCAGCTAAACAACTCGAACCATCTGGTACCGGGGAAAGTCCATTGGCTAACCTCGATGACTGGGTCAACGTGGTGGATAAGAACGGGCGTAAAGGGAAGCGCGAAACGAACACCATGCCACAGTGGGCTGGGAGTTCCTGGTACTTCTTACGTTATATCGATCCCCACAATGACCAGATGATTGCCGATCCCGAGAAGTTGAAGTACTGGATGCCAGTTGACCTCTATATCGGGGGCTCCGAACACGCCGTGCTTCATCTGTTGTACGCTCGGTTCTGGCACAAGTTCCTCTACGACTTAGGTGTTGTGCCTACCAAGGAACCTTTCCAGAAGTTAGTTAACCAAGGGATGATCCTGGGGACTAACCATGAAAAGATGTCCAAGTCTAAGGGTAACGTCATCAATCCCGATGAGATTGTCGAAGAACACGGGGCAGATACCCTGCGGCTTTACGAAATGTTCATGGGTCCTTTGGAGGCGGCCAAGCCTTGGAGTACGGAAGGGATCAACGGTTCTCGTCGTTGGCTCGACCGGGTCTGGCGCTTATTGATCGACGATAACAACCATCTGCGTGACCGGGTCACGATGATTAACGATGGCTCGTTGGACAAGATCTACAACCAGACCGTTAAGACGGTGACGGAAGATCTTGAAGGCTTACGGTTCAACGTGGCGATTTCACAACTGATGGTCTTTGTTAATGAAGCCTACAAGGCCGACAGTCTTCCACTGATTTACATGGAAGGCTTCGTCAAGATGATCTCACCAATTGTGCCACATATTGCCGAAGAGTTATGGTCCCTCATGGGTCATGACGACACCATCACCTACGCCAAGTGGCCAACGTACGATGCCAAGCAATTGGTAGAAGACGTGGTCGAAATGGTTGTTCAGGTTAATGGGAAGGTCCGCGCTCACTTGAAGGTGGCTAAGGACGCCGACAAGCAAGGCATCGAAAACGCAGCTCTGGCCGATGAGACAGTCAAGATCCACACGGATGGCAAGACGATCCGTAAGGTGATTGTCATTCCTGGCAAGCTCATTAACATTGTTGCTAACTAAATTTGATCCAGTTAAAGCCCTTGAAGCGTTGGCTTCAAGGGCTTTTTTTAGCGCGTATGTTACTCGCCTTATCAACCAATCTTTCACTGGTTCGGGTGTCTACTGGGTATGGTATACTCGGCAAAAATGAGGAGGGGAGACTATGCTGAAACGATTATGGGGATTGGTTAGGTTAGAATGGCAGGTCACGTGGGCGAAGAAAATGGTTTTCGTTTACACGTTGGGCGTCCCATTGGCCTACTTACTGGTTGCCACCTTCAATCAGTATGGTCATCCCCTGGAAAGGTATAGTCTGACCAATCAACTCTTTGGCTACTGGGCCTATATGATCTTGGTCGGCGTCATCAGCGGTTTTCAGTTTAGCCTGATGGGGATCTGGGCCGCAGGTGCCGTGAATGCGGAGGCGCTCACGCGGCAGGAGACTTATCACGTGCTCTTGAGCAATCTAGTTCTACAGACGGTCATTATTCAGATAGAAATTCTGATTTTCGATGGGATACTCGCCGTCTTGATGCCAATCTCGGCTAGCCTACAACACATGATGATGGTAGCGTGGGGATTGAATTTTCTATTGATCCCAATTATTGCTGGTTTTACGACGGTCTTCCTGCTCCTGCCAGTAAGAGGGGCCGTGACGAGTCTGATTGCCACAGCTTACATTGGCGTCGGCTTGCTGGGGGTCAATGCCGAGTTGTTCGGTCAGTCGGCGCTTGCCACAATCGTCATGACCATTGTTGATCCCTGTGCCTATGTGGTGCGTTTCTATCTTTCCTGGCTAAATATTGGGGATCAACGTAGCTCGCTCAATGGCTTGTTGCTAGGGATCGTGGCCCTGGGATATCTGGCGGTGAGTGTTTTTGTCAGTCGGCACCTGCCGCGAGATTCTCAGGCAAAAATTGGTTAGTAAAAGACCGAATCTATTGATTCGGCCTTTTATATCGGGATTTAAGTTGTTGCTTAACGTCGACGATGACGGACAAAGGTGAAGAAGTGCAGGATGCTGGCCAGTAAAACGTAGAAGATGATGACAAAGGTCGCATAGGTCAACCAAAATTTGCCGGCCGCGAAAACGCCAAACCACCAGGCCTGCAAGCCCATGGTAACCAAGGCCATGAGGGCAATCATAAAGAAGAGCTGTATGTAACGTTTCAAGGTATTATCATCCTTTCGTGGTCGGTCGGCGATCTTGGCTCCGAGACGGCGACACTCGGCCAGCTTACTTTCTCGAGGGCCGTGGGTACCCCAGGTTCCGGTACCGACAAATTCACCAACCTTAATGATTCCGGCTCCAGACATGACGCGATCAATGGTCACGAAGGTCTGATCCGTAATGCCCGTAAAGAAGTTCTCCGTTGAACTAATAAAACAGGTGGTCATGCTGAGGTAGTGCTTGTCCTTGTACTTCCCAGGTAGGGTGTCACCGGCAGAGGTCATCCGAACTAGCCGAAACCGCATGCAGTCAAAGAACTGTTTCATGACGCCGGAAAGCCCGCCCCAATAAGTCGGAGCACAGATGATCCAGAAGTCACTGGCGGCCATTTTGGCTTCAATCTCGTCTAGAGCCGGACAACGTTTTTCCTTGGTATCCGGGTAAATGTCATAGTCGCGAAGAAAGACCGTATCGACCGTGGCAGTCTTGGGCAAAGCAGAGGTCACCGCTTGAAGGTACTGGGCAGTGATACCATCTGAGAGATGACTGCCTAATAAGGCTAAATAACGCAAAACTATCGCCTCGCTTAAAGATTAAGAGTCAATCTATTTTTTGGGATGATATGTAAGGTGTCGGGCCATCCGATCCCCATAGGACGGTCGCAGGTGAGCAAGCTCTCACCATCTTTAGTATACCGCAGGCCAATTTAATTCCAAAAAATAACCCCTCACTGGCCAATGCTGGCGGTGAGGGGACAAGCTTACTGTAAGAGTTCAGTTAAAATTGCGAAGAATCGTTGGCGAACCTGCTCGTCTTCGCCGGCTTTGGAGAATTGATAATCGAGTAAGTGGCGGTCAAATTCGTGGAAGAAAACGTCAGCCATGGTTTGATAATCACTGTCATTGGTTTGGTCAATCCGCTTGAAACTACGCCATGTGGAATAGATCAACTGGGCATCGGGAACCTTTGCCAGTTCTGGAAAATGTTCTCGAATACTCTTGGTCATCCGTACGACTTGCCGTGCTCTTTCCGGGGACATTTGCATCTTTGGGGTCGCGGTTGCACCAGCTGTTGCCTGCGTCATATTGCCATTCCTCCTTGAATAATCTTGTTTCTTGACTACCTCCAGCATACCACTGTTCCCGATATTCGGTAAATTATCTGCGGTGTGATGGGAACGGTTTCACGAAAAACTTTAAAGAAACCTGATAAATGTGGGGAAAAAGCTATGGTATAATGTTTGTTTGATTAGCTCGACGATTGTTGAGTACGGAACTGTTGAATTTACAAATTGAAAGTAGGGTGTCAAATGTCGGCAAGGGATAACACGGAGAGTCAAACCACCAGTGCGCAAGACCAAATGGTTGCGGGATCGGCGTGGATGACTGCGGGAAGTATCTTTTCAAGAATTCTCGGGGCAGTCTATATTATTCCGTGGAACATCTGGTTCGGTGCCTTCTATCTTCAAGGTAACGCGCTATATGGTAAGGGATACAATATCTATAGTTTCTTCCTGATCGCAGCGATTGCGGGGGTACCTTCGGCCATTGCCAAACAGGTCGCCCACTACAATGCCCTCAATGAATATGGGGTCAGTGTCCGGCTCTACAAACGGGGTCTGGAGATTGCCATTGCGACCGGGATTGGGATCGCGGCTCTGATGTACTTCGGTGCGCCGCTATTTACCGGTGGTGATGAGCATCTGATTCCAGTCCTACATTCCTTATCTTGGGCAATTTTGATTATTCCCACGATGAGTCTGACGCGAGGCTACTTCCAAGGATTCCAGCAAATGGCACCATCCGCAATTTCGCAATTTGTGGAACAGCTGATTCGGGTCATCTACATGCTCCTGACAGCGTTTATCATCATGCGAGTGATGAAGGGCAACTGGGTCACAGCCGTGTCGCAATCAACCTTTGCCGCCGCAGTGGGGGCCTTAGGTGGTCTGCTGATCTTAGGCGTTTACTATTGGCGTCGTCGGCGTGAGTTTCAGGATCTGGTGGCCAACAGTAATAATGAATTGGTCGTACCAGCTTCTCAGCTGTATCGAGAAATCATCGCGCAGGCCGTGCCATTCGTGGTTTTGGGAGCCGGTATTACGATCTTCCAATTGATTGACCAATATACCTTTGCGCCCATCATGCATATGGCGGGGAACTATTCGGCAGAACATCTGAATGACCTCTTCGCACTCTTCGGGGTTAACGCGAACAAGTTGATTATGATTACGATTTCATTGGCTTCGGCCTTGGCAGTGACTGTTGTCCCACTATTGTCGGAAGCCTATACGCGAGGCAACAAGCGCGAGATTTCTGGTCAATTGACCAATGCCTTTCTGATGTTTGAATTCGTCATGTTACCCAGTGCCTTGGGGATGTCGGCTGTCTCACGGCCATTGAACATTATCTTCTATGGTCCAACCCAAGAAAAATTAGCGTCATCCATTCTGGCTTTCTCGTCTTACCTGTCAATCCTATTAGGGTTGTACACGGTGGTGGCGGCCTTGATGCAGGGGATCTCGCAAAACAAACGGGCGGTCCGCTACTTTGCCGTGGGAACGATTGTGAAATTTGTCGTTCAGTGGCCTCTGGTTTACTTTCTTGGAGCATTTGGGCCCCTGGTGGCTACCGGGATCGGGCTGTTTGTAACCTGTTACCTGATTATTCATTCACTTGATGTGCAATTCGGGATTAACTATGCTCAGATCGCCAAACGCACCAACGGTATCTTGATGGCAGCCTTGGGAACCTTTGCCTTGGCTCGTGCGATCACGTTGATTGGTGGTTTGATGGGCAGTGAAAGCCGCACCATTAATTTCCTAATTACGATCGTAGCCGCCCTCGTTGGGGGTTATTTCTACGTCTACATGGTCTTGAAGAGCCGTCTGGCAGATGATATCCTGGGATCACGAGTTGCCGGGCTACGGCGCCGGCTACACATTCACTAGGGAGGCAATACGATGAGGATTGACCAATACCTAACGGATTTCCATCAAGGAACACGACGTCAGGTTTTTCGACTGTTGCGTCAGGGACGTGTCACTGTCAATCAAACAGCGATTGATTCGCCATTAACGTCGGTCACGGAACAAGACGACGTGCGGGTTGACGGGCGCCCGGTCACGGGGCGGCAACCGAGTTATTTGGTTTTCAATAAGCCAGTCGGCGTCCAGTTGAACCTGGACGCGACGGTGCCCCATAGTCTCGGTGGGTTGTTAAATGCCCTAGACCGTGAGCAGGCATTAAAGGTCTTCTCCGATCTGCCAAAAGAGGCAACGGGACTCGTGATTGTCAGTGATGATGACCAATTTCTACAAGACGTCGCCAGCCAAGACTGGCTGAGCACGTTACGTGTTCGTTTGACAGGTGTGGTATCAGAATTACCGGCATTGGATAATGATCTCACGTTTGAACAAGTGGACTTGATGCCCAATAAGATTCATCAGGTGACGACTGTCTTAGCGCGGACGCGTGATTTAGCGGTTGGGGTACCCACCTTGGCTAACCTCCAGGGGGCCGATAGACCGGTCAGCCGCGTGGCTTTTGGGCCACTACGGTTGCCGGTTGACCTCTCCGTGTCTTCCTATCGCGGCTTGTATCCCGATGAGATTGATAATCTTGCCGGACCATTGGTCGATGAGGATGAGCTGCTGAAAAACGATTAGAGCCTTTAAAATTTAAATGCAACAAGAGGTAGGCGACACTTGGAATTTATTCCAGTGCGGTCTATTTTTTTCGATCTGTATGCCTACTTTTTGAAAATAAGTCATTCTTTTCACTTGCCTTTGAGTCGACTCCAAGGTTTATGCTGTGGTCATTAAGTTTCGAAAGGGAGTTTTTAACGATGATTAAAGATAAAGTTGTTTTGATTACAGGGGCTTCTTCTGGAATTGGGGCCGCCACGGCCAAGTTGTTGGCCAGCAAGGGAGCCAAGCTGGTCTTAGGCGCACGCCGGGAGGACAAGCTTCAAGCGTTGACTCAAGAGATTGAGGCGGCAGGTGGCACGGCAGCCTATCAGACGATTGACGTGACCGATGCGGCTGCCAATCAACGGATCGTACAATTTGCCAAGGACACCTTTGGTCGCCTCGATGTGATCTTTCTGAATGCTGGTCTGATGCCTAATTCACCACTTTCTGAGTTGAAGACGGATGAATGGAACAGTATGGTGGACGTCAATATTAAGGGAGTGCTCAACGGGATTGCCGCCGTCTTACCAACGTTTAAGGCCCAAAAGTCCGGACATGTCATTACGACCTCTTCCGTTGCCGGTCTCAAGGCCTACCCCGGTGGTGCCGTGTATGGGGCAACCAAGTGGGCCGTCCGTGACCTGATGGAAGTTCTGCGAATGGAATCTGCTCAGGAGAACAGTCATATTCGGACGGCCACGATCTATCCTGCGGCCATTAAGACGGAATTATTGGCAACGACGACCGACTCGGCGACCCTCAAGGGAGCACAGGCTTTGTATGATGAATACCAAATCAGTCCCGATCGTGTGGCAAGTGTGATTGCCTTTGCCATCGACCAACCAGCCGATACCAACGTTAGTGAATTTACGGTAGGCCCGACTGACCAGCCATGGTAAACTAGGGGCATGATGAAGATTAAAGAAGTTTCTGAAAAATTTGATATTCCCGCTGATACCCTGCGCTATTGGGAACGGGAGGGGGCTATCCCACCAGTGACGCGTAATGCAGCGGGTTATCGGGATTACGATGAAGAGGATCTTGATTGGATTTCCTTTGCCAAGTGCATGCGAGAGGCTGGCGTTAGTATTGAATATCTGATCGAATATCTCACGTTGTTTAAACAGGGCGATGTGACACTTCAGGCACGTAAGGATCTCTTGCACGAGCAGTTGGCCACGATTGCCCAGCGGCTTGATGAGATTCAACACACGTACGATCTCATCAAGGAGAAGGCCGACCACTACGAGGCCTACGTTGAGGGATACCACGGTAAATTAGCCAATTAAAAAACACAGTGATGATAACCGCTATCATCACTGTGTTTTAGTTTGCTTCATGCGTTTTCATGAAATGTGGAATTTCGGTAATAATCTGATGGGGTAAGACGACGTATTGGGTCGCGGCCAACTCTTCGGCAATGGCGCTATGACTGTAAACCGCTGCGAGCACAGCATCGGTGGGGTTGGCAAATTGCGCCAGAAAGCCACCGACCATGCCGGCAAGGGTATCACCCATGCCCCCAGTTGCTTGGGCCGGCGTTCCCAGGGGATTTTCATAGACGCCGTTTGGCGTGTAAATCTGGGTGCGATGGGATTTGACCACCACCGTGGCTTTCAGGTCAGCCACGGCCGCCTGGTTGTTTGTGACCGTTTGATCGGCAATGGCTAAGCCACTTAATCGTTGCCATTCCATTTGGTGGGGGGTCATCACTAAGCGAGCCGCGGGCAAAGTGAGGTGGTGGCTGGCAATCAGTGTGATGGCTGAACCGTCGATCACAACGGTTTGCTCGGCGTGTATGGCACTAAAAGTGGCGTTTAAGGCCATTAGACTGCTCTCATCGGTCCCAAGGCCGGGTCCGACCACAACGACGTCAGCGGTGCTTACCAGGTCTCTGAGCTGATGAAGATTGCCGAGGTCGGCAAACATGGCCTCGGGTAACCGGGCATGCAGGCTCGACTGATTGCTGGGGTCGGTGACCGTAGTGACGAGGCCGGCACCGGAGTAGACGGCTGCGGCACTAGCCATGATGATGGCGCCGCCGAAATTGGCATTGCCGCCCACTAGAGTGACGCGACCATAGGTGCCCTTGTGACTTTCTGCCGGCCGTTGACGAATAGTGCGGGTTAAAATACTTGGCGATAACGTTTCCATGTGAAAGCCTCCTGACAGATGTTCTCGCTTTCAGTATAGCATTTTACTAAGGGAAAACGGCTTACAATTGACGGTGGGTATGCTAGAATTGACGGTAAGTAAAGTTGGACGATGAGGTCCGAATAAATTATAGGGAGGTCCAATCATGGCAATTGATTGGCAACAATTATCTGCAAAGTACCGCGACGCCTACATTGCTGACTTAACCACATTAGTCGGTATTGACAGTGCCCGCGACGATTCTAAAGCGACTGAAGACTATCCGTTAGGCCCTGGTCCAGCTAAGGCGTTAAACGCCTTCTTAGGATTGGCGCAACGCGATGGGTTTGAGGTTAAGAATCTCGATAACCTGGTCGGGTACGTAGAATACGGTGAAGGTGACGACACCTTGGCAATCTTGGGTCACGCCGATGCGATGCCCGCTGGTAAGGGCTGGCACACCGATCCCTTCACATTGACGGCCAAGGACGGTAACTTGTATGGCCGGGGAACCTCTGATGATAAAGGACCTGCATTAGCTGCTTATTATGGCTTGAAGATGTTAAAGGACGAGGGCATCATGCCTAAGATCAAAATTCGCTTTATCATTGGGACTGACGAAGAGAGCGATTGGACGGGGATGAACCATTACCTCGACCTCGAACCAGCCCCAACGTTGGGCTTCTCGCCTGATGCTGAGTTCCCACTAATCAACGGTGAAAAGGGAAATGTGACCTTCGAAAGCCATTTTGAGGGTAGCAATTCCGGTGACTTCACCTTGACTGAATTTGACGCTGGCCTCAGAGAAAACATGGTGCCACGGGATGCCGAGGCAACCGTTGAAACCGCCGACAATGAACAAATGGTCACAGACTTCACGGCCTTCCTCGATGAAGCCCCAGTGACCGGGGATGTTAATGTCGATGGTTCCGGAATTCACTTCCACGTGATTGGTAAGGCCGCTCACGGGATGGAACCGAAGAACGGGATCAACGCCGGAACTTACCTGGCTAGCTTCTTAACCAGCTACGCCTTTGGTGGGGATGCTGCCGACTTCCTGAGCCTGTTGGCTAACGAACTTCATGATGACTCACGTGCTAATAAATTAGGGATTGCCTTCACGGATAAAGTGATGGGTGACCTGACCATGAACGTGGGGATCATGCAGTTCACTGCCGGCAAGGGTGGTTTAATCAACACTAACTTCCGTTACCCAACCGGTACCGGTGCCGCTCAGATCCTAGCGGGCTTACAACAAGCCACGGCAACCATGAACGTGACCGTTGAACAGGGTAAAGAAATGGTTCCGCACTATGTGGACCCAGAAGACCCAATTGTGAAGACCTTGATGAATGTTTATCGCGAGCAGACCGGTGACAACGACGCCCAACCAGAAGTTGTCGGCGGTGGAACTTACGGCCGGTTGATGAAGCGTGGCGTGGCCTTTGGGGCTCTCTTCCCCGGCACGCAAGACACCATGCACCAGGCCGATGAATTTCAACCAGAAGCTGATTTGTTGAAGGCCATGGCCATTTACGGGCAAGCCATCTACGAGTTAACGAAGTAGGAAGTCCAGCGGCCCACAAAGGAGTGGTACAGATGGCCAAACGTTATGAGCGAATTCTCGTGGGGGTTGACGGTTCCCGTCAATCCAAGCGCACGGTGGAGAAAGCCATCGCTGTCGCAGAACGAAATGATGCTGAATTAATCATTGTCACCATTATGAGTGGGGGCGACTATGTTGGCATTGGTCAAAATACCCAGGTTGGTTTCGGGTATGTTGACCAAGAAGTCATGGACGAGGCTCGTCAACAGTGGGAACACACCGTTGATGAGTATCGGCAAAAGGCACAAGACGCAGGGGTCAAACAGGTTGTGACGTCGGTCTTCTATGGCCACGCCAAGGTCGACTTAGCGAAGACGTTGCCTCAGGAATACCAAGCTGATCTGATCATGCTCGGTGCGACCGGGGCCAATGTGGTGGAACGGATGTTAATGGGTTCCACGGCAAGCTACGTCGTGGCTAATGCCAGCTGTGATGTCCTGATTGTGCGGACAGACATGCAGAACCATGCAAAAGCAAAATAAGACTTAAAAAAGGAGACTCAGGATCGTTGCGATCCTGAGCCTCCTTTAGGTTAGTGATAAGTTGCTTGATTATAAGCGGTGAATGTCGAGGACGCTTCCCGTCTTGGCATCGGCAATGAACTGATACTGAACGAGTTGGTCATCCTCATAGCGGGTAATGCCGCCATAGTAAACTTGGGTTTTAACGGCAAATTTTTGGAACGGTACGGCGTGCTTTTCAATCCAGCTACCCTCAATTGGCGATTCGTGACGGAACTGGGCCTTGACCTGTTCCAGAATCATATCGGGGTTCAAGGGAAAACCGCCACCAAAGACGCGTGTGATGAAGATGCCCATTAACCCGCCGATGACTCCGGTGAGACTGAGTTGATACAATTGTCCATTCTTAGCAGTCATCCTACCGCCTCCTTAGCAGTTATTGCTGAGCAATATCATCTGTTTATCTGCCCCTAGTATAGCAATCTTCGTAGGGAAGTTCCCGTAAAAAGGCAAAAATAGTGAAAAATGTTGTGGGCGTGCTATAATGGTGCTTGTGAAAATTTTTAAACTTAAATAAAGGAGTGCTTATTCATGGAACAATTACCTAAAATGTCAGCCGCAGAACTGAAGGACGTCGTTAAAGACGGCAAGACGATGCTATTCTTCTCCGCCACTTGGTGCCCGGACTGTGCGTTCATCAAACCAGAAATGCCTGCCATTGAAGCTGAATATCCCGACTTTAAGTTTATTGCGGTCGACAGAGATGAGAACATTGACCTCGCTGCCGAACTGAACGTCTTTGGTATTCCGAGTTTCATTGCCTACTCAAATGGGGATGAAATTGGTCGATTGGTCAACAAGGACCGGAAGACTCAGACTGAAGTAGAAAACTTTATTAATTCGTTAGCGACCAACGCTGACTAAACCGTTGGAAAGGATCCCGACATGTTAATTGCTAGTTACAATCCCCGTGAGTTAGGGGACACTTTAATTGTTATTGTTGCTCAAGATACACCAAAACAGGCCCATACCGTTCGTGATGGTGTTGCCAGAATCTACGATCCAGAAACTGAACAAACTCTGGGCTATAACTTCTTGGCTATCTCCAAGATCTTACCTGACATTTCAGGTAACGGTCAGATCCACCTGACCGAGACTGACGTGGCGGCGTTAAATGACGCGCTCGAGGCGGCTGGTTTCGCTGGCGAGTTAGTAGCGGATACCGACCCTAAGTTCGTGGTTGGCTACGTTAAGACGGCGACACCACACCCCGATTCCGATCACTTGTTAGTGACCGAAACAGTGGTGGACCACGATCAAACGTTAAAGATCGTAAGTGGATCGCCTAATATGCAAGCCGATATCAAGGTGGTTGTGGCCAAAGTTGGTGCCATGATGCCTAGTGGTTTGATTATTTGGCCCGGTGCCTTGCGGGGTGTCGAGAGTGATGGCATGATTTGTTCCGGCCGTGAGTTGAAGTTGGCGAATGCCCCTCAACGCCCGGGTGCCTTGATTTTACCAGACGATTACGTTGTCGGTGAACCCTTCGATTTTGAACGGGGACAATCAATCTTTAATGCTTAAGAAACATTACGAAAGCGAGTCAGCCCTTGTCGGCGGCCCGCTTTTTTGTGTACAATAGGGGAGATTGGCTTTTAGGCAAAGTGGCACTGCAAGCTAGGGTGTCTGATCAACGATGGCTACGCGCCGTTGTTGGCCGAAAAGTCACGATTTGTAATGACTAGGAATCTTCGGTTTAACCAATCGAAGTTTAAAGCGGGAATGAGTACGTTAGCCGTCAAATTGACGGCGTCTCCTCCCATGGCAAAGAATTTCGGCAAGTGGCAGGCTTGTCAAGGAGGAAGAAACATGGAGCACTATGATGGACCAGCGTTTTTCCGTAAATTTGCGGTAAAACCCTCCGCGGAGGAATTAGAAGATACCACCGACGACCGGGCACAGTGGTTGGTGAAGCATCGTCAGGAACGAAATGAACGCCTAAAATTACGGAAGCAGCAAGAACAAGAGCGCGTTGCAGAACGGCAACGAGAGGCCAGAAGTCAGCATGAGACTGCCCGACAATCCCAACCCAAGGTGACGCCACAACGTCAAGTATCACCTGTGACGGATGAACCCGTCGTCGGTAGTGCCAATCAGAGTTATCGGCCATTTCAAGTCACTCAAGTTCCTAAGCAACTCCATTGGTCGCGGCCGACACGACGTTCGCGGCAACGGTATCAACAGTTAGTTGCAGGACTCAAAAAGGATGACAGCAGCTTTTTCCTGTTTGGCAAGGCGAGTGATTTGCCAGAGGCCACTCCGGCTACTGAGGTCGCGACACAAGCCAGTTCAGCATCAACGGAGTCAGAAGCGATTGCTGCGAAAACGCCAACTGCGGTTACATCGAACCAGTCGGCGGCGGTAGCGGCCACAGAACCAGCGGTGGACGCGACACCTGTCTCAACGCCTACTGATGAAAAATACACAGCACCAGTTGAGGTCTTCTATCCAACTGAGGACGCAACCTCACAAGCCAACGCCGTGACTGAGTCAGATGAGTTGTATGACGGCAACAGCCCAGAGTATTTGCCGGTCGGGACAGTTAAGGCGACTGCAACAGCTGAAACAACACAGGTTGAAGATACCCAACTGGACAATAGTGAAGATGACCCAGGCTCAGCAACGCCTGAGACGACTGGTCAGCCAGCTAGTGAGGCTGTTCAGGCAACCGATAAGGGCTCAGGGGTTACTGAAGCCAATGACACGTCGGATAGCGAGGCGCCCGTGAGTGCAAGCTCGGCTGCCGGAGGCCTGGAAACGTCGGCGACTGGTGACACCACTCACGAGACGGCAGACTCCTCAGTAGCAGAACAACCGGCCGAAGTCGCACAGCTCTTAGAGCGGACCCAAGCCCCAAAGGAGAAGACGGCGGCAACACCTGCATCGACAAAGGCCAAGCCGGCCCGTGGATTAGGTCATTCGTTGGGTGACATCATGCAAGAAGAGGGGAACGATCAGCGTGATCTGGCCCTCTTTGATCGGCCAACGACTCCCGAGACCACGACCGAAGCAGAGACACCGGAACGCGGGTACCACTTCCCCGATATCTCACTCCTGCCACAACCGGTAATTCCGGATGAGGCTGCCTTAGACGAGTGGATTGAGCATCAGGCAGAGGTCCTCGACGCCACGTTGAGCGCCTTTCACGTCGACGCACACGTCACAGATTGGACGGTTGGACCAACCGTCACACAATTCCAGATCAGCTTAGCGCTGGGCGTTAAGGTGAATAAGATTACGAATTTAAATGATGACCTGAAGCTCGCATTAGCCGCCAAGGATATCCGGATCGAAGCCCCAATTCCCGGAAAGACCACGGTTGGAATTGAAATTCCTAACTTGAAGTCTCGACCAGTCATGTTGTCCGAAGTGTTGAATTCACCAGCCTTTAAGAAGAGCGAGTCCCCACTGACAGTTGCGCTTGGGGTCGATCTTTTTGGGAAACCACAAGTCACTGATCTGCGAAAGATGCCACATGGCTTGATTGCCGGAGCCACGGGTTCCGGTAAGAGTGTCTTCATTAACTCCTTGCTGTTGTCCATTTTGTATAAGGCAAATCCACAACAAGTTAAGTTGTTACTGATTGATCCGAAGGCCGTTGAAATGGCACCGTATGACGGGTTGCCACATTTGTTGGCACCTGTCATCTCCGACCCCAAGGCCGCGGCGGCCGCTCTGAAATGGGTGGTTACCGAGATGGATCAACGTTATGAGAAGTTGGCAGCGGCCGGCGTTCGTAACATTGAACAGTTCAACGATCGGGCCGACGCGAATGACGAACCCGGACTCAAGATGCCTTACATCGTCATCATTATCGACGAATTAGCCGATCTGATGATGATGGCAGCTAGTGAAGTTCAAGATTACATCGTGCGAATTACGCAAAAGGCCAGAGCGGCCGGCATTCACCTGTTGGTTGCGACGCAACGACCAAGTGTTGACATTGTGACTGGGACGATCAAGAACAATATCCCCACACGGATTGCCTTCATGGTGTCCAGTCAAATCGACTCGCGGACCATCTTGGATACCGCTGGAGCCGAGAACTTGTTGGGACGCGGGGATATGCTGTACCTCGGCAACGGGGCCAGTCAACCGATGCGTCTGCAAGGGGCCTTCGTGGAATCCGAAGTGGATGCCGTGGCCGACTTTGTTCGGACTCAGGGACAACCGCATTATGCGTTTGAACCGCAAGGCCTCCTAAAACGGGAGACCGCCGAGGAAAATCAGGATGACCTGTTACCGAAGGTGTTAGAATATGTGGCAGCCGAACAAACGGTTTCCACGTCTAAACTCCAACGGGTCTTCTCGATTGGTTACAATCGAGCAGCTAACCTGATCGATGACTTGGAACGCCATCACTATGTCTCACCACAGCACGGGTCTAAGCCTCGTGAAGTTTATTTGAAACCAGAAGACCTGGGGAAAGATTTACCGGAACCCCATGACCAGAATGCACCATTTTCATCATAGAGTGAATACTCCTCACTAACCATTGACCGCACGGTTCTTTTATGGGGTGGGGGGATATGCTAGAATGGAATTAGAGTCACTCGAACGGCAGGGAATAGTCCGGTGGCCCACCGCAGAGAGTAGAAAAGAGGATCATTAATGGATAACGCAACGGTGTATTACTTTGTAGGTATTAAAGGATCAGGGATGAGTGCCCTCGCCTTGATTTTACATGATAAGGGTTTTAACGTGCAGGGATCAGACATCACGCAGTACACGTTCACGCAACGTGGCTTGGAGAAGGCAGGCATTAAGGTTCTGCCTTTTGACGAAGCAAACATCCACGAGGGATTGACGGTTATTGCCGGCAATTCGTTCACCGATGATCATCCAGAAATTAAAAAAGCCCGTGAAATGGGTCTGCCAGTTTACCGGTACCATGAATTCCTTGGTCACCTCATCGAAGGTTACACCAGTATTGGGGTTGCCGGTGCGCATGGGAAGACCAGTACGACGGGACTCTTGTCTCACGTGTTGAGTGGTATCGCCCCAACGTCTTACCTTATTGGGGATGGTTCCGGGAAGGGAACGCCCAACGCGCGGTTCTTCGTTTACGAAGCCGATGAATACCGGCGTCACTTCCTGGCTACCAAGCCAGACTATGCCATCATGACCAACATCGATTTCGATCACCCCGACTATTACACGGGTATCGACGATGTTTACAGTGCCTTTGAGACCTGGGCTAACCAGGTTAAGAAGGGGATCTTTGCTTGGGGTGACGATCCAGAATTACGGAAGTTGAAGACCAACGTCCCGGTATACTACTACGGGACCAGCGAACGCGACGACTTCAGAGCCGTCAACGTTAAGCGGTCAACGACCGGTTCAACCTTTGATGTGGTTCATGGTGATGAAAACTTAGGAAACTTTGAAATTCACCTGTACGGGGAACACAACGTGCTGAACAGTCTGGCCGTTATTGCCGTGGCTTACTTTGAAAAGGTCGATATGGCCGAAATCAAACGTGAACTGGCCGACTTCAAGGGGGTTAAGCGTCGGTTCGCCGAACGCAAGGTAGCCGACATGACCATTATCGATGATTATGCCCACCATCCATCTGAAATCAAGGCCACACTGGATGCGGCTCGTCAGAAGTATCCTGATAAGGAAATTATCGCGGTCTTCCAACCCCACACCTTCAGCCGGGTGATTGCGTTGATGGACGACTTTGCCAAGAGCCTCAACTTGGCTGACAAGGTCTTTCTGACCAACATCTTCAGTTCTGCTCGTGAAAGCAACGGTTCCGTCTCCAGCAAGGATCTGGCGGCTAAGATTGCCAAGGGTGGCGAGATCCTGACGGTGGACAACATGTCCCCATTATTGGATTTCCACGACGCTGTGGTGGTCTTCATGGGTGCCGGTGACGTTCAGAAGTACGAACGTGCTTATGAAGAGTTATTAAGTCATTTATCTTTGAAGAATAACTAAATTTATATCAAGAGGACCCGCTAACCGTTTTGGTTGGCGGGTATTTTAGTCTCATATTCCGAAAACAACCCCTGATGATAATTTCCCTATAAATTCCCTTATGGGGTGGCCGTCCCGAGTTACCGCGGGTCGGCCATCCTTGCTCGGGTTCGACAGAGCCATCGGTGGCTAGTAATTGACCGGCAGCTATGGTATTACTGGATGACAAATCGGTGCGGGGGCACCTTATAAAGGGGTTAATATTTATGACAACAGCGAAACATGGCTGGTGGTATGACCAGCTCTTTACGAATTGGAAAAAATTTGAAGTGGGGTACGTGAGTGTGCTCTTGTTACTCCAACTGGCCGTTTATCTGGTCGTGCCTGATAGTGTTATCGGCATGATCTCCGGCGTGGGTGGGGTACTTTGTCTGGTTTATGGGATGAAGGGGCGCAAGATTTCATTTATCTTTGGGCTGATTCAGTGCTTGGCGATGACTTATGTCGCCTGGATCAGTCATGCCTATGGGTCTTTTGCCATGGATATCATTTACGTCATCTCCCAACCTATTGGCTGGGTAATGTGGGGTCACGATGAGGCGACCCGTGGCTTTAGTCCACAGGTGCGCCGCTGGATCTTTCTAGGGGCCTTTGTGGCCTGGGGTATTGGCTGGGTAGTCTTGGCCGCTTTAAATGGGCAGTTACCTTACTTTGATTCCATTAACTTCGTGGTGAGCTTGATCGCACAGGTCCTTTATATTTTGAAATTTAAGGAGAACTGGTCGTTATGGATCGTGGTCAATGTGGCCAACGTGATCTACTGGAGTATCCTGACAGGGCAACTCCTGATGGGGTCATCGACCGTGGGTAGCCTGGGGGCCAACCTATCCCAAGTGGCGCTACAGGTCGCCTTACTCTTTAACGCGGTCTATGCCAACCGAGTTTGGGCCCGTGGTGAGGCCGATAATGAAGGTGGCGCTGGTCAGGCTTAAGGACTGTATGTGAGGATTGGCTTGGCAACAGAATACTTGTAATTCATTATAGATTTGATAAAATGGTCCTTAATCAACCGGAACACTTAGCTATCATGGTGATAGCTAAGCCGGGAATTGACTTGAAAGAAGGAGCGTTTGAATGAACAATTATGAACAGCAGCCCCGTCAGACGATTAACACCGAGGTCGGTCTGAATGGTTTTATGACCAAGATGTTCGGTTGGATGGGTCTCGCCGTACTGGTTTCAGCGGCAACTGCATTTGCCATGAACATGTACAGCGTCTCCATTACCAACATGCGCGGCGGGAGCCTCTTTATTCCGTTGATCGTCTGGATTATCCTGCCATTCGTGATTAGTGGCCAATCCATGAAACGACCAACCGTGGCCTTCGTTGGCCTCATGGTTTACGCCATGGTGACTGGTGCTGTGATCTCGATGTATAGCATGATCTACTCGGGTGAAACCATGGCCGCTGCGTTTGTTTCCAGTGCCGCTGTCTTCCTTTCGATGGCCGCTATGGGGGCCATGACCAAGCGTGACTTGACCAAAGTTGGGACGCAGGCCTCGGCCGCACTCATTGGGTTAATTGTCGCGATGATTGTGAACTTGTTCCTGAGAAGTCAACTCATCGCCTTTATCTTCTCGTTCGTCGCTGTGATCGTCTTTGCGGCATTGACCGCTTGGGATACGCAACGGATGAAGAGAATGTACCTGCAGTACGGCGACCAGGTTTCTGTGAACGGATTAGCCGTTAACGGGGCCTTACAACTGTACCTCGACTTTGTGAACTTGTTCTTACAATTCTTACAAATCTTTGGGATGTTTGGTGGCAGTCGCGACTAAGCAGGACCCACTTCGAACGAAGTTTCAGGACTCTCCTGGAACTTCGTTTTTTATTATTTCGAATTCTCATTCTTTTTTGGTAGAATGTAAACAGAATACTCGAACGACCGGAGCCGGTTGCTCGAAAGGAGCGCATTATGGTGGAGAAACGACTTTTATTAATCGATGGTAACAGCGTTGCGTTTAAGGCGTTTTACGCGTTGTACACGGCGTTAGGCACATTTACCAACAGTGAGGGGCTCCACACGACCGCAATTTACGGCTTTAACACGATGTTAGAGACGATGCTGAAGACGGTGAAGCCTACGCACGCCCTGGTTGCTTTTGACGCCGGGAAGACCACGTTTCGCACCAAAATGTATGACGACTACAAGGGTGGCCGGCCCAAGACCGCACCCGAACTCTCCGAGCAGTTCCCTTACGTAAAGGAACTCTTAGAACACCGGGGAATCCAAACTTACGAATTGCCAAATTTTGAGGCCGACGACATTATCGGAACCCTTGCCAAGCAGGCTGGGGAACAAGGCTTCACCACGACCATTGTGACCGGAGACCGGGATTTGACGCAGCTTGCCGACGACCATACAACGGTGGCGATTTCTAAGAAAGGGGTCAGCGATGTTGAACATTACACGCCGGCTTACGTCCAGGAAACCATGGGTGTTACCCCAGCTCAGATTATTGATATCAAGGGGCTTCAGGGGGATAACTCCGATAATTATCCTGGAGTCACTGGTGTGGGACCTAAGCGAGCCGTTGATCTGATCAGCAAGTACGGCAGCGTTGAGGGTGTCTACGACCATATCGACGAGATTACCGCCAAGAAACTCAAGGAACACTTGATTGCTGACCATGAACAAGCCTTGCTGTCAAAGACCTTAGCGACAATCAAGCGCGATGCCCCTGTGACTAAACAGGTCGCCGATCTGGTTTATGAAGGCGACAACCATGATGAGCTGGTCGACTTCTATCGGCGGATGAACTTTAAGAAGTTCTTGGCCCAGATGGGGGATGGCGGTGAACCTTTGACGGATACCGCTGAACTCAAGCCCATTACCTTTACCACGTTAACGGCCGACAACTGTGATCAGTTGCCAGACTTTTCGGCTGGGTGTGATTTCTATCTGGAAATGGACGGGGATAACTATCACCTGGCAGACTTCGTGGGCTTCGTCATCGGCACCGATCAACACTGGTGGGTCAGCCGAGATGTCAGCCTATTGGCACAGGCTCCACTTAAAGGCCTCTTAGAGTCCGCTGACGTGGCTAAACAGGTCTTTGACGCTAAGCGGACGTACGTGGGTTTGAATCGCTTAGGCGTGACCTTAGCGGGGGTCGACGGTGACCTCCTGTTATGTTCTTACCTGTTAAATACCTACGACAACAGTAATGATCTGGGCCAAGTGGCGCATGAACATGGCGACGAGCAAGTGGCTTTGGATGAAGACGTCTATGGCAAGGGTGCCAAGCGGGCCATTCCAACCGACGACCAAGTGCTGTTCAGTCATTTAGCACGGAAGGCTCAGGCAATCGCCGACTTGCGGCCAAAATTATTAACCGAATTAAAGGAAAACGATCAAGATCAGTTGTATCGCGACATCGAATTGCCAATGAGCTTCGTGTTGGCTCGCATGGAAGTTGCCGGAATTACGGTGGACGCCAGTGAGTTGGAAGCCATGGGTAGTAAGTTTACCGAACAGCTGGCCGAAATTGAACAGACCATTTATAACGAAGCCGGTGAGGAATTCAATATCGGTTCACCTAAGCAACTCGGGCACATTCTCTTTGAAAAGATGGGCTTACCGGTCATCAAGAAGACCAAGACTGGCTATTCGACGGCAGTGGGTGTGTTGGAGAAATTAGCTTCAGATGCGCCGATTGCTGAGAACATCTTGCGTTATCGTAAGATTGCCAAGATCCAATCGACCTATGTCGAAGGTCTCTTGAAGGTGATTCACCCAAAGGATCAGAAGGTGCATACGCGTTACCTGCAGACACTGACTCAGACTGGTCGGTTGTCTTCAGTTGATCCAAACTTACAAAATATTCCAGTGAGAACCGAAGAGGGACGGGCCATTCGGAAGGCCTTTATCCCCCGGCACGATGGTTGGCAAATCTTCTCGTCTGACTATTCGCAAATTGAATTGCGGGTGCTCGCCCACATGAGCCACGATGCCAACATGCAAGAAGCCTTCAGGGAAGGCGAAGATATTCACGCGGCAACTGCCCGGCGGATCTTTAAGATGGGACCGGACGAGGAAGTCACGCCTAATATTCGGCGCCAGGCCAAGGCCGTTAACTTTGGAATTGTTTACGGCATCAGTGACTTTGGGTTGTCACAAAATATCGGGATTTCCCGTAAGCAGGCCAAGGCGTTTATCGATACCTACTTCCAGGAGTATCCTGGTGTTAAGGATTACATGGACCGCATGGTGCAGCAGGCGCACGAGATGGGTTACGTTGAAACGATTGCTCATCGGCGGCGTTACCTGCCAGATATCAACTCGCGTAATTTCAATCAGCGGTCATTTGCCGAACGGACAGCCATGAACACGCCGATCCAGGGGAGTGCCGCCGATATCATTAAGATTGCCATGATTCAGATGGAAGACGCCATCAAGGATCTTCAAGCGACCATGTTGCTTCAAGTGCATGATGAATTGATCTTCGAAGCCCCGGCTGAGGAGATCGAAACGTTGTCCAAACTAGTGCCAAGTGTGATGGATTCGGCCATTAAGCTGGAGATTCCACTGAAGGTTGAGAGCCACTATGGGCCAACCTGGTACGATGCAAAATAGCGTAAAGGAGTGAGACGATGCCTGAATTACCAGAAGTTGAAACGGTTCGACGGGGCCTGACCCGTTTGGTAGAAGGCGCCACTATCGACCACGTTGACGTGTTCTACGCCAAAATGGTGCGACCGGATGCCGAAGAATTTACGGCGGACCTGATCGGCCGCAAGATTGAACGGATTGATCGACGGGGAAAGTACCTGTTGTTTCGGTTTAGTGGTGGGTTGACGATGGTGTCTCACCTGAGAATGGAAGGCAAGTATGATGTTCAACCAGAGGGGAGTCCATTGGTTAAACATACTCACGTGGTCTTTCATCTGACGGATCAGCGCGAACTGCTGTATAACGATACCCGGAAGTTCGGGCGGATGCGGCTGGTGCCAACCGGGACGGAGGATCAAGCCTTGCCGTCACTGGGGAAGCTGGGGCCAGAGCCAACCGAAGAGAGCCTGACCCTGAGTTACATGCAGATGATATTCGGGAAGTCACGTAAGGTGGTTAAACCCTTTTTGTTGGACCAGTCACGCATTGCGGGACTAGGGAATATCTATGTCGACGAGGTTCTTTGGCTGTCAAAGATTAATCCCCTGACACCGGCAGATGAATTGACCGTTGACCAGCTCAAGATCTTGCGGCGAAGCATTATTGATGAGATTAGCCAGGCCATTCAGGGACACGGTACCACGGTGCACACGTTCTCCAATGCCTTTGGCGAGACCGGAAACTTCCAGAATAAGTTGCACGTCTACGGACACGAAGGGGAACCTTGCGAACGTTGCGGCACTGAGATCGTAAAGATTAAGGTCGCCCAACGTGGGACACACTATTGTCCGCACTGTCAACCAGTGCCAGCTGGTGCACTAGAGGTGCTGGATTATGACTGAAATTTGGGGACTTACGGGAGGGATTGCGACCGGTAAGTCAACGGTCAGTCACTGGCTACACCAAGCCGGGTTGACCGTGATCGATGCCGATCTGATTGCCCGCCAGGTGGTTGCACCAGGAACGACAGGATTGACCAAGATCGTGGCCACGTTCGGCGAAAGCTATTGTCAGCCTGATGGGTCACTGAATCGAAGAAAGCTGGGTAACCTGGTGTTTCACGACGCCACGCAACTCAGCCGCTTAGAAGCGATTACCCAGCCACTGATTCAAACGGAAATCACCCGCCAATTGGCGAGTGCCAAGGCCCGTCATGATCCGGTAGTGGTTATCGATGCCCCGACCTTTTTTGAGGTGGGTTACCTGATTGACCTGGTTGATCACGTCTTGGTCGTGGCTACTGACGCTACGACGCAACAACAACGGCTTCAGAAGCGAGATGGGTTGACCGCCGAGGGTGCGCTGGCACGGATAGCTCAACAATGGCCAATCGCACGCAAGGTGGCAGCGGCCGACGTGGTGATTGATAACAGGGGAACGATTGCTCAAACGCGGCAACAAGTGGTAAAATGGCTTGACACGAATAAATTTGGACGAAGTAATCAAATAAAATGAGGTGACCACGTATGCAGTGTCCGCACTGTCATCATAATGGGTCGCGGGTTGTGGATAGTCGGCCAACCGACGACGGCCGCGTCATTCGCCGGCGACGTGAGTGCGAGAGCTGTGGCTTCCGCTTCACGACGTTTGAACGCGTTGAAGTGACCCCGTTATTAGTCATTAAGAAAAACGGGACCCGCGAAGAATTTAACAGAGAAAAAATCTTAAAAGGGATTATCCGGTCAGCTGAGAAGCGGCCGGTGGGGATGGACGTCATGACCAAGGTCGTGGACGAAGTCGAAAATAAAATTCGCGCACTCGGCGTCAATGAAATCTCTAGTCAATTGATTGGGGAGTATGTCATGAATCGCTTGGTCGACGTGGATGAGATTGCCTACATCCGTTTTGCCAGTGTTTATCGGCAATTCAAGGATACCGGCGTGTTCTTCAATGAATTGAAAGACATGATGGATAAAGACAAGCAGAAGGCCCAGAAGCGGTCGAAGCAATAAAGCGAGGCAAAATTGGGAATGGAAGACTCTTGGCATCAGTTACAACCCAAGACCACTTTTTTGGTCCGCGTGGTCGATCGGGTTGCCGATCAAAGTTGGCAATCGCTAACGCAACTGTATCAACCGATCATCGGACCGAGTGCCACGGGGCTCTTCTCGGCCCTTTTTTGGCTCCCTAAGCGGGGGACCTATCAGCGGCATGCCACCTTATTGGCAGAGCTGGGGATGGACCTCTCGCATCTTTATGACGCGCGACTCCGGCTGGAGGCCACGGGCCTGCTAACCACACGTGTTAAAACGGAACAGGGGTTACAGAGCTTTATTTACGAGCTGCATGCACCCTTGAGCCCGGCGGCATTCTTTAATGATGACCTCCTGAGTGTCCAGTTATTGGGGATGCTAGGAGATTCGCTGTATCAGTCTTTGGTAGCAGCCAATACAGCTGCTATTGACGCTGATCCGGGTGAAGAAAACATTAGCAAAAATTTTTTGGATGTCTTTCACGTCAATAGCCAGCAGATTATGAATGTCCCGGACGCGGTATCGAGTGCTCGGCAGGCTTTAGCGCCGGCCAGTGAGTCAGCCGAGGCGGCGGCAACAGAACCCACAGATTTTGATTTTAAACTGCTCGGAGAGATTCTCAATCGATCGTACGTTGATACCCAAGACTTGGGTCGTTATCGGTCATTGCTGATTACTGAAATTACAATGTACGGCTTGGATGAACCCACTCTGGCCCGCTTCATTGGAGAGGCAACTGATCTGGCTTCAAATCAATTTAACCCCCAACAATTCAAACGACTGATTGCCGATCAATTTGGCCGGCAGTCAGCACCGCAAACGGTGACCACCACGACGTCAGCGGCGACCCCAACGGTTAGTCAGTCGGCAGGAGCTTCTAGCCAAGAAGCGGCGCTCATCAAGGTCGCCAGCACGACGGCCCCGGCACTTTTCTTACGAGCCATCAAGCAGAAAAATGGTGGCTTTGTCACGGACGGTGAACAACGCGTGGTTCGCGACCTCGTGAGTCGTCAACTGTTTCCAGAATCTGTGTTGAACCTGATGATCTTCCATGTGCTCGTGGATGAGGATCGGCCAACGCTGAATAAGAATCTCTTGGATACGATTGCTAACGACTGGAGTAAGGCCAAGATCAACACGCCCCAGCTGGCGATTCAAAAGATCCGTGAACGCCAGGCAGCAGCCGCTAAGCCACGTCGCTCGCGGAAGCAGCCGACGGTCAAGGAGACTTTGCCAGAGTGGGCCAAGAAACCAAGTGAACAGGTCCAGACGTCGAGTCAGGCCAAGCTGTCAGCTAAGCAGCAGGAACAATTAAAAGCCCGGATTGCGCGATTAGAGCAGCGATCCAAAGAGGGGAAGGAGGACTAACGCATGGAAGACCTAAGTAAGACGATGCAAAAGCTGATGAATCAACGTCATCTGAATGACAATTACCGTCAATTAATGGCGAAAGCAACCAATGATCCCGAGGTTAAAAAATTTCTACAAGGCCACGAGGGAGAGTTGGCCGAGGATGTGTTGACGCGTTCGGCGGCTAAACTCTATGAATTTGTGACGGAGCGCGCGAAGGTTGCCAAGGGTGGCGAAACGTTTGCGGCAGGTTATGAACCCCAACTGATCGTCTCTAACCATTTGATCGACGTGGCCTACGTGCCAACGGCGCAGACGCAGGAACGTCAGGCCCAGCAACAGCTTCGTCAGCGGGTGAAGTCCATCGCGATGCCGAAGAGCATTCGGGAAGCCACATTGGCCAACTTTGATCAGGACGATGATCGGGCCGAGGCCTTAATGGCCGCCCTGGACTTCATCGATGCCTATGAAGCCAATCCTAAACGTCGTCACCAGGCCCTCTATCTGGCCGGTAGTTTCGGCGTTGGGAAGACCTATTTGTTAGCGGCCGTTGCCCATCAATTGGCAACGGATGGCTTTGCCACGACGTTAGTCCACTTCCCAAGCTTTGCCGTTGAAATGAAGAACGCCATCGCTCAAAATGGAGTGGCGGACAAGCTGGAGTCATTGAAGAAGGCGCCAGTCCTGATGATTGATGATATCGGGGCCGATGCTATGTCGGCGTGGGTACGTGATGATATTCTGGGGGTTATTCTGGAATACCGGATGCAAGAAGAATTACCCACCTTCTTCAGTTCCAACTTCTCCATGGCGCAATTGGAGAAGGAACATTTACGGATCTCAACGCGCGGGGATGACGAACCATTGAAGGCCCAACGGCTGATGCAACGGATTCGTTTCTTAGCCCGGGAGATCACGATGGTTGGGGTTAACCGCCGACCACAGTAAAATTGACTATAAATTGCAAACTAGCTATTCACGTGGGTTTATCTGTCGTGAGTGGCTAGTTTTTGTTTTAGAGCATGTGGACTTTTAAAAAAGTGCAGATTGTAAGAAATTTTTAGTGGTTGTTTTGGCTCGTTTTGAAAAAAACGAAAATGTGAGCCGGAGGGGTGGTGGCAATGGGCTCAGCTGTGGGAATTCTCTTACCGGCAGGGCCAGGCCGGTTAGAGAATTGGTGTCCTTGAGACGCGATTCTTAGCGGCTCAAGGACAAGGCTAAAGACCGCTCTGAGGCTTTAGCCGTCCGCCCTCAGCGTTCCAGCCCATTGCCACCGCCCCGGAGGCGGCGGTTATCACTAAATTAATCTTGGCTTTTTTCACCACCATCCCTTGACAATATTTGGCCGCAAGTGTTTAATAGTCTTTGAAACCACAAGAGCTATGACGAAAGACACGGTGGTGGCGGAGTCGTTCACAGGAAGAGCCGGCCTAGATTGGAAGCCGACTTAGCGCCCGCCAGCATTACCGCTTTCCTAGCTGTCGAAAGGAAATTTTCGACCGGTCCGTTCCGTTAGCGACGATTAGAGTTCACGGGACCAGTCTCGTGAAAAATATCGGGTGGAACCACGTTAATGACGTCCCCAGTGCCTTCTTTGGCACTGGGGTTTTTTTCGTAGTCAGCCCCAAAATCAATAAGGGAGATTGTAAACTATGGCAGATATTTCATTGAAATTTCCAGATGGTAACGTTAAAGAATTCCCAGCCGGCACGACGCCAGAAGACGTTGCAAAGTCGATTTCCATTAGCTTAGGGAAAAAGGCCGTTGCCGCTAAGTTAGACGGCGAATTGATTGATAACTTAACCCCAATCGCACACGATGGCAGTATCGAAATCGTGACGAAGGGTGACGAAGATGGCTTGACTGTTCTGCGGAACACGACGGCTGCCTTGGTTCGGATTGCCTTGAAGAAGGAATTCCCAGCCATTCGTTTGGGTGAAGTTAGTGCCGACGAAGACGGGTTCTTCGTAGATACCGACAAGGACGACCAACAAGTCAGTGTTGATGAATTGGATGCCATTGCCGTGATTGTTGAAAAGTTAGTTGCCGACAAGGCCGCTATCGAACGTATTGTCCTCAGCAAGGCCGATGCTTTGGCCCAAGCCAAGGATGACCCTTACACGACTGACCTGATCAACGCAGTTGACGGTGACCAAGTTAACTTCTTAAAGATTGGTGACCACCAAATCTTAAGTGACGGCGCTCAATTAGCTAACACGGGTGACGTGAAGAAGTTCAAGCTGCTTTCCGTTGCTGGTGCTTACTGGCAAGGCAAGTCCTCAAACCCAATGCTCCAACGGATTTACGGGACGGCCTTCTACAAGCAAGCTGACCTAGATGCCGACTTAGCTCGGCGCCAAGAAGCCCGCGAACGTGACCACCGTGTCATCGGGAACCAATTGGACTTGTTCTTCGTTGATCCTAAGGTCGGTGCCGGTTTACCATACTGGATGCCAAACGGGGCGACTATCCGTCGTACGATCGAACGTTACATCATCGACAAGGAAGTTGCCAACGGTTACCAACATGTTTACACGCCAGTTCTGGCCAACTTGGATCTGTACAAGCAATCCGGTCACTGGGCCCACTACCGTGAAGACATGTTCCCACCAATGGACATGGGCGATGGCGAACAACTTGAATTACGGCCAATGAACTGCCCTAGCCATATTCAAATTTACAACCACCACATCCGTTCTTACCGTGAATTGCCATTGCGGATCGCTGAATTAGGGATGATGCACCGTTACGAAAAGTCTGGTGCCCTGAGTGGTTTGCAACGGGTTCGTGAAATGACCTTGAACGATGGTCACACGTTCGTTGCCCCAGAACAAATCCAAGACGAATTCAAGAGCATCCTGGACTTGATGGTCAAGGTTTACAAAGACTTTGATATCAAGGACTACACGTTCCGTCTGAGCTACCGTGATCCTAAGAACACGGAAAAGTACTTTGATGACGATGAAATGTGGAACAATGCGCAAAAGATGTTGAAGGGTGCCATGGATGACCTTGGCTTACCTTACGTTGAAGCCGAAGGGGAAGCAGCCTTCTACGGTCCTAAGTTGGACGTCCAAACCAAGACGGCCCTTGGGAACGAAGAAACGCTCTCAACTATCCAATTGGACTTCATGTTGCCAGAACGCTTCGACTTACACTACGTCGGTGCCGATGGTGAAGAACATCGTCCAGTGATGATTCACCGTGGCTTGGTTTCAACCATGGAACGGTTCACCGCTTACCTGACTGAAATCTACAAGGGTGCCTTCCCAACTTGGTTAGCCCCTAAGCAAGTTACCATCATTCCTGTTTCCGAAGAAAAGCATGGTGCTTACGCCGACAAGTTAGCTGCTGAATTAAAGGCTGCTGATGTGCGGGTCAACGTCGACAAGCGTGGTGAAAAGATGGGTTACCTGATCCGGGACGCCCAAACGCACAAGATTCCATACACGTTGGTCGTTGGTGAAGACGAAATGGCTAATGGCACTGTCTCTGTCCGGAAGTACGGGGAAGACGACAGTAATTCCATGAGCAGTGACGCCTTCGTCAAGGAAATCCTGAGCGACATTGCTTCATACAGTCGCGAAGAAAACTAAATTCAAATTTAGTTCTGGCGCACAACCAGAGAATAGAAGAAACGTGGTCGATTAAACGGCCACGTTTTGTGTCTGGCCCCCGGTGTTAGCGAACTTTAGCGAAAATCCGTTGACATCGAATCGGCTAGCTGGTATGATGGTTAAGTTGAGAAATTAAGCAGAGGCTTCCGCTTCTCGCCTAGCGACGCAAGTTACTGGGCCGGATATGCACGTTATTTCCATTTTACAATGGAATTTCATGCGGGAGCTGTTTGATTTTCATCAAAAGTTCCCGCATTTTTTTGTGGGGTTGATTTCTGCAAGTTCTCGAGATTATTTTGGAGGTGGATTACCATAGCAAGCGACACGATTGTCAACGAGGGGATTCGAGCACGTGAAGTACGGCTGATCGCTGATAACGGCGACCAATTGGGCATTAAGACCAAGAGTGAAGCCTTACAGATCGCTGAAGAAGCGAACCTCGATGTAGTTTTGGTTGCACCGAAAGCTAAGCCACCGGTAGCCCGCATTATGGACTACGGGAAGTACCGGTTCGAGTTGCAAAAGAAGCAACGCGAAGCACGTAAGAAGCAAAAAGTGGTCAGTGTTAAGGAAGTTCGTCTGAGTCCTACCATTGATACGAATGACTTCAACACCAAGTTAAAGAACGCTAAAAAGTTCTTAGCTAAGGGTGAAAAGGTTCGTGTATCAATTCGGTTTAAGGGTCGGGCAATTACCCATAAAGACATTGGTCGCCAGGTGCTCAACCGGATGGCAGCTGAGACTTCTGAAGTTGCTACGGTTGAACAACGACCAAAGATGGATGGACGGAGCATGTTCCTCATGCTGTCACCCATCGCTGAACAAAAGTAAGAATTGATGGGGTAGCTTCGGCTACCAATTTAAGGAGGAAATTTCGTATTATGCCAAAGATGAAGACTAACCGTGCTGCAGCAAAGCGGTTCAAAGTAACTGCTAATGGCGGCCTTAAGAGTGGTAACGCCTACACGCAACACCGTTTCCATGGTAAGACCAAGAAACAACGCCGGAACCTTCGTGGAACCCGGATGATGGATGAAACGACTTTAAAGACTTACCACCAATTATTACAAAAGTAAGCTAGTCGTTAGATTTTCGGGTCGACGAAATGTCGACATAATGTTTGAATTGATTTAGGAGGAAAAGATTATGCCACGAGTTAAAGGCGGTACTGTTACACGCGCACGTCGTAGAAAAGTTTTAAAGTTAGCTAAGGGTTACCGGGGCTCAAAGCACCGTTTATTCAAGGTTGCTAAGGACCAAGTTCGGAAGGGTTACCAATACGCTTACCGTGATCGTAAGGCCACGAAGCGTGACTTCCGTAAGCTTTGGATCACTCGGATCAACGCAGCTGCTCGGATCAATGGTTTGAGCTACAGCAAGTTGATGCATGGTTTGAAGTTAGCTAACATTGATGTTAACCGTAAGATGTTAGCCGATTTAGCCGTTAATGATGCGGCTGCATTCAAGGCTTTGGCTGACCAAGCTAAAGAAGCATTGGCTGCTTAATTCAGTCGATGGAAAGAGACTTCGCTGTTAAGCGGGGTCTTTTTTATTAGTAAAGAGCTGGGCTTGAGGGGAGAAAGCGCCTTCTATTCCAGCGAGACGCGGTCCGTGTTTTACCGCTTGAAATTAGCCGTGGATCCCGTCGGTTACGAGTGGTAAAATTGGCCGGAATTGCGTATAATTAAATGCTAGACAGCCGGTAACGGCAATTGGACGAAGGGGGGCAGTCACCCGCATGGTATCCAGATTCAAGCCAACGTGGATGGTTACGAACATATACGATTTGACACCGGCTCAACTACGGGCTAATGGGGTCAAAGCGGTGTTAACCGACCTAGATAATACGCTCATTGCTTGGAACAATCCCGATGGGACCCCCGAGTTACGTCATTGGTTGACGATGCTTGAGATGGCCGGGATTCAGGTGATTGTGGTCTCAAATAACAGTCGCGCTCGAGTTGATCGGGCGGTAGCCCCATTTGATTTACCCTATGTGCACCGCGCCTTAAAGCCACTCACTTGGGGAATTCGACGGGCTTTACGTCGCTGGCACCTCAACCGCAATGAAGCGGTCATGGTTGGGGACCAAATCTTAACTGACGTCTGGGCTGCGCATCGCAGTGGCGTTAGAAGTGTCTTAGTAAAACCGATTTTGAAGTCGGACGCTTGGATAACCAAGGGAAATCGACTCTTAGAAAAAGTTATTTTGTGGCGTTTACACCACAATTATCCAGAATTAACCTGGCAGGAGGATCTTGATGAACGAAAAACACACTGAACCCGTTTTAATTGATGGCGAACCACTTCACTGTATTGGTTGTGGGGCGATTATTCAGACGATGGACAAGACGGCACCTGGCTATACGCCACAGTCGGCGCTTGATAAGGGACTTGAAAAGGAAGAGGTCTATTGTCAACGATGCTTCCGGTTACGACACTATAACGAAATCGTACCGGTTGGTCTGACGGACGATGACTTTTTACACTTACTGACTCAGATTCAGGATGCCAACGCACTGATCGTCTACGTTGTCGATATCTTTGATTTTAACGGGAGTGTGATTCCAGGTCTGCACCGTTTCGTCGGGGATAACCCCGTCTTACTGGTGGGGAACAAGGAAGATCTGATGCCCCGCTCATTGAAGCGTAGCAAGTTGAAGGATTGGATCCGGCAGCGGGCCAACGAACAGGGAATTCGTCCAATGGACGTTGCCTTGTTGAGTGCCAAGACCAACCAATCCGTTGACGAGTTACTTCAACTCATCAACAAATACCGTGGCGATCGTGACGTGTACGTCGTTGGGGTCACCAACGTTGGGAAGTCCACGCTGATTAACCAGATCATCCGGCAAAACACCGGGGTGAAGGACTTAATCACAACGTCTCGCTTCCCTGGAACCACGTTGGATAAGATTGAAATTCCTTTGGATGATGACCATGTCTTAGTGGACACCCCGGGGATCATTCAAAACCAACAGATGGCTCACTTCTTGGATGGTAAGGACCTCAAGATTGTGACGCCACAGAAGCCAGTTAAGCCTAAGGAATATCAACTGAACGACCAACAAACCTTGTTCTTCGGTGGGGTTGCTCGGTTTGATTACACCAAGGGACCAAAGGCTGGGTTCACGGCTTACTTTGAAAATAATCTCTACATTCACCGCACCAAGCTGGAGAATGCCGATGACTTTTATGCCCGTCAGGTAGGGCAATTGTTGACGCCACCACATGCGGAAAATGTCGACGACTTCCCAGCTTTGGTTGCGCATGACTTTAAAATCACTGAAAAAAGCGATCTGGTCTTTGAAGGACTGGGTTGGATTACCGTTCCCGCCGGCGTCAATGTGACCGGTTGGGCACCAGCAGGAGTCGGCGTCCTAGTACGTCGCGCAATGATTTAATTAAATGGAGGATGACAATTTGTTACGAGGGAAACAGAAACGCTATTTACGGGCCCACGCCCACAACATGCGACCACTCTTCTCAGTTGGGAAGAATGGGTTAACTGAAGCTTGGTTAGATCAATTAACCGGGGCTTTAGAAAACCGGGAATTAATCAAGATTAATCTCCAACAGAGTGCTGACGTGACGGTTGACGAAACCAAGGCCTTTATCGAAGACAACACAAACATTCAAGTTGTCCAAACCATTGGCCGCGTCCTGGTTCTGTACCGGCCAGCAACGGATGAAGAAAACCAAAGAATTTCATCAATCGTTGAAGATATGTAGGAGGCCTGGCAGTCGTGGTTAAAATTGCAGAGCAAACGAGTACGCAGGTCGCGACGCAAATGGCAGCGACCGCTAAGAAACGCCGTATCGGTATTCTTGGTGGGACCTTCAATCCGCCACATCTGGGTCATCTCGTCATCGCCGATCAAGTCGCAACCCAGTTAGGGCTCGACAAGGTTTTGTTTATGCCTGATGCTGAACCACCTCACGTGGATCGCAAGATTGCGATTCCAGCGGCCGACCGAGTTGCCATGGTTAAGGCAGCTATCAAGGACAATCCACGGTTTGCCCTTGAGTTGACCGAAGTTGAGCGGGGCGGCAAGAGCTATTCGTATGACACGATGTTGCAATTAACCCGGGCTCACCCGGAGAATCAATATTACTTCATTATCGGGGGCGACATGGTTGCCTACCTACCGAAGTGGTATCGAATCAATGATCTTTTAAAATTAGTACAGTTTGTCGGCGTCTGTCGGCAGGGTTTCACTCACGAGTCGCCGTATCCGGTACTTTGGGTGGATGTGCCCCAGATTGGGATTAGTTCGACCATGGTTCGCGATCAGGTTCGGCGGGGACAATCCGTGCGCTACCTGGTACCCACGATGGTGGACCTCTATATAAAGGAGCATCTGTTATATCGTGACTGAGTTAAATTATCAGCAGCATATTTTTTCTGGGACTCGGGCGGCTCTGATTGCGGAGCTGAAGCAGGCGTTGCGTCCTAAACGATTCCAGCACGTTCTGCGGGTTGAACAGACAGCCATCTCGTTGGCTCAAGCCAATGGCGTTGATATAGAAAAAGCCAGTATTGCTGGCCTGATCCACGATTACGCCAAGCAGCGGCCCGACGAGGACTTCTTGGCGGCGATCACGGCTTACCATTTACCAGCAGAACTTCGTCAATATGGGAATGCCATTTGGCATGGTGTCGTGGGGGCGGAACTCATCAAACGTGAGCTTCACATCTATGATGAAGATGTCTTGAACGCCGTACGTCACCACACGACCGGTGCGGTCTACATGACGCCACTGGAACAGATTGTGTACATGGCCGATTACATCGAGCCAGCTCGTGACTTCCCCGGTGTTAATGCGGCTCGGAAACTCACCGCAGAAAACTTGGGTGCGGGGGTGGCCTTTCAGGCCCAACACACACTACAATATTTAGTCGCTCACAGTTTGGCCGTTTACCCGGCCTCGCTGGACACTTACAATGCCTGGGTTCCCCGGTATGCAGAAGAATTAAAATAAACGAAAACAAGTTATGAGAGGAGTGCTTGCATGGATAGCAAGTCAGTACTAGAAATCGCAGTTAAGGCTGCGGATAATAAGCGCGCGGAGGATATGACCGCGTTAGATATGTCTAAGGTTAGCCTCATGGCCGACTACTTCCTAATTATGGAAGCAACCTCAAGTCGACAAGTCCAAGCGATTGCCGATGAGATCGTGGATCACATGAATGAAAACAACGTGCCAATCAAGGACGTTGAAGGGAAGAATGAAGCCAGTTGGATCTTGATTGATTTGGGTGACGTCATCGTGCACGTCTTCCAGCGAGACCAACGTGGTCACTATAACTTAGAGAAGCTCTGGTCTGATGCACCTGAAGTGGACTTGAGCCAATGGGTAGAGGCTGAGGTATGATTTATCAAACCTTTGCCGAGCTTTACGACGAATTGTTTGATCCAGCCATGTACGATCAATGGCTGGATTTTGTCGCCCAACGTGTCGATCCCAAAGACGGGGACCTGTTAGATCTCGCCTGTGGGAGTGGCCGTTTGGGCGTGCTATTGGCACAGAAGGGCTATCAGGTCAGTGGGCTGGATCTCTCAGAAGAGATGTTGACACTGGCTGCGAAGCACGCTGCCGAAGCCGAAGTGACGATGCCCTTGATGGCTGGGGATATGCTCGATCTGTCGATGATTGGCACCTATCAGACCGTGACGTGTTTCGCGGACTCGTTCTGTTACTTGCCCGATCTGGGCGCGGTTACGCAAGCTTTCCATCAAGTGCAACAACACCTTGCAGTCGGGGGGAAGTTCCTCTTTGACGTGATTACGCCGCACCAAACGGATGACGTCTATCCGGGGTACATGTACAATTACGTGGATGACGAACGAGCCTTCATTTGGACCAGTTATGGCATCGAGGATGAACCTCATGCTGCTGAACATGACTTGACCTTCTTTACGCAAAACGAAGAAACCGGCGATTATCGTAAGGTGACGGAACTCCATCACGAGCGGACTTATGACCTCGTGGATTACCGTCAAGCCTTGACGCAAGCCGGTCTCACGGTACAACGAGTGAGTGCCGACTTTGGCAATGCCGAGGTGGCGCCGGACACGACTCGCTGGTTCTTCGAGGTTACGCGGGAGGCCTAGGGACATGACGTTACATGCAGTGGGGATTGTCGCTGAATATAATCCGTTTCATAACGGGCATGCCGATCAGATTCGTCGGGCGAAGACCACGACGGGGGCTGATGTGGTGGTGGCCGCGATGAGTGGTAACTGGGTCCAACGCGGTGAACCGGCGCTCATGGACAAGTGGGAGCGGGCACAAGCTGCGCTGACTGGTGGCGTCGATCTGGTGGTCGAACTGCCAAGTGCGATCGCCATTCAACCAGCGAATCTCTTTGCCGCTGGTGGTGTGGCCATTTTAGGGGCCTTAGGGTGTGATTGGTTAGCTTTTGGAACCGAACACCCAGACCTGGATTATGATCGCCTGATGGCAAATCTGCCGACGGATCCGGCCACCTTTAAGCGCTATGATCAGACCTATGCCCAGTTATTTCAAGGCTATCTCAAGGATCAAACGGGAATTGCCCTTGAGGATCCCAATGATATCTTGGGATTCTTCTATACGTTGGCTAATCGGCAACAGGGGCAGTCCTTGCGACTCGTTCCTTTGTCCCGTCGGGGGAGTCAGCACGGTGATCAGACAATCACAGCGGCGAGTCCGTTTGCCAGTGCGACTGCTATCCGTTCTGCGGCCCTTGAACACGACTGGGGGGCAATTACCCCGGTTGTGCCTGCAAGCACGCTAGCGGCACTCCAGACGGCTCAACTAACCGACTGGGAAGATTTCTGGCCAGCGTTACAGTACCAACTTGTGAGCGGTCATGTGACTGATTTGCGGCAGTATTATCAGATTACGGAGGGTATCGAGTATCGTCTGCAGCGCGCGGCACTCGACAGTGTCAGCTTTGCAGCCTTTATGCAGGCTGTGAAGACGAAACGCTACACCTATACCCGTTTACAGCGACAGGCAACATATCTGTTGGGTCAGATCAAGCCAGCGGAGATGGTCGCCGAGCCGCAATATCTGCGGGTTTTAGGTTATTCGGATCGTGGGCAGGCTTATCTCCATCAGATTAAGAAGCAAGTCGCATTGCCACTGATCAGCCGCGCTGATCGGGCGTGGTTAAATGGGGCCGGCGCTTTGGATAATCGGTTGGGGGCGATTCGTACCTTGATTACCGGTGTCCCACAGGATTATGGTCGAATTCCCGTAAAAATAGCGGATTCTGATCGACTATCAAGGAAATTACCTTGACATCATTATTTTTGACAGGTATAATTTATCACGTTGCATTGGAGGGATTACGATGAAATGGTCATTGACCGAGCTACGAAGAAGTCACCGTAACGACCCGTTGGCGTTTGATGAGACTTTAGATTTACGCGCCGATTTGATGGAACGATACGGCGAAGAGGTCTTAGACCTCGGTCCCGTCCACGTCAAGGGTCAAGTATCCGTGATTACGGGTGGTGACGTTGTCGTTGACGCACAGGTTACTGCGGACTTAACGGTCCCATCCAGCCGGTCACTTACACCGGTGGACTTACCAGTAGCCTTTAACATGACGGAATTTTATGTGTCCGACCCGGAAGCCACACAGCGGTTTGAGAAAACTGATGTGGTGATGGTGGTCAAAGATGACCTGATCGATTTCGACAAGGCCATCGGGGACAACATTATTTTAGAAATTCCGATGCACATTCTTTCAGACACCGAGAAGCAAGGTGCCGCAATGCCAACCGGTGATGACTGGGCGGTCGTTGCGGAAGCTGATCTTGCTAAGGTCGAGAAGGAAAATCAATCAGTTGATCCACGTCTTGCAAAGTTAAAAGATTTCTTCCCTGATCAGGATGATCAATAATCGCCTTTGTAAGCCTTAAAAATTTTTTCACTAGTGGATATAATTTTATTAAAAGGAGGTGTTTTCTTTGGCTGTACCAGCACGGAAAACGTCTAAGACGAAGAAGCGTATGCGTCGGGGTCACATTAAGTTGGCTACCCCAGGTTTGACTCCTTGCCCAAACTGTGGTGAATTACGTAAGTCACACATGGTTTGCCCAAGTTGCGGTTTCTACGATGGCCGTCAGGTCGTTGCGGTTAAGAACGCAAACAACTAATTTTAACGAATTAGCAATAAGAAACTCCCATGAAGTCCGCGGCTTCTGGGAGTTTTTTTGTCATTTCAATTAAAAAACAGGTATAATGACGTCACTGACTACTATCCGAGGAGTGAAATTTTGGGAACTAAATTAATCGCGACCGACTTAAACGGGACGCTACTACACAATGACCAGAGCTTCAATCAGATCCTCTTTAAGGAAACCCTTCAGGCCCTTGATCAACGGGGGATTCAGCTGGTGTTGTCGTCTGGCAATCAATTTGCCCACCTGAAGCAACTCTTCAAGGACGTCATGGCTGACAACTTAGCGATCGTGGCGGAGAATGGGGCATCTATCTATCTTAAAGGTAAACAGGTCTTTGATGGCAGTCTGACGGACGAACAGGTTCATCAGTTTGTGACGGTTGATCGCCAGCAGGCGGTACTAGCGAATGCGTATATCATCTTGGTGGGACAGAATGGATCTTATACCGAGACTGGTGCCCCGCAAGTGTTGCTTGATGCTGCGGCCAAGTTCTATGACAATCTCCAACAGGTTGATGATCTGGCAACGGTGACCGATCGCATCAAAAAGATCAGTGTCTCAACAGCACCGGGACAGGCGGCTGAACTAGTGACAGCCCTCAATGCCTATTTTGATGGCCGGTTGCGCGCCCATGACAGCGGCTATGGCGTGGTTGATGTCGTCGGGGCAAACGTTGGTAAGCTTCCTGCCGTCCAGTGGTTAGCCCGGCATTTTGACGTGCCGGCTGACGATATCATGGCCTTTGGCGATGGTGATAATGATCTGTCCCTGATCACTTATGCTGGCCAAGGCTGGGCCATGGCCAATGCGCCGGCAAGAATCCGGGAGGCAGCGCCGCAGACCACCAGTCTCGACAACGAGCATGATGGTGTCCTACGAACGATTCAAGCGGTATTGTTCGCAGATGATTTGACGAGGTGAGTGAGATGAAAAACTTCTTTTTTGATTTTGATAGTACCTTGGCAGATACCCGTAATGTTGCGGTGTTGTCGACGCAACGCGCCTATGAAGCGCAAGGGCTAGCCATTCCTAGTCGCGAGGCCGTCGTGAGCTACATGGGCGTGCCGATCGAAGTCTCTTTTGCTAAAATGGCGAAGGAAGATTTGAGCGACCAAGATCTGGAGGACCTTTATACGGTCTTTCGTTCGCAGTACCATGTCACGGAGCAAGAAGGGATTACCTTGTTCGACGGCATAGCAACGGCGTTGGAACAATTAACCCAACGGGGAGCTAACCTCTACGTGGTGTCCAGCAAGCATTCGGTTCCTCTTCGGCGTAATCTCGATCAAGTGGGATTAAACGGGACGTTTGCGGCGGTGAGTGGGTCGGATACGGTAGACCACTACAAGCCGGCCCCGGATGGTATCTGGAATCTGGTCACTCGGTTTGACCTAGACTTGGCGGAGAGTGTCATGATTGGCGATGCCAAGTATGACATGCAGATGGGCCATAATGCTGGGGTAGCTACCGCAGCGGCCATGTGGGGAGCGGCAGATCCCGATTCAGTCAAGGCAGAACAGCCGACGTATCTATTAAAGACCCCAGCAGACTTGCTAACGATATAAATGAGCTTGAAGACGGACCGACTGGTTCCGTCTTTTTTAATTTCAAATTTTTAACAAATTCTCATATGATCGAAAGGTTGTGCACAATTATATAGTTCTGGCGGTCGGCTGATTAAAATATAATAAGACTAATTATCGGCGGCGCAAAAATAAAAGTTAGCGTCGCAGGATTTGGGCATTGGATAAGATATCTCTAGGGATTAGCGGCTAAAGCGGCTAAACTAGTTTTTAATCATAAGAGACAAGGAGATTACCGATGACCAAACGTCGATGGGGACTGCTCGTTATAGTTGTTGTGTCACTCGTATTTTTAATTTGGGAAATGCCGCGTAACTTTCACGCCAGCCTGATTCAGGCTGAACATGCTGTGCGGAAATTAGAGACAGCGCTTCCACGGCCCAAGGATGGCGCACCAACACCAATTGAAAAAATTGCCGGCGAACATCCGCTTCGGCGAACCTATTATTATCATTTTGACGCCAAGGTTCCCAGCGTGGTGCGGCCGGCCTTTAAGAAGGCGGTGGCCGTCTACAATCAAACCGGGGCGGTTCGTTTAATTCCAGGAAAACCGCGGGGACGCCAGAATGGGATTACCTTCTTTACCTATCACCGCGAGGTCGATGACCGGCGACCGGACTATTTAGAATTGGGTGAGGGTGGGCCCGAGATCGAGCACTACGTCGGTCTGGGAACCTACACCATCAATCGGGCCCATGCGGGGATGAACCTGGCGCACCCACAGACCGGGATTCGAGCGTCGGTGGCGATTCACGAGGTCGGGCACGCCATCGGTCTCGACCACAGTCAAAGTCGCCGTTCGGTCATGTATCCCATGGATCAAGGGCACTTAAAACTCTCGGCGGCGGATCTGAAAACACTACACGCTTTGTACATCTAAAAAAGATCAGCAAAAAGCCCGCTCTGTCACGGAGAGCGGGCTTTTCATGGAAGTATTGAAGTTTTTAATTACTTAGTAAAGTCAACGACCATCCGGCCAACAATCTTGTTAGCTTTCATTTCGTCAATGATGTCATTAACTTCATCCAAACGACGGGTCTGAACGATTGGGTGAACTTTACCTTCGGCACCAAATTGGAAGGTTTCGGCTAAGTCTTGACGAGTTCCAACCAGGGAACCACGTACGGAGATACCATCCAAGACAGTCTTGGCAATGTTTAATTCCATGTCACCTTGTGGTAAAGCAACGGCAACTAACTTACCATCTGGCTTCAAAGCGTTAACGGATTGCGTGAAGGCATCCTTGTTAACCGCAGTGACTTGGGCGTTGTTGACACCGCCGACCTTTTCTTGGATCTGTTCAGCAACGTTGTCGTCATGACGGTTGATCAGGAGTTCAGCACCGTTTTCCTTAGCAGCAGCTAATTTGTCAGGGTTACCATCAACGGCAACGACGTGGGCACCGAAGACGTTGTGGGCGTATTGAATAGCCAGGTTACCTAAACCACCGGCACCAACAACTTCAACCCATTGGCCTGGCTTCGTTTCGCCGACCTTGAGGGCCTTGTACATGGTTACACCGGCACAGGTAAGGGAAGTTGCTTCGACTGGGTCCAAGCCTTCTGGAACCTTAACGGCGTAGTTGGCATCAACGATACATTCTTCAGCCATGGCACCGTCAACAGTGAAACCAGAGTTCTTGACGTTACGGCAAAGCGTTTCGCGGCCAGTCAAGCAGTATTCACAGTGGCCACAGCCCTTGAAGAACCAAGCGATAGAAACACGGTCACCGATCTTTAAGTTGTCAACATCGTCGGCAACTTGGATAACACGACCAACACCTTCATGGCCAATGATCCGGCCTGGTTGCTTACCGAAGTCACCAGCGGCAACGTGCAAGTCGGTGTGGCAAAGACCACAATATTCCATCTTAACTAAGGCTTCACCGTGGGTGATGGGACGTAAGGTAACATCTTTAATATCAACGTAACCGTCAACTGAATCGCGAATAACTGCTGCTTTCATAATTTAAGACTCCTTTTTATTTTGTCTACAAGGCTAGTATACTAAATTCGCTCTCAATTTCAAGTGAAAAAATGAACAAAAAATAAATAATTTTCAAATGCCGTCGCCCCGGGGCCCGTCACCACCGGATCAATCAGAATATTCTCTGACTAACCGAATGTGAAGCAACGTGCAGATAGACTTTCAGAAGCAAGATAGCCAAATGGGTACAACCGGTTGCATTTTCCTTTTTGGCTTTTTGACAAGGACCAGAAGGTTTAATAATTAGATAAATATGAAAGGGATGGTGGTTTTCGCATACAATTATGAGAAACTATGATAAAATTAAATGTTGAAATGAATATCGGACGTCCTTGTCGCTGGTGGTTTTGCGGCGACTCGAACGCAGTTAACCAACCAGAGGAGTTAAAGTGCAATGAGTCGAATTTTAATTATCGAAGATGAAAAAAATCTTGCTCGCTTTGTTGAGCTAGAACTAAAGCACGAAGGCTATGAGACCAACGTGCAGTTTAACGGACGGACAGGGTTGGAGGCAGCCTTGTCACAGGATTTTGATGTGATTCTGCTCGACCTGATGCTCCCCGAACTGAATGGGATTGAAGTGGCTCGTCGGGTCCGTGAAGTGAAGAGCACGCCAATTATCATGATGACCGCCCGAGATTCCGTGATCGATCGCGTTTCTGGGTTAGACCATGGGGCCGATGACTACATTGTGAAGCCATTTGCCATTGAAGAACTCTTGGCTCGGGTCCGGGCACTCTTACGGCGGATTCACCTTGAGGGCGAACAAAAGAACACCAAGCAAACTACGGTTAAATTCAAGGACTTAACCATCGAAAAGGAAAACCGGATTGTTCGGCGTGGCGATGAAGTGATCAACCTCACGAAGCGAGAATACGAATTACTCCTGGCCTTAATGGAAAATATCAACGTGGTGTTAGCGCGTGACGTGCTGTTAACCAAGGTTTGGGGTTATGAATCCGAAGTCGAAACCAACGTGGTCGACGTCTACGTGCGTTACCTACGAAATAAAATTGATGTTCCTGGCCAGAAGAGTTACATCCAGACAGTCCGTGGGACAGGGTACGTGATGCGGTCGTGAAAGCAACTGAATTAGAACAGGAAACGGAAGAACAGCCTAAAAAGCGGGGCTTCCGTCTTTCTTTGAAATGGGAATGGACCCTGTCCACCGCACTTGGGGTGCTTGTCATCTTCGCGGTTATCATCATTCTTATTTTTAACAGTTTTATGACGGTGTTAATGCGGCAGGAACGGACTCACGTGGCGGATTCACTGAACGTTGTCGTGGAGCGCTTGAGCAGTCAGAAAAAGGCGTTGTCGAGTGGCCAAGTTGACGAATTGTTGCGACCACGGACAGTCTTGGCTGACGAACCCAGTGGCAAAGGAAAAGGGACCATGCCTTACAACAATGCTGTTTTATCGACATTGTCGCGGGATAGTCAGACGGTGACGGTGTACGATACCCAAGGTCAAATTCTCTATGCGACCGACAAGACCGTGGCCCCATTTAAGACCTCTTCACACCAGCGCATTGGCGTGAAGACGATCAACAAGGTGAAACACCTTGTGGGGCGGATGCCCATCCGCAGTAAGCAAGGAAACCGCTTGTTAGGCTACGTGCAAGTGACCGACAATCTGAAAGATTATCGGGCGACACAGGTGAAACTTTACCAGGTTGCCTTGGTGCTTGGTCTGATTGCGGGACTGGCGGCAGCGATCTTGAGCTACATTTTGGCGTCATTTCTACTGCGGCCAGTAGAAGCCATCAGAGAGACCATACATGCCGTTAGAGAGGACCCACAGACTGACCGGCGAGTACCCGAGATTCGGCATACCGATGAGCTCAGCGACCTGGGAACGCTGTTTAACGACATGTTAGACACAACCCAGGGGTATATGGACCAACAACAGCAGTTCGTGGAGGACGTTTCTCACGAATTGCGAACGCCGGTGGCGATTATTCAAGGCCACATGGAAATGTTGGATCGCTGGGGAAAAGACGATCCAGAGGTCTTAGACGAGTCGATCAAGGCTTCTCTGCAGGAAACGAAGCGGATGAAGAGCCTGGTCCAAGAGATGTTAGATCTCCAACGGGCTGAACAGATTGAAGTCAACTATACCAATGAGGTGACCAACGTCAGTGAGGTTGTCCAACAGGTCTACGATAACTTCAAGATGATTCATCCAGACTTCACGTTTATTCTGGACGACGATGTTCATCGTCCAGTTCAGGTGCAAATTTACCGAAACCATTTGGAACAGATTCTGATTATTCTCCTGGATAATGCGGTCAAGTACACTCAGGCGCGTAAGGAGATTCACCTGACGTTCGAGAGTGACATGCGTAACGTTGAGGTTGCGGTTCAGGACTTCGGTGAAGGGATCTCGCAACAGAATATGGATCGCGTCTTCAATCGGTTCTATCGTGTTGACAAGGCCCGTTCTCGAACCAAGGGTGGTAATGGGTTAGGCTTGGCAATTGCCAAGCGCTTGATTGAGGCCTACCATGGACGAATTAACATCGAAAGTGCGGTCGGTCACGGTTCCGTATTCCGGATTTCGTTACCGATTTTGCCAGATGCGACGGCAAAGATCTTAAATGCCAAAAAAGAACAGGCCCAGGCAATCGCCAATGGTAATGTGCCAACTGGCATTAAGTCGGCCTTGCTGGAAGATGACACCGATCATTCGGAAGATCCAAAGTCCTAATTATCATGAAAGACAGTGTTGTGAGTCGCGGAGGTTTTGTCCGCGACTTTTTTGCTGTCAAAAAAAGCGATCATGGGGTTGACAGGTTAGCCAAGAATGGGTATTCTAAGATAACTAGTTAGTTAGTCTAGTAACTAAGCAACTTGGAGGAAGCTATTCATGAAAATTCTTAAAACGTTATTGACCATTGTGGGGACACTGCTAATTTTGTTGGCAATTGGGGCCATCTTTGCCCCAGCCATGACCCGTAATCGGGGGAGTGAGATGGCTATGGCACTCGACAACGTCAATCCCTGGGTGAAGAATGAAACGGTGTATGCTGACACCACGAGTCAGCCGATCAAACATTTTATCGGGGGTGGCGGTGAGGATGAGTACACCTATGTGTTACAAACTTACAACGAACAAGGTAAATCACGGAAGCTGACTTTTGACGCGCAATGGAAACTCAAACCACATCATTACCTAAAAATTGAAACCAAGGGACAAAATGTCGAAACTTGGAAAGCTGTCGAACGCGAAAGTGTTCCCAGCGGTGTGCGGCAGAACCTGATGATGAGCTAAAATTGCAGGCTATTAATGCTGATGTTAAGCATATTGCTATTAGCAATAAACAATCTATTTATTCCGATAATTTCGTGACTATAATGGGCTGTTAGGCTGCTTATCTAGAGTGATTTGAGATAACTGAATGGATTAAGTCTAAAGGAGAAAATTCAAATATTGTTAGATACAAAAAGGGCCATTACTGAGTTTTCAGTAATGGCCCTTTTGAAATGACTTTATTTGTGATGTTGTTGCTTACCAGCGTTACGTTGGCGATTTTTCTGTTGAACTTGTTTCTTAGCAGCTTTAACTTCAGTTGGCTTGACGATTGGCACCTCAACGACTGGCTTTGGATTCTTGGCCATTTGGTCACTGATTTCACGTCGGATACGGGGCCGGTAGAAGTTAATGATTAAGGTTTGCACACAGGCAAACAGTCCACCGACGAAGAAGTAAAGTCCCAGACCAGCAGGTGAACTCATTGTGAAGAACAAGATCATGATGGGGGACATCAGCATCGCCGTTTGCATTTGCTTCTTCTGTTCAGCAGGCACGCCCAATGTGGAGAGATAACCTTGCAACAGGTAGGCAGCAAAGGACAAGATGGCGAGAATCCAACTGGACTTTCCTAAAGGAATCCCGAAAAAGGCAGCCTTGGAAAGTTCTGGTGAATACCGGATAGCCGCATAGAGGGCAGCGAAGATTGGCATTTGAATCAACAGTGGCAGGCAACCGAGACCACCGGTCATGCTAATTCCATTGTTCTTGTAAACAGCCATAATGGCTTGGCCGGCTGCAGCCTTTTCTTCTTGAGTCTTGGCATTCTTTTGCATTTCTTGGTACTTGGCCAGTTGTGGTCGAATCATTGAAACCTTTTCTTGTTGAACGGTAGCGCTACGCATCTGGCGAACCATGACGGGCAATAGAATCATCCGAACGAGGAAGGTTAGGACGATGATGGCCCAGCCATAGCTACCACCAAAGGCGTTAGCAAGCCAGTCCATGACGTGCTGTCCAGGAACGGCGAGATAATCGTAGACAAAGCCGTATGGTTTACCATTCTTAGTCTGCACACAACCGCTGAGGACTAAGGCTAGTCCCGCCAATGCGGCGGTTACCGAGACCTTTTTGGAAATCTTCATATTTAATTTGAACCCCTTTTTAGTAAACGATGTAGAGCGCGCACGCCCCCAAACGACGAAATCGTCATTAACAGTCAACATATTACTTGATCTGACGCCGTTTTTCAAATAATAATCTGGAAGTCAGAAAACTTATGTAAGGGGAGCGGGGTGACACTGAGCCGATCCACCACAATCCAAGGAGTCAGTCCCCGCTTGAGCTGGACAACGAGTTGGGCAAGTTGGTCTGCTGACCCGGTGGCGATCAGTTCTACTTGACCGTCGCGACGGTTACGCACGGTGCCGGTCAGTCCGATTTGCTGGGCCAATTGGCTGGCCGACCAGCGAAAGCCGACGCCCTGAACCCGGCCAGCAACTATGATTTTTTGCGTTTCCAAGGCGAATAACCTCCTATGAAAAGATTTAGGTTAATCATACCGCGAGTGCTCAGGTCTGCCTAGTGGTGTGGTAAAATTAGAAAAAAGTAACGGATGGGAGTAATCAAAGGTGAGAGAACGGATTACATCGAGTCAAAATAAACGGGTCAAGCAATGGCGGGCCTTAACGACGAAGAAGGGACGCAAGGCCACACAGACGTACCTCTTAGAAGGCTGGCATTTGGTGCAGGAGGCCATTAAGGCTCGTCTTCCACTCACGGCCATCATGGGGACTGAAGAGCAGCTCACGGCACATGAGGGGGCTTTCCCAGCGGTCCCCATTTACGAATTGACGGACAGTATTGCCCAAACGATCGGGGATACCAGTACGCCACAGGGAATCTTTGCAACGGCATCCATGCCTAACGACGACCACGTTGATCCGAAGCAAGCCAGTGGCATCTGGTTATTCTTGGATCAAGTTCAAGATCCCGGAAACATTGGCACCATGGTGCGGACTGCCGATGCGGCCGGCCTGACCGGCGTTGTCTTGGGGCGTGGAAGTGTTAGTCGTTTTCTACCCAAAGTGCTACGTTCCATGCAGGGAAGCCAATTTCACATTCAGTTAGTCGAAGGTGACCTTCACGACTGGATCACGGCTTTTACGGAACGTGATTTACCCGTCTATGGGACCAATCTGGACCCGCAGGCCAAGGACTATCGTGACGTGCCCAGCCTGAGTCAGGGTGCCATTGTTATGGGAAATGAAGGCAATGGGATGGCCCCCGATCTGCAACGGATGACCACACAGAACCTTTACATTCCGATTAAGGGACAGGCAGAGTCATTGAACGTTGCCATTGCTGCTGGGATCGTGATGTTTCGTCTGGCCGAATAAGGTTAAGAAAGGGTTAACCACGGTCGATCACGAGCAATTTGGTTGCTTTTTGCGCCAAAGGCAGTATGATATAGTGTAATTGAGAGACAAAAAATCATAATCTATATGAAAAGGAAGCATTCTATGAACAAACTTACTTGGCGTGATGACCCCGAGTACCTTGCCTTAGTTTCTGACTTGTTGGAAAAGGAGCCGGTCCAACGCCTGGCGAATTACACCCAGCACCACCATTCGACACGCTTGGAACATTCTATTTCGGTGTCGTATAACAGCTATTTGATTGCAAAGAAACTTGGTTTGAATACCCGGGCCACTGCACGAGGTGGTTTGTTACATGATCTCTTCTATTATGATTGGCGAACGACGAAGTTTAACTTAGGGTCCCATGCTTTTATCCACCCACGGGTGGCTTTACGTAATGCTGAGAAGCTGACGGACTTAAGCCCGATGGAAAAGGATATCATTCTGAAGCACATGTGGGGGGCAACCCTGGCTATGCCGAAGTACCGGGAAAGTGCCATTGTGTCGTTGGTCGACGATTACGAAGCTGTCCACGAATTCTGTGGACCAGCACGCAAGCGGGTCCACACGTTGGTTGAAAAGTTAACGCCGAACGCCTAGTTTCGTTGAAACGCGGATGGGGGCGAGTTGAATATGCAAACAGTACCATCAAATACAGCCACGGGTTCCGGAGTGGACTTCTCACTCTGCCCGCGGTTTGAACGAACCTTTTCCTTCCTAGGAAAGAAGTGGAATGGCCTCATTATTGAAGTGCTTCTGCAGGAAGGGCCACAGCGGTTCCGGGATTTGGCCCGGAAAGTGCCCCGCTGTAGCGACCGTGTGTTAGTTGAGCGGCTTAAGGAGTTAGAGGTTAATGGCGTCATTTTACGACGTACCTTTCCTGACAATTCGTTGATTGAATACGAGTTGACCACCAAGGGTGCCGAACTTAAGGATGTCATGACCGCCATTCATGCCTGGTCGGACAAGTGGTCTTGTCCTGTTGAAGAAGACCAGTAGGTGTTGACAGCGACGCCAAAATTCGCTAGGCTATGACATGTAATAATTTAAAGACGATGATAGAAAAGCAGTAGCCGGTGCAATTTGTCAGGAAGAGTTTGCCTTGATTGGAAGCAAACTTCAAATTACTTGGGTGAATTCAGTTCTTGAGTTGTAATCGGGAGTCATGGAGACGTGATGAATGATTGACCGGTGAGTGACCGTTATCACTTCTGAGTGTGGTTGGTGCTTTTTGAGTACCGACTGAATCAGGGTGGTACCGCGAAGCTTCGTCCCTAGTTATGGGGACGGAGCCTTTTTTGTAAAAAGAGGTGCCAATTTTGGCCTCAAATCTCGTCGAAGGGTATGTTAGCTAGATTATTGTTAGATAAATGGAGGATGACGTATGTCGTTAAAAGATAAACTCAGCGAGCTGCGGCAACGCGGTTTAGCAGATATCAAGCAATCAACAGATTTAAAAGACGTTAATCAAGTGCGTGTCCAGCTTTTAGGAAAGAAGGGTCCCATCACCGAAGTTCTTCGGGGAATGCGTGACCTGGATACCGCTGAACGACCAAAGGTGGGGGCGTTTGCCAATGAGATCAGAGATGATCTGACAGCTGCCTTGACGCAACGTAAGGAAGAATTGGAACAAGCCGTTTTGAACGCCCAATTGGCTAAGGAAACCATCGATGTTTCCTTGCCAGGGACACCGGTTGCCAAGGGTGAACCCCACGTGATCCAGCAGATTGTGGATCAGATTGAGGACTTATTCTTGGGGATGGGTTATCAAGTTCTGAGTGGTCCCGAAGTCGAAGAAGACAAGTACAACTTTGAAATGATGAACTTGCCGAAGAACCATCCAGCCCGTGACATGCAGGATACCTTCTACATCACGAAGGAAATCTTGATGCGGACGCAGACGTCACCAATGCAAGCCCGGGCGATGGAAAAGCACGACTTCAGCAAGGGGCCTTTGAAGATGATCTCCCCAGGGGTCGTTTACCGGCGTGATACCGATGATCCAACCCACTCCCACCAATTCCATCAGGTGGAAGGCTTGGTTATCGACAAGCACGTCACCATGGCTGACTTGAAGGGAACGTTGCAGGTCTTGGCCCACGAATTATTCGGGGACAAGTTCGACGTTCGTTTACGGCCAAGTTACTTCCCATTCACTGAACCTTCAGTCGAAGCCGACATTACCTGCTTCAACTGTGGCGGTAAGGGTTGCAAGGTCTGCAAGAATACTGGCTGGATCGAAGTCTTAGGTGCCGGTATGGTTCATCCGAACGTCTTGAAAATGGCTGGCGTGGATCCCGACGTTTACGGCGGATTCGCCTTTGGGGTTGGTCCCGATCGCTTTGCGATGTTGAAGTACGGTGTCGATGACATCCGGAACTTCTACCTCAATGATGTCCGGTTCCTCACACAATTTACGAAGAAAGGATAGTCGCCAACCATGAAGATTTCATACAATTGGATTAAAGAATATTTAGATTTAGACGCTAAGCCCGTTGACTTGGCCGAAAAGATTGAACGGACCTCCGTTGAAGTCGATGACGTGACCAAGCCTAGCGATGGGTTAAAGAAGATCGTGGTCGGCCACGTCCTGTCAGTTGAAGCCCATCCTGATTCCGATCACCTGCACATCTGTCAGGTCGATGTCGGGGAAGCAGAACCCTTACAGATTGTCTGTGGGGCGCCGAACATTGCTGAAGGGCAAAATGTGATCGTGGCTTTACCTGGCTCACGGATCGCCAACAACGTGAAAATTAAAAAATCTAAGATGCGTGGTGTCCCATCTGCTGGGATGATCTGTGCCTTACAGGAAATTGGCTTCAGTGAAGATGTTGTACCTAAGGCGTACGTAGACGGCATTTACGTTTTGCCAGAAGATGCTACTCCCGGGGATGCCGTTTACGACTACCTGGGTATGAACGACAGCCTGATCGACCTGGATGTCACCCCTAACCGTGGGGATATGTTGAGTCTTTACGGGACGTTGCATGACTTGGCTGCCATTTACGACAAACCAGTTGAATTAGACCATCCAGAGGTCAAAGAAGATGGTGCTGCGATTGACGACCAATTGGCCGTTCACGTGGATGACGCGCTGTCCTCACAATACCGGATGCGTCTGGTGAAGAATTTGAAATTGGCCCCAAGTCCAATGTGGCTACAGATTCGTCTGTGGAACGCGGGGATGCGGCCAATCAACAACGTGGTTGATATCACGAACTACATTATGTTGAAATACGGGCAACCCCTGCATGCTTTTGACTATGACAAGTTCAATGGCGAAGATGTTTACGTTCGGACGGCTAAGGCTGGTGAAAAGTTAACCACCTTAGATGAAAATGACCACGACCTCGACGAAAATGACATCGTGATTGCTGACCAAAAGGGGCCTATCGGCTTGGCTGGTGTCATGGGTGGTTTGGACGCTTCGATTCAGGAAGGCACGACCACGGTGGCAATTGAATCCGCCGTCTTCGAACACGACCACATCCGGAAGGCAGCCCAACGGCATCATCTTCATACGGACGCTTCCCAACGCTTTGAACGGGGCGTTAACCAAGCTGGTGTGCAAGAGGCCTTGGACGCTGCCGCTCAGATGATGAACGAACTCGCTGGTGGGGAAGTCCAAAAGGGCACTGTCGTTGGCAGTCACAACATTCCTGAACCCGCCGTTATCAACCTTACATTGACGCATGTCAACGCCATTCTCGGAACGGCATTGACCATGGACCAAGTTTCCCATATTCTGGAAAGCTTAGGCTTCGAAGTCACGATCAGCGCGGATACTCTGACGGTAACGGTTCCGGTGCGTCGTAATGACATTCACATCCCAGCCGACTTGTTGGAAGAAATCGCCCGGATTTACGGGTATGATCAATTGCCAGCAACGTTACCAACTGGCCGGATGACGATGGGTTCCCTGACGGCTAAGCAACGCTTAGTGCGGGCTACTCGGAAGTCTCTGGAAGGTTTAGGCCTCAACCAGGCGATTTCATATGCCTTAACGACGGCCGACAAAGCTAAGATGTTCATGATGCAGGCCAGTGAGACCACTGAATTGGCTTGGCCAATGACGGTGGATCACGCGGTCCTGCGGATGAACCTCATTACCGGCTTGTTAGACGATATCGCCTACAACTCTGCTCGGAAGGTCAAAGATGTGGCCTTATACGAACAGGGGCGGGTCTTCTATCGTGAGGACGGTCAAGATCGTCCCGCTGAAGAGGAACACATCGCCGGTGCCATCACGGGAACCTTACTACCTGCTGCGTGGAACCAACCAGCAAAGCCGGTCGACTTCTTCCAAATGAAGGGGATCGTGGCGGCCTACCTCAAGGATATGGCCGTTAATGGTGATGTGACTTACGTGCCAAATGCTGACATGCCAGAGATGCATCCAGGACGGACCGCGGACATTTTAGTTCACGGCCACCGGATCGGATTCTTAGGTGAGGTTCACCCATCGATTGCCAAGAAGTTCAAGGTCGGCGCAACCTACGTCTTCGAATTAAACCTGCAGGCGATTGTGGATATGCCAAAACAAGAAAATCAATACGATGTTATTTCTCGTTACCCAGCGATCACCCGTGACATTGCGATGCTGGTGGACAACGACATTACCAACGAACAGATCGTGGCGTTAATCGAACGTCGCGGTGGGGCCTTCCTCCAATCCGTCAAGCTGTTTGACGTTTACGATGGGGTTAAGGTGCCGAAGGGCAAGAAGTCCTTGGCTTACACGTTAACGTATCAAGACAAGCATGAGACACTGGTGGACGACGCCGTGACCCAAGCCTTTGACAAGGTGTCCAAGCGTCTTGAAGAAGAACTTGGTGCCGAAATCCGTTAATTTGTTTACTTTAGACGCGTTTGATTCTCTCTTGAGAGTTGAGCGCGTCTTTCCTATAAGTCCTAAAGATTACAATTTTATCAAAGTAGCGCTTTCATGTTTCCGCGAGCGGGGAACTTCTGTATAATGGAGTGGACTATGGCAAAGAACGGAGGAAATAAGTTGGATAATGACAAAAATCCCATCCCGTCACGGCAGGATTCGGGTAACAAACGGTCGTTTGGCCACAAGATTATGGTCGGGGTGATTAGCCTGATAGTAATTTTAGCCGTTGTAATTGGATTCTTTGGGTATCATTTCTTCCAGACGGCGTTAAAGCCCATGGATACGAAGAATACCAATGTGGTACAGGTTCACGTTCCCCTGGGCGCCACATCCAATAAGATTGGCCAGATTCTTCAGGATAAGAAAGTCGTCAAGAGCGGCATGGTGTTTAACTACTACGTTAAATCCAATAAGTTCACGAACTTTCAGGCCGGTTATTATCAACTCAAGCCCTCAATGACCTTGCATCAGATTGTCAAGCAGTTGCAGAAGGGTGGTTCGGCTGAACCCATCCAAAGCACGGCGGGCAAGCTTTTAGTTCGCGAAGGGGAAACGGTGGACCAACTGGCCGCCGAAATCCCAATTCAAACGGACTTCACCAAGACGGAATTTCTCAAGTTGATGGGTGATGAGACCTTCTTCAACCAGCTCGCTGAAAAGTACCCAGACCTGTTGGGTTCCGCTAAGTCAGCGAAGAATGTTCGCTATCGGTTAGAGGGTTACCTGGCACCAGCCACTTATGAGGCTGGCAAGAAGATGACGCTCAAGCAGATCGTGACGCAGATGGTCGCCAAGACCAATCAGAACCTGCAAGGCAACTATGCGACAATTAAGAAGCAAAAGTACAGTGTGCAGGAAGTCTTGACGTTGGCCTCATTGGTTGAACGTGAAGGGGTATCGCAAAACGATCGTGACAAGATCGCGGGTGTCTTCTTTAACCGGCTGAAGGCTGGGATGGCCTTACAGTCAGATATTTCAGTTCAATATGCCTTGAAGACCACCAAGAAGACGTTGACCTACAAGGATTTGAAGAAAAAGTCACCCTACAACCTGTACATTCACACGGGCTTCGGGCCTGGACCTTTTGATAATCCAAGTACCTCGTCGATTACGGCGGTGCTTCACCCGAAGGCCCGTAGCAAGGGGTATTACTACTTCATTGCCAATACCAAGACGGGGAAGGTTTACTTCTCAGAAACCTATGCCCAGCATCAAGCATTAACCAGTTCACTAGCAAGCGATAATAAATAAAGGATGGCGACAGATTTGGCAGGAAAAAAGCGACCGATCATTATTGGTGTTACCGGGGGTTCCGGAAGTGGGAAGACCACTGTTAGTCGGGCAATCTTCAATCAGTTGATTGGACATTCGATCATGATCTTACAACAAGATTCATACTACAATGACCAGTCAGAAATGACCATGGAAGAACGGGCAGCCGTGAACTACGACCACCCACTGGCCTTCGATACGGATTTGTTAATCAGTCAGTTACAACAACTGCTGAACTACCAACCCATCGAAAAACCAGTCTATGACTACAATCTTTCGACGCGAAGCACCAAGACTATCCACCAAGAACCGCGTGATGTCATCATTTTGGAAGGTATTCTAATCTTAGATGACGAACGTCTACGGGATTTGATGGATATCAAAGTCTTCGTCGATACTGACGATGACATCCGGATCATTCGTCGGATCGAACGGGATATGAATGAACGGGGTCGCTCCTTAGATTCCATCATCCAGCAGTACTTAGCGACGGTTAAGCCAACGTACCACCAATTCGTGGAACCAACGAAACGGTATGCCGATCTCATCGTGCCAGAAGGTGGGGAAAACCAAGTGGCAATTGACCTCTTGGTCACGAAGATTCGGGCCATCCTCGAAGCTAATGGGAATCACCAAGTTTTTGACAATCCAGACACAACCATATAGAATAGGACGGGTTAGCTGCAACTGGGCTAACCTTTTGTGAACTTAACCAAAATTCAGTGTGTAAAAGGGACGACTAGCCGGTCAGCACTAATGGCGTTGATTCGGCATCGGCGGCCTTTTTAGCACACTTTTCGGTGAGATAGCATCGACAAAGACTAGCGACCCGCCAGATGGCAGGGCGACTAAATTAAAACTAATAATTAGGGGTGTTCAGCGTGGCACAAGATAAAATGTATCCAATGACTGAAGAGGGTAAAGAAAAACTCGAAAAGGAACTCGAAGACTTAAAGATGGTTCAACGACCTAAGGTTATCGACCGTATCAAGATCGCCCGGTCATACGGGGACCTTTCCGAAAACTCCGAATACGAATCAGCCAAGGACGAACAAAGTATGTTAGAAACCCGGATCAGCACGGTTGAACGGATGATCCAATACGCCCAAATCATTGATAATGATGGCACTGACAAGGACGAGTTAACGGTGGGTAAGAAGGTTACCTTCAAGGAATTACCAGATGAAGAACCTGAAGAATACACCATCGTGGGAGCTGCTGAGGCCGATCCTATGGCCGGCAAGATTTCTAACGACTCGGCCATTGCCAAGGGCCTGTTAGGCCACCGCAAGGGTGATGAAGTCACCTTCCCAACACCTGGTGGGGATATGTCCGTTAAGATCTTGGACGTGGAATAAAAGAGTGTGCCAAAAGGCGCTTAGCTGGCTAGCATTAACGGTGATTTCCGAATAATCCCTTTTTGGGGGATTGTTTGGAAATCAGTGTTAAGCGGAACCAACTGCCTTCTGGCACACGTTTCGACAATTTAAATTCAAAGAGAACCGGGTTAGGTTTAACACGGAACCCGGTTCTCTAAAGCTAATTTCACAGCAAGTCCAAGGGAGGTGACAATCGTTGCCTCCCTTTTGTTATCGGCAATAAGTAGGAATTCGTGACTAATCCCACAAGCATAAGGGTGGTAATGGGGCTGAACTTCCGCCATAATGGAAGCGCAACCATTACCTTGCGTACAGAGCTGCGGACGTGGTATAAATGGTGGTGAAAGCGAGTTCATTAAACGGTAAAGGGAGTCCTACGACATGAAGATTACGGTGACTGATACGGCTAGCAAGTGGTTTCGCGACGAGATGGGTATGACTGGTCGCGGTATTCGGTTCTTCGGCAAAGTTTACGGGAAGACCCCTGTGCACCAAGGCTTTTCACTGGGGATGACCCCCGATGACCATCCCCGTGATCCCATCGTAGCGGAAAAGAAAGATGATGTGACGTACTATATCACCGAGGGTGATGAGTGGTTTTTCGTCGGATACGATTTGACGATTGATTACGACCCTGAAACAGATGGGCCAACGTACATTTATAAGGAAAACGGTGAACTAGATTAAGCTTGATCGAAAAAAGGTCTCAGCGAGTATGCTCGTTGAGGCCTTTCGTTTGTCTGAAATTAGTGACGCCGTCGCCAGAACCAACTGCCACCAATGAGACTCAATGCGGTTATGCCGCTAATTAGGAGCCCCACGTTAAACAAGGGTGGCCAGTAGGATAGAGTAACGCGACTAGTGCCACGTGGTAATTTAAGTGCCGTAAACATGCCCACAGTCTTGTAGGTTTTGACGTGATGACCGTTAACGGTTGCACGCCAGCCAGCGGAATAGGGAATCGACGTGTTGAGGATTTGGTTGTCCTTCTTCGTCGTGACGGTGCCGCTAAATGATCGGCTGTTATGCTTAGTCAACCGCCACGGACTCGTCTTAAGCTGGGTGACCGCAGATTTGAACTGTGCCGTATTCAACCGGTAAAGGGTGAAGTTTTCCAACCACAACGATCCCTTTTTTAGTTGGACCGTGAGTTTGATGGTTTTGCCCTTGGCGTGATCGGCCACACTGACCAGGATGGTGTGCCGGTAAGTCTTGTACTGATTCAACGGCTTTCCGTTTAGAACAAAGGTGGCGTTGTCCGGATTAACCGTCGAGCCAAAAGTCATGTAGATGGCATCGTTGGTCTTCGGTTTAATTGTTAACGTGATACTTCCGGGCTTCAGGAGGTTCTTCTTTTGGAGAACGGCCCCGGTGATCTTGGTCTGTTGGTTAATGTTATCAAAGGTAACCTGATCGAAATTCTCGGCCTGGTATAAGTGCCGATCGGCTGGACGACCGGTCAATGCGGATAGCCAATTTGCCTGATACTGCGCGGGATCGGCGGTCGTGTCTTTCAAGGATAAAATCTTGGAACTTGCCGCATAACCAAGCGGTAAGGCGTAAGGGTTCTGATAGGTCGTGGCCCATTGATCCTGACTTAGGGCGCGATAATCTGCCAGATCGGCTTTATTACTGGTGGCAGGGAGCATGCTAGACCCACTCAATGCGCCGGAAAGCTTCTTGTTTTGGAAGTAGTATTTCATGTTTAGCAAGGAGTCGGTGACCAATGTTCCGTTGCTATAGGCCACGAAACCGTCGCCGTCAGGGTTCCCAGTGTTGCCGTAGAAGGCCGGAACCGCCTTGGGTAGAACGGAGGAGAAGACGCCTCCACCATTGAAGCCAGTTTGGAAGGCATCACCCTTGGTTCGCATGAAGGTTTTACCCATACGGTAGAAGCCATTATCGGTCTTCTGGACGCCGTTGACCAAGCGTTGGAGTTCGTCGGTGTAGTTGCCGTACTCGCCCTGAGAGACGTAACTAATGTTATTTAAGGAGATGAAGGCGTTGGCCGTGACCTCGGTCACCCCAATGACGAAGAAGGTAATCGGATAGATCCAGTGGTGTTTGACCGGCAGGGTCGTTAAGGCCAATGCGAGAATGACGAAGAGTAACCCTAAGAGAACTTGATTGAGTTGAAGAAATTTAAATTGTTTGAGGAAGATGGCGACGTAGGTACTGCCAGCCACGACAATCAGAGTGACCAGGGCAATAGCCAAGGCACTCGGCTGAAAGTCGAGGGTCAACGTCTGAGCCGCCAACCAGATGAGCCAGAAGCTCACGACAAAAGAGAATCGGTAGGGGTACCAGACGGGAAATTGACCAGCATGCCACAACAGATCCAATGGTTGAACGCAGAGTGACAGTGCCAGGAAGACCGTAATCAGACCCGCGGTAATCCGGGTTCGCAGGTGAATGCGGCGATCGCCAAAGTAGAAGAGGGCCCCAATCAAGGCAATTGCCCCGATGAAGAGGTTCGCTGTACCGGATGGCATCTGGTCAAAGTTAAAGGAGCCAAGGAAGAACTTCGCCACCATTTTTGGGGGAAAGAATTCAAACTTCCATTTAAACGACGTGACGGTGTACTGGGCCTTACTCTGGGAGAGTGACCACCAGGTTGGCAGAAGGACGACCGCCGAAAGTAGGCCCGCCGTGATTGAGGTCACCGCGAACTGACCTGCCTGTTTAGCGAATTGACGCCAACCGGTATAACGATCGACGGCAAGAAAAATGAAACTAAGGATCATGAAGAGACAGATCATGTAGGCCATGTAGTAGTTGACGATCAACGCAATCGCCAGCCAAATCACGTAGGACCGCCATTTGCCGGTGTGCATGAGCTGGTAGAGCCCATAGAATACCAGGGGTAACAGGTAGGCGGCATCGAGCCACATGACGTTCAACTGATTCGCAACGGACCATCCCATGAGGGCATAGGCCGTGGCGAAGGTGATCACGAATAAGCCGCGTTGTTTCGTCGTCTTTAATAGTAGCCAGGCGAAGGTCAAACCAGCCAGACCGTATTTGAGGACGGTGATGATGAAGACCCCGCTGGTGAGCGATGACCCAGGGAAGAACAGGAGAATCCAATTCAGGGGACTCAAGAGGTAGTAGGCCCAGGTCCCCAACATTTCGCCACCCAAGCCATTGGCAAAGGAGTAGAAGATACTGCTGGGATCGTGAAGCAGGGCGCGCCGCATGTACGCAAAGAAATCAATATATTGTTGCCCCAAGTCGACGGTCAGGAGGCTACTCGACCCAAAGGGAGCCATTTGCCGGTAAATAAAATAGGCCGTCATTAAAATGAAGGGCGTCAGGAAAGCCCCGATCAGAGTTAATTGGCGTGGTGAAAGCCGTTGACGCTGTTTTCGATCTTGCAAAAAAGCCACCTCAATCTTTAGAAATTATAAAAGTTGCACGTGATCCTGTACATTTTTGATTATGGTCTCTAGAATAGCATAGAAACATTAAATTTCGGTAGCGGGATAGTGGCACGCGGTGAAGTTTGGTAAAATAGTAGCTGTACAATAAGGAGCAGAACTGTTGTGAAGAATTTCTATAATCGAGTAAGCAACCGAAGTCAGCGATCTGGCGGCCCTAAAAAGTCGGAGATTCCGTTTCGGTTAAACTTTCTTTTCATCATTGTTGCCCTATTATTTGCGGCGCTGATTGGTCAGTTGGCGTATCTGCAAGTCTTCTATGGGGCAAAATTCAAGGCTGAGGTGAACTCAACCGACACCACGATTGAAACCACTAACGTTCAACGGGGGATGGTTTACGATTCCACCGGGAAAGTTCTAGTGGGGAACAAAGCGCATCAAGCGATCTCCTATACTAAAGGGGTCAATGTTTTATCGACCAACATGTATCAGATTGCCAATACATTAAGCGATTACTTAACGGTTTCGACGAGTAGCTTAACGCCACGTCAGGCGATTGATTACTACTTAACGGATTCCAAGAACCTGAAGGCCGTGGAAGGTAAATTGTCCGGGACCAAGGGGATGACCGTCACACAGCTCTATGACAAGGCACATAGTTATCTCGAAAATGACTCATCCTTCAAATTGACGAAGTCCCAGCAAAATGCGGCGACAATCTTTGCGAAGATGAGTGGGGCCTATGCTCTGTCTACAACTTACATCAAGGATTCTGGGGTTTCCAATCGTGAAATTGCTGAGATTGGGGAACATTTATCCGAGATGCCTGGGGTTAAGGTTGGGACCAGCTGGTCACGTGACTATCCGAATGGGACGTCGATGAATTCCATCATCGGGACCGTTTCTTCGGAAAAGACTGGGTTACCAAGCGATCGGATTAACGAACTCTTGGCCCAAGGTTATTCACGAAATGACAGTGTCGGGCAATCATACCTGGAAAAGGAATACGAGTCCGTGTTACGCGGAACCAAGGCCGAAAAACAGGTTGAGGTTGCGGGTAACAACACGGTGACAAAGGAAGTTCAGAAGTATGGCGGCCAGAAGGGGGACAACCTTCAACTGACCATCAACTCAAAGTTCCAGAGTCAGCTACAGTCGTTAGTGAAGTCAGCCGAACAAGGTGCTGGTGGCTATTCGACGGGGACCTATGCCGTCGTCATGAATCCGAATACCGGGGGCGTGATTGGGATGGCCGGGGTTGACCGCAATCCATCTTCGGGCAAGATTACCAACAACGCCTTGAGAACCCTTAATAGTGATATTGTTATGGGGTCCGTGGTCAAAGGGGCCATGGTTTCTGGTGCCTTGATGAAGGGGGTCATTACCCCAACGAACAGTACGTTAACCGATATGCCGATCAACGTCGGTGGGGTGAAGAAGTCTTCCTGGTTTAACCATGGTGGCGGCTCGAACATCGCCGTTAACGCTGCCGGGGCGTTGGAAGTGTCGTCTAACTCCTATATGATGCAATTGGCCATGAAGGAAGCCGGATTTAACTATTCATCCGGTGCCGCTCTGACCATGAGCACCAAGGCCTTCGATATCGAACGGGGTTACTTCAAACAGTTCGGTCTCGGGGTTAAGACAGGGATTGACCTGCCTGGTGAAAGTTCCGGGTTGGAAGGGTCTAGCAGTTTCGCCCACATTGGGAATGCTTTGGACTTGTCCTTTGGGAACTACGATGCGTACACGGTCCTTCAAGTGGCCCAGTACATGTCGACGATCGCCAACGGTGGGACGCGAATCGCACCGCACGTGGTCCAGTCGATTCGAGGAACCAAGTCTGATGGGACCCTGGGTGCCGTGAAGTCGACGGTAGAGCCTAAGGTCTTGAACACGATTGATATGACGGCTGCTCAGAAGCGTTTGGTCAAGGAAGGGCTCTATGACGTGGTTCATGGGAGCAATACTTACAAGACCGGTGGGGAGCTGTCATCCATTACACCTAAGATTTCCGCTAAGACGGGGACTGCACAAACGTTCTACAAGGGTAGCGAAACGGTTACCTTGAGTCTGGCGTCTTATGCACCTTCGACGCATCCACAGGTAGTGGTGGCCTTGGCCATGCCTAACCTGGGGGTTAACGCCGAAAGTAACAATATGCAGTTAGCGAAGAAGATTTATGCGGCTTACTGGAAGTCTGTGCAATCGACTTCAACAGTTGATCAATAAGATTTTAGAAGGGTTCTGACCAGTCATACGGTCAGAACCCTTTTTTAGGCTAACGTGTTGAATTATGGACGGGGCGGAAATGTTGAAGGAAAATGGTCATCGGCGTCACGTTCCTTGCCGCAAGGGATAAGCGAACCCGCTCAGGGCCCGATAATTCAGCTGTTAAGTATTTTCCCTTAACATATTTAGAATTTTGACTGGTAATTATCCCGGGATAATGGTAATATATTACAAGTTAAGGCTCTAGCCTGTAATTCTGAAAAAGTTGGGAGGTTACCCACAATGCGTGTACACATCACTTTAGAATGTACTGAATGCCACGAACGCAACTACTTATCCAGCAAGAACCGGCGTAATAATCCGGACCGGGTTGAATTTAAGAAGTACTGCCCACGTGACCGGAAAGTAACTTTGCATCGCGAAACTAAGTAAGGGTACGGGCGGGAGCCCGCACCTTTTTTTATTGAAATTTTCTTAAAGGGGGTCAACTATCATGGCGACTAAAGCAAATCTGCGTCAGCAGACGATCAAGGCTTTGAAGCAGCTTTCTCCTGCAGAACGTGAAATGGGTGCTCAGAGCCTCTATGAGCAGTTGTTTTCCTTGCCCGAGTGGCAACAAGCAACGACCATTGCAACGACCATCAGTACTGATTTAGAGCTGTCTACGGCCCCAATTATTGCTGCCGCTCAGCAAGCTGGTAAGACGGTGGCGGTCCCGCAGACGCTGCCGGCCCGGCAGATGGCGTTTCATACGCTGACTGCCGATACGCATCTGGTCAAGACCGCATTTGGCCTGATGGAGCCGGCAGACGGGAAGATTGTCTCACCGGCTGACTTTGACTTGCTGGTGGTGCCCGGCTTGCTGTACGCTCAGAGTGGCGAACGGGTCGGGTTTGGTGGCGGCTATTATGACCGCTACCTCCCACACACCACGGGAACCAAGGTCGCGTTGGCATTTTCTGTTCAGCAGGTGAGTGCGCCAACCTGGCAAGTTGACTCCTTCGACGTCATTCTCGACCGAGTGCTCGTCGCACCAACCAAGTAGAAAGGGAGCGGCAAGGTGGCACAAAAATTCAAATATCGCTTGAATCGTTTGGATAACCAACCCTTTATGACCGTGGGCTTAATCGCGATCATGGTTGTGGTCTATCTGGCCATGACCGTCAGTGGGGGAAGCACCAATGTTAACGTCCTGATTACGTACGGGGCCAAGGTAAACGTTCTCATCCAACAAGGTGAGTGGTGGCGGTTAGTCACGCCAATCTTTTTACACATTGGCTTTACCCATATCCTAATGAACATGATTACGTTATACTTTGTGGGGATTCAAATTGAAGCGGCCTTCGGACATGCTCGGTTCCTGGGCATCTTCCTGGTTTCGGGAATCGGTGGGAATATTGCAAGTTTCTGTTTCTCCGATAGTTTGTCTGCCGGGGCTAGTACCGCTATATTTGGCCTTTTTGGAGCCTTCCTGATGCTTGGGGAGTCCTTCTGGCAAAATCCCAATATTCGGCAGTTATCACAGACCTTCTTGGGGTTTGTTGTGATGAACATCTTGTTTGACCTCTTTGCGCCAGGGATTGATCTCGCTGGACACATTGGGGGGCTAGCTGCCGGATTCTTGGTAGCGTATACATTAGGTGTTCCAAGAATTGGTCGAGTAAGCACAGTTAAGAGAATCGTAGCGACCGTGGTCCTAATCGTTGGATTGGTCTGGTTGTATATGCATGGGTTAAGCCGCTAAACGGCCAAAATGGCTCGTGCAATTTCATGGAGGTTGTGGGACAATGAAAACGTTATATGATGTTCAGCAGCTACTTAAAAAATTTGATATTTACGTGTACGTGGGCAAGCGAATGTGGGACATCGAGGTGATGGCCTTGGAGTTGAACAATCTGCGAAAAGCCGGGGTGGTTGACACCAAGACCTTCATCGCGGCCAAACTCGTTTTGCGTCATGAACACCGTATTGAAGTCGAAAAAGCAAGAGATCAACACCAATCCATTGGAGGGATTTAGAGTTATGGCACGTAATTTAATCGGAATTGACTTGGGTGGGACAACCACCAAGATGGCCTTCTTGTCCGTTGCGGGCGAAGTCCTTGCAAAGTGGAGCATCCCTACGGATATCACCGATGAGGGTAGCCACATTGTGCCAAACATTGTGACGTCCATCAATCAACACATCAGTAATTCAGAATTCAGTAAGAACGACTTTATTGGTATCGGAATGGGGACCCCAGGTTCCGTCGATATTGAGAATGGAACGGTCATTGGCGCCTTCAACCTGAACTGGACGAAACGTCAACGAGTTCGCGATCAAATTCAGGCCGGTGTCGGCTTACAGTTCATTCTGGACAATGATGCCAATGTGGCGTCACTGGGTGAATACTGGAAGGGTGCCGGGGAAAAGGACGACGATGTTGTCTTTGTGACCTTAGGGACCGGTGTCGGTGGCGGGGTCATTGCCGGTGGACACCTCCTTCATGGGGTAAATGGTGGCGCTGGTGAACTTGGCCACGTGACCGTTCAACCTAATGGTTACCTGTGTACCTGTGGCAAGCGCGGCTGTCTCGAACAGTACGCCTCCGCAACGGGTGTGGTTCATGTCGCCGCTGACATGGCCAAGGACTTCATGGGCACGTCTCGCTTAAAGGAAATGGAAGACAATCAAGAGAGTGTCACGTCTAAGATGGTCTTCTACCTGGCTGATAACGGAGACATCTTGGCTAACCAAGTGGTTGACCGGGTGACCTTCTATCTTGGCTTGGCCTTGGCCAACGTAGCCAACATTTTGAACCCTGCCAACATCATCATCGGTGGGGGTGTGTCAAATGCCGGGAACACCTTGTTACAACCAACGACCCGTTACTTCCAAGAAAATGCCTTCCCTTCAGTTCGGGATTCAACTAAGCTCCGGTTGGCACAATTGGGTAACGACGCCGGGATCATCGGTGCGGCATCCTTAGCACTACGTTTTCAAAAAACAAATTAATAAAAGACTTAACGAGTCTGTGGAATTAGGAAGGGCGAATTAGTTTTGGTTATTGGAGCAGCAGGTACAATTTCAGTATGGACGGTCTACTTGATCATCCTTATCGTTCTCGTCGCAGTTTGGGGCGCTTGGCAATGGTCAACGGTCATTCGGCGTAATCGCGTGGCCAAGGTCATCGATGAAGCGACTTTCCAAGCGGGCATGCGTAAGGCCCAGGTCGTTGATTTACGTGAAAAGAAGGAATTCGACGCCGGCCATATTTTGGGCGCACGGAACATCCCTTATTCAACGTTTAAGGCTTACTACAAGCAATTGCGGGATGACCTTCCCATTTACTTGTATGACCAAAGTAAGGCCTTGAGCACGCGGGCCGCTTTGATTTTGGGTAAGGACGACTATAAAGAAATTTACATCTTGAAATCGGGTTACGCTCGGTGGCAAGGTAAGACCAAGAAAACAAAGTATTAAACCAAAAATGGACGTCCCGGTAATTAACCGAGACGTCCATTTTGTTTGCGGCTGATTAACCGTGGTGAGCTGAATGGCTCTTCCGATTAGCGCGCTTCCGGTTTTCTTCAAACCGGGATTCTTGATCCTCAATTGGTTCCACAACAGTCTTCTTGAAAGAGAAGACGGCACCAGCAACGGCACTAGCAGTTGCCACAACGCCAAAGATAAATCCCTTGGTAAAATGCTTCATCATAACTCGACTCCCATCATCGTAGAATTTAAGTTATCCGCTTCCATTATGCCGTTTATCGGCTAAAATTGCTAGCGATTAGCGGAAGTCGTACGGTAAAAGTTTCGCAAAATGACCGGGATTTTGTGGTAACCTTGCTAGTGGAAAGAAAATGAGGGGTGACGAGATGGGACAAACCCAACGGACACAGGTCTTCGCGCATCGTGGGAGTGCCGGGACTTTACCAGAAAATACCCTGATGGCTTTTGAAGCGGCCTTGACCGCCGGCGCCGATGGTATCGAGACAGATGTTCAGTTGTCCCGAGATGGCCAGCTCGTCATCATTCACGATGAGACGGTCGACCGAACCACGACTGGCACCGGTGCGGTGAAGGATCTGACGCTGGCCCAATTACAGAAGCTGGATGCGGGTGATCCACAGCGACAGTTAACGGCGACCATTCCCACGCTAGATGAGGTGGTGGATCTGTTGAACGACCGGCACTTCACCGGCAGTCTAAACCTCGAATTAAAAACAAATAAGTATCCCTACCCAGGCATTGAGGAGCGCGTGGCCACATATTTTGCGCAACGTTCCCGGTCGTTCAAGCTGGTTTTCTCTAGCTTTCGGCCCCAATCATTGGTTAGCCTGCAACGGCTGTATCCCCAGGCAGAATATGCGCAGCTTTTTCAGACGAATAGTAATTGGGCTAAACGCCTACTGCGGCGGCATCAGGTGGTCGAGTGGCATCCAGATATTCGCTGGGTCAAGGTTCATCGATTTTGGTTGCCCCGGGTACAATTGCGTCCCTGGACAGTCAATCGGCCGGCAGATATGACCTATTGTTTTCGCCATCATTTTCGCGGCATCATCACGGACTATCCGGCGCGGGCAGTCCGGTTACGACGTCACATACAAGGAGACTAGAGTCATGGAAAAGGTTTTAGCAATTGTCGGTCCCACTGCGGCGGGCAAGACGGCACTAGCGATTGCGTTAGCACAAAAATTCAATGGTGAAATTATCTCAGGGGACTCGATGCAGGTCTATCGTCATCTCGACATTGGCACGGCAAAGGCGACGCCAGCAGAACAGGCTCAGGCAACCCACCACCTGGTCGACGTTTGTGATGTCGATGAGCAGTTCACGGTTGCCAAGTTTGTGGCGGCTGCCCAACGCTTGATTACAGAAATTCGTGACCGTGGGCATTTGCCAATCATTGCCGGGGGGACAGGTTTTTACCTACAGGCATTGTTTGATGGCCTGCGGTTAGGATCGTCGGCTCCCGGTGATCCGGCGGTGCGTGAGACCTTTCGCGCCATCGCAGCCGAAGAGGGACCACAAGCCCTGTGGCAACGATTGGCGGATCAGGATCCCTTGGCGGCTAGTAAGATTCCAGTCACCAACGTCCGCCGCACGGTACGTGCCCTGGAAGTGATCACTGTGACGGGACGTCCATTCTCCCATCAAGCAGATAGTGGCGCCCAATATGACGAACTCTATCTGGCGTTGAACACTGACCGAACCCTGCTATACGATCGAATTAATCAACGGGTCGATCTGATGATGACGGCTGGCCTGACGGATGAAGTCGCCTGGCTGGCTGCGCAGGGGGGGACAGCCCTCCCAGCGGCCACCGGAATCGGTTATCGAGAACTATTACCGGTCATCGACCAACCAGATGCCTGGCCCGCAGCGGTCGACCAGATTAAACAGGACTCCCGACACTATGCCAAACGCCAATTGACCTGGTTCCGTAATCAGACGACGGCAACTTGGTATGACTTGGTTCAACATCCCGAACAACGCGCAGCTATTGACGATCAAGTGGGCCAATGGCTAAGGAGTTAATAAAATCTTTTACTTTCATGTTAGAAAAGCTGACATGAAAGCTTGACTCGCGTTGTCCAGGTGGTATGATGGCATCATAAGTTAAGGGGGCCAGTCGAATGAAAGAGAAGGAATTGCGGCGTTCATTAGCCGTTTTGCCGATGGGAACTGTCATGAAACTGACGAGCCTGACTGCTCGGCAGATTCGCTATTACGAAGCACAGGGGTTAATTACGCCTGAACGGAGTGATGGGAATCGGCGTTTGTATTCACTCAACGACGTGGATCGCTTACTGGAAATTCGAGATTACCTGGCTGATGGTGTGAACATCGCTGGTATCAAGGCAATCTACGACCAGCAGAACGCGGCCACAATGGCCAAGCAGTCGGCCCAGCAACAGCCTCTGACCGATGAGGACGTCCGGCGAATCTTGCAGGACGAGTTCATTCGTCAGGGTGGTCTGGGTCATCCCAATTCTGGGATTCAGCGACCCTTTTAACCCGACCGACATTAGACGACAAGATAACTGACAGGGAGCGATTTTGGATGGTAAAAGCAACCAATACGAAGGACGATATTCGCCGCATGGCGAAGGAAGAAAACGTCAAATTTTTACGGTTAATGTTTACGGATTTATTCGGCACGATCAAGAACGTTGAGGTCCCAATCAGTCAATTAGACAAGTTACTTGATAACAAGTTGATGTTTGATGGGTCTTCAATCGACGGTTTTGTCCGGATTGAAGAAAGTGACATGTACTTATACCCAGACCTTTCGACTTGGATGATCTTCCCTTGGAGTACCGAAAGAGGCAAGATTGCGCGGGTCATTTGTGAGGTCTACACCACCGATGGTAAGCCTTTCGAAGGGGACCCACGGAATAACCTGATTCGGGTCTTAGATGACATGCGTAAGGCTGGCTTTACCGACTTCAACATCGGGCCGGAACCAGAATTCTTCCTGTTTAAGATGGATGAAAACGGCAAGCCAACCACAGAACTCAATGACAAGGGGAGTTACTTCGATATGGCCCCAATGGACTTGGGCGAAAACTGTCGTCGTGAAATCGTCTTGACCATGGAAGACATGGGCTTTGACGTCGAAGCGGCGCACCATGAAGTTGCACCCGGCCAACATGAAATTGACTTCAAGTATGCCGATGCCTTGACCGCTGCCGACAACATCCAAACGTTCAAGTTGGTCGTAAAGACCATCGCCCGGAAGTATGGCTTGTATGCAACCTTCATGCCTAAGCCTTTGGCTGGTATCAACGGCTCAGGGATGCATCTGAATATGTCCCTTTTCCACGACCAAGGCAATGCCTTCTATGATGCCAAGGGCAATATGGAACTGTCTGAGGATGCGTTCCACTTCTTAGGTGGGTTACTCAAGCATGCGCGGAGCTTTACTGCCATCTGCAACCCAATCGTCAACAGTTACAAGCGTCTGGTTCCTGGCTACGAAGCCCCAGTTTACGTGGCTTGGTCCGGTTCTAACCGTTCTCCATTGATTCGAGTACCAAACTCTCGTGGGTTGTCCACCCGGTTGGAATTGCGGAGTGTTGATCCTGCTGCCAACCCATACCTGGCTATCGCGGCCGTCTTGGAAGCCGGCCTGGATGGGTTGCGGAACCAATTAGCCCCTCGTGAGGCGGTTGACCGTAACATTTACCGTATGGATGCTTCTGAGCGTCAGGAGAACCACATTACGAACCTGCCAGATACCTTGCACAACGCTTTGAAGGACTTAGCTGCCGATGACGTGATGCGTGGAGCCATGGGTGAACACCTCTTCCAGAGCTTCATCGAAGCCAAGACCTTGGAATACGATTCCTACCGGACCCAAGTTTCCCAGTGGGAACGTGATCAGTACCTGGAACTCTACTAAAAAAACAGCGTTTGACGGCTTGACTGTCAAACTAACGAAGGATCGACCTTGCGGGGTCGGTCCTTTTTGCCGTTTGAGAGGGGACAAAGCGGAAAGCGGTTAAAAAATTCCTTGTTTTCAAGTGAAATTCGGCCAAACTGCTTTATTCTGTTCCCATTTTTGGTAACATGAAGGTATAACCAAATGTTTTCAGCAACGGCTAGGGAACATGAGAATGAGGGATAATCCATGGAAAACCAAGAACAACAAGCTAGTGCAGCCGATATCTTGACGCAAGCGATTGCAAACAAACTAGACTACTTGAGTACCATGCAAGCAGCAGTTCAACACGGCGATGACCGAAAAATCTACGAACTGCTTGATCAAGTTCGCTATTACCAAGAAGTAAAGAAGACGCGGACCAAGCGTGCCGTGAATCATTTAGCCGAACTGGTCGATAACATTCATCCCCAGATTAGCCATTATTTGAGTGACAATTTAATCGATTACTTAGGGCATATTTACCCATTCTTCTACTATGAAGAATATACGACCGGTCTGTTCCACATCTACTTTGGAAACTGGTGGGACCGACGTTTGTTCGGTGATTTGGACGTGGTGAACGTTCGTTTCGACTTTGACAAGACCGAGTACCAGAAGTTACGCGATTCCTTTGCGTTGGAGAGCCAGAATCAGCGGCTCAACACGGCTAAGATTGAAGCCGTCTCTGCCGAAAGTGAACGACTCCAACAGTTAGTAGACGCACAAGACGACCGGGACAGCCAAAAGGCTGAACTCCGTGACCAACTCAAGGAAAACAGTGGCAAGAGCAGTATGCCATGGGAATCCGGGAAGGTTAAGGAAGAGCGGCAAACGATTATTGACCAATTAACCAAGTTAGCCGATGAGGACGAAAAGGCCTTAAATGCTCACAAGGCAATCAAGGCCAACGATGATCGGATCTTAGTTTTGTCCAAGGAAGATACGATTTTGAATTACGAAAAGCAGAGTATTCGTGACGCCTTCGATGACTTCGAACATTTCGAGGCACACAACGCCAGCCTATATGCGGACTACTTGAATAGTCTGTTAGGCAAGAGCGAGGGTGAGGTGACGGTCGATGATTAATGAAAATGACCCATCGACGCTGACCACCAGTGGCCGGCTCCTGAACTATAACGAAGCCATCAAGACGGGGCTTGAGACCGGCTTGACCTTCACCAAGTTAATGGACCAATTGATTCGGACCACGAATCCTGACGAGTTGGTCAGTGCGGCCACGCAGCTAGCTGATTTTCAACTTGACTCGGATTACGTGACGTTTCCTCACCAATACAGTAATGCCGATTACTACTTATTATTCATGTCACGGATGTTGGAATTACACGATCAAGGCAACCAGGTCATCTTACAGTCACAGGATCACCGTGAAGAGTTGACCCAACAACTGACGTCTCTGGGTGACCGGGGCACGTTTAACTTCCGGGTTGAACCTTCCGCAAACGGCGGGGTGTTCTACCGGGAACGGGCCACGGGACAATCCCTGTTCTATCTCAACCTTGAACGTAAGATGTTGCGGTTTAACAGTCATGCTTTAACGCAACTCTTCGTGATTGATTTACACGAGACCGTCCCAGCCGAGACGGTCAAGACCTCTGTTCAGGTCTTAATTGACTTTGCCCGCTACCTGAAGGAAGACTACGGCTACTCTGTGGACTTCAACATTCTGGATGCGGCTAACCGGCAAAACTACGCGGTACGCGCCGCTGACTTGCCAGCTGGGATTGTCGATCGCCTGTTTGTGGTTGCCGCTCAAAATGATTACATGTTAACGAACGGCGTCAACGGCAACGGGGCGGAGATTATTTTGGATGAAGGCGTGGTTGTCGACATCTTTAACAACCAATTGTCCGGTCAACCAGAATGGGTCCTGACGGTGCATGACGATGACCAGAAGATTTCCTGGTTTGATGTGCTCCTGAAATACCCATTCATGCGTGACTGGTACTTAGAAAACCTGACGGACTTGGAGATTAAATCCGATCCGTTGATCTTCGGCTAGGAGGTAAGACAGCGTGTTAGAGTTAGCCAAATTGGTCCAACAATCCATTGCCTTGGACGAGCAGATTACGGCGGACAAGGACATTGAGATGTCCCGCCAGTTGCAGATTGAGAACGCCTATGTGGCGTTAGACGTTGAACTCGCTGAGATTGCCAATACCTCGGAGTGGTTCAAGGTCTGGAAGACCCACCGGGGCAAAGCAACGGATGGTCAGACGGCGCGAGAAACGCTATTGACCGAGTATACCGATGCCATGGATTTCTTCTTTCTGGTTGCGGCCAAGAAGACCTGGACGCATCTGATCATGACGACCGAAGAGGATCTAGCCGGACTTGAAAAGAGTCGTCCAGCCAAGGATCTGGATCAGCAGTACTTAATTTTGAAACGCATGGTGTTTAACAGTCACTTTGCACATCGCCAGGAAGATTTCCGCCATGCTTGGCGGCTCTTTCTGAAATGGGGCTTCGTGGATTTCGGTTTCAGCCAAGACGAAATTCAAGCAGCCTATGAGGCCAAACGTCAGGTCAATCTCGACCGACAGGCTCATAATTACTGATAGATACTGAAGGAATCGTAGCGTAAGTTTCGATTCCTTTTTGCGACTCATGGGAAGGGAGGTCATCATTATCGGACAACAAGACCCGCGTGTCGTACGGACCAATGATCGACTACGACAGGCACTCAGCCAGCTTCTGCAGCAAAAGACTTTTCGGCAGATCTCAGTCCAGCAACTCACCAAAACGGCGGAGATTACCCGCGGCACCTTCTATCTTCACTATAAGGACAAGGCAGATTTCTTGGCTCAGACTGAACAACAGGTGATTACAGAGTGGTTCGACGCAGCGAAGACCACCTTGGCCCCAGATGGCGAGCTGACCCGTGGTTTCGCCCTGGGCCCCGCACTACGTTACGTGGATACCAATCATCAGATCTTGTCGGTGTTATTTGACCCGCAATTTTCACAATTCCGGCCACGGTTGCGGCAACGCTTCTCTCAGGAGTTACAGACCTATAGCCGGCATGTGCCGGTTACGTCAAATCCGCCACTGGACGTTCAAATTACCTTTTTAACGTCCGGCTTCCTGGGGCTGGTTGAGGCCTGGTTGGCAGATAATCGCCGTTATCGACCCGACTTTTTAGCCCAATCCTTTCGACAGTTGGCCGCCAGTGAAGTCACGCTTCTGGCCGATTGGTTCTCGCTAGTCGGCTTGGATTCCGCGTTGGTTACAGAAAAAGCTTGACGTAGAGAATCCCATCAAGTATAATTTTCATGTTGTATTTGTGGACTTCCACAGCTGCAACCGCTCGGAACAAGTTATTAAGTTTTCCCTTGTGGAGCACTTGATTTCGGCGAGTCTAAGTCTAACTATATAAGGAGGTGCACATCCATGTACGCAATTATCGTAACTGGCGGCAAGCAGTACAAGGTCGAAGCAGGCCAACCTGTTTACGTCGAAAAGTTAAACGTTGAAGCTGGTGAAAAGGTTACTTTTGACCAAGTTGTCTTTGTCGGTGGTGACAAGCCTAAGATCGGGACGCCAACTGTTGCAGGCGCAACCGTAACTGGAACTGTTGAAAAGCAGGGTCTGGAAAAGAAGGTTGTTTCTTACAAGTACAAGCCTAAGAAGGGCCAACACACGAAGGTAGGTCACCGTCAACCATATACCAAGGTTGTCGTTGATGCTATCAACGCTTAAGCTCAAAGATTAAAGAGGCGATTGCCGTGATTCATGCGACGTTCCATCATGGAACCAACCGAATCAATTCATTTCAAATCACTGGCCATGCTGACTCAGGTGAGTACGGTCAAGACATTGTTTGTGCTGCGGTATCGGTGCTTGCGATCAGTACTGTCAATGGCTTACAACGGGTCGCTTCGATTCCGGTGCAAGTCGACAATCGAGATCAGGCAGGGGGCTTTCTGGAAGTTACCCTACCACCAAAGCTGGAAGCAACGGCCGAATTAAAGGGACAGACTCTCCTCCAGAGTTTTGAGGATGGATTAAAGGATGTAGCCGAAAATTACGCGGATTTTGTCAAATTCGCTCAAATAAAAGATTAAAATTGCGGAGGTGAAACAGATGCTGATGAACATGAACTTACAATTCTTCTCTCACCATAAAGGGGGTGGGTCCACTGCCAACGGTCGGGACTCAGCTGGTCGTCGTCTTGGAACGAAGGCTGCTGACGGCTCTATCGTTACCGGTGGCTCAATCCTTTACCGTCAACGCGGGACGCACATTTACCCTGGCGTAAACGTTGGCCGCGGTGGTGACGATACTTTGTTCGCTAAGGTTGCTGGTGTTGTTAAATTTGAACGACTCGGCCGCGACAAGCGACAAGTATCCGTTTACCCAGTTGCAGAAGAAGCAGCTAAATAACACGAGGTTTTCCTCGTACGACTGAAGAGCTTGAGGCGAGACCAATTCGCTTTGAGTTCTTCTTTTTTCTCTTAGAAAGCAAGGGAGGTTCGGTCCATGACAACTCGAATTGAACGTTTACAAGCGCAATTTGATCGGTTAAGTATCGATAGTTTCTTGGTTTCCAATGCCAGCAACCAACAGTATCTCGCGGGCGCTAGCTTGGAGGGCGGTGACGGGTATTTGCTCGTCACGGCACATGATGCGGTGTTCATCACGGATGCCCGTTATCAGACGGAGTTTCAGACGACGGTGCCAGAGATGCCACTGGTGATTACCCGTGACTACCTGCAGGCCGTTAATGACCGCTTACAGGCCGCTGGGGCCACGGTACTCGGAATTGAGGATAGTTTACCGTTCAACGAGTATCAGTGGTTAGACGAGCACCTGTTAACGGACATCGTGCCGCTGACTGGGGTGGTTGATAATCTCCGTCAGATTAAGGACGCTACTGAATTGGCTGCGATTCGCCGGGCAACTGCGCTGACGAGTCAAGGCCTAACCGCGTTGTTTGACCAGATTAAGGTCGGTCAGACGGAGCGGCAGGTGGCCAATTGGCTCGGTGAATGGATGTTGGATCATGGTGCGACTGGGACGAGTTTCGAGACGATCGTGGCGAGTGGCAAACGCGCGGCTTGGCCGCATGGATCGGCGAGTGACAAGGTGCTGGCCGACCACGAGATGGTCACCATTGATTGTGGGTTCTACGTTGACGGCTACACGTCTGACGTGACTCGGACCGTCGCTCTGGGCGATCCTGGTGAACACTTGCGATCAGCCTATCAGGCGGTCGCAGATGCCCAACAGGCAATCATTGCCGCCGTCAAGCCGGGCGTTACCGGTGGTGAGCTCGATCGGATTGGTCGTGACTTACTGACGGACCGTGGTTTTGGCGCGGCCTTTATCCACGGAACTGGTCATGGGATCGGACTGGACATCCACGAGGGACCAAACATCGGTCGTCATTGGCCGGATGTGATGGCCGCTAACGAAGTCCTTACGGTTGAACCCGGGGTGTACTTTGCCAACGAGGGTGGCTTGCGAATCGAAGACGATATCTTGGTTACGGCGACTGGGCACGAGATCCTCACGACTGCCCCACGGAATTTAATTATTCTGTAAGTCGGCTACTGTCTTGCTTTTTATGGGTAAGAATTGATATTATAAAGAGGACATATTTTAGGAGGCTACAACATTATGGCAATTTCTACTGCTGATTTTAAAAATGGTTTAACTATCGAAGTCGATCACGCTATCTGGCGGATCGTTGAATTCCAACACGTCAAGCCCGGTAAGGGTGGCGCTTTCGTACGTTCAAAGCTTAAGAACTTACGGACGGGTGCTGTTCAAGAAAAGACATTCCGTTCTGGTGCCAAGATGGAATTAGCTGACATCCAAACGCGTAGCATGCAATATCTTTACGAAGATGGTGACAGTCGTGTCTTCATGGACACGGACAACTTCGAACAAATCGAAGTACCTTCAGATTCCATCAAGGACCAACTCTTGTACTTACAAGAAAACATGGATGTGAACTTGATTCAATACGGTTCCGAAGTCTTAGGAATCGAAGTCCCAAACACGGTTGTCTTGGAAGTTAAGGCTACTGAACCTGGTATCAAGGGGAACACGGCTTCTGGTGGTTCCAAGCCCGCTACGATGGACACTGGTTTAGTTGTTCAAGTGCCTTTCTTCGTTAACGAAGGGGACAAGCTTTCGATCAACACGACCGATGGGACCTACATTTCCCGTGCTTAATTAGTCCAACGTTTAATCAGTAAGGGAGGGTCAATGAATGGCAGAAGATACTAATATCATTTTAGAATCAAAGGAACCCGCACTCGGCAGAATTGAGGTGGCCCCACAAGTCCTCGAAATTATCGTGGGTATTGCGGCCAGCCAAACCGAAGGCGTTGCGCGGATGCGTGGTTCACTGGCAAACAGCGTGACGGAACTCCTTGGTCGTAAGGAACAACACGGCAAGGGTGTCAAGTTGGTGTTTGACGGCGATGAATTAGCAGTTGACGTGTACGTTTACTTGGATTACGGGGTAGCGGTTCCTAAGGTTGCCTTAGCCATTCAAGACAGCGTAAAACAACAACTGTTGTTCATGACCGACCTTGATTTACGTGAAGTTAACGTTCACGTGGAAGGCGTCATTCCCGAAAAGACGGCGCAACAGGTCGATCCCGATCACCTGTTTAACCAGAGCGACGAAGGAGACAGTGACCAATAGTGACACTTACACGACATCAGATTCGGGAACGTGCATTCCAAATGCTATTTGCATTAAATGCCAACCCTGAAGCCGATCATGACGCGCTCTATCAGCGTGTTCTGACCGATGATCCCAACCAAATCGTCCCCGTGCCGGAGTACTTGTCGACGCTGGTTAACGGTGTTCTCCAGTACCAAACAGAACTGGACGCCCAAATCGACCAGTATCTGAGTGCCGGGTGGCAATTAAAACGAATTGCGAAGACTGATCTTGTGATCATGCGACTCGCATTCTTTGAAATTGACCACGTGGATGAGGTGCCCGACCGAGTGGCCGTCAACGAAGCCTTGGAATTAGCCAAGATGTTTAGTGACGACCGTTCACGACGGTTCATCAATGGGGTATTGGCCCACACACTGGACAATGAGCCCAACCAAGAAGATTAATTGAGAAGCCTGAGACCTTATGTCTTGGGCTTTTTTTGTGAGAGTGGGACCAAAGGTGGTTAGCTGGCGAACATTAAGGCTGATAACCGAATAATCCCGGGCTTGGATTGTTTGGTTATCAGGTTTAAGCGGAACCAGCTGCCTTTGGACGCACGTTTCGGCTATATCAGTTTGGAGAAATAAGACGTCTGGGATGCCGTCCCAAACGCCTTTTTATTTGGCCCAAGTCTCACGTCACCCGATCTGAAAGTCCGGGGGAATCGACACCCCGTTTTCAGAAAAGATATGCTAAAATGGAAGTTAAACTTTGCAAGATTTTGGGGAGGATGAGAATTTATGACGACCATTATTGATGGCAAACAATTGGCCAAGGACCTGAACGCACAGACCCAGCAACGCGTCGCTAAGCTAGCGGAACGGGGGATTACGCCCGGACTTGCGGTGATTATCGTGGGGGATGACCCGGCCAGTGCCTTATACGTGCGTAACAAGCATCGTAAGGCCGTGAAGCTGGGAATCAAGTCCGTTGTGCGGGAACTCCCCGCAACGGTTAGTCAGGCCGATCTGATGGGTGTCGTGACCGAGTACAATCAGGACCCGACCATCAATGGAATTCTCGTGCAGTCACCATTACCACGAGGTCTCGACGAACAAGCCGTCGTTGCCGCCATCGATCCTAAAAAGGACGTGGATGGCTTCCATCCCGTTAATGTGGGCCGCCTCTTCAACAATTTACCAGGCAACTATCCCGTATCTTGTACCCCACGGGGAATCATGACGATGTTAGCTTCCCTCCATATTCATTTACGAGGGAAGCACGCCGTGGTGGTGGGTCGCAGCCGCATCGTCGGCCGGCCCATGGCCGCCATGCTGTTGAATGCCGACATGACGGTCACGACTGCCCATGTATATACCAAACATCTGAGTGATGTGACCCGTGAGGCCGATGTTTTGGTCGTGGCAACCGGTGTTGCTCACCTGATTAAGGCCAACGACGTGAAGCCGGGGGCCATCGTGATTGACGTCGGAATGGACCGCGACGACCAGGGAAAACTGACGGGGGATGTCGACTTTGACGGGGTCTTTGACCGTGTCGGAGCCATCACGCCGGTTCCCGGTGGCGTGGGTCCAATGACCATCGCGACTTTGATGCAACAAACCGTGGATATTTGTGAGTGGAGTGAACAACGTGGCAACCAATGATTATTTAACGGTAACGGCCTTAACGCAATACTTAAAACGTAAATTTGACGTTGACCCCTATCTGGGGAAGATTTATCTGACCGGTGAAATTTCCAATTTCCGGTTACGGCCGCATGCGCATCAATACTTCAGCCTGAAGGACGATCACGCCAAGATTAATGCGATTATGTTTCGGTCGGCCTTCGAAAAATTAAAATTTACGCCAGAAACCGGGATGAAGGTTCTGGTGACCGGTCGCATCTCCCTGTATGAACCGAGTGGGAGCTACCAGATCTACGTCGAGCGCATGGAGCCAGACGGGATCGGTCAGCTTTACCAGGCTTATGAACAATTGAAGAAAAAGCTAGAGATTGAGGGTCTATTTAGTGCTCCTAAACGGCCATTACCACGCTTTCCCAAGCGGATTGCGGTGATTACCAGTCCTAGTGGGGCGGTCATTCGCGATATTATTACGACGACTCGCCGACGTTACCCGATTGCTCAGATCGTGTTGTATCCTGCCGTGGTTCAAGGGGATGGCGCGGCCCCGGATCTGGTACGCCAGATCCAGCGGGTGAATGCTGATGGCCGTTATGACACCTTGATTATCGGTCGTGGTGGGGGATCAATTGAAGACCTCTGGCCATTCAATGAAGAGTCGGTAGCGCGGGCCATTGCGGCCAGTCGCATTCCGATTATCTCCTCAGTGGGTCACGAGACGGATACCACGATCGCCGACCTGGTCGCCGATGTTAGAGCGGCGACGCCGACAGCTGCGGCTGAGCTGGCGGTTCCCGTCTTAAATGACGAGATCCTCAAACTTCAGCAACAACGTACCCGGCTATACAATGCCATGGCCAACCGGATTAATTTCCAGCAGGAACGATTGAATAAGCTCCTGAAGGCCTACGTGTTCCAGCAACCGCAACGGCTCTATGAGACTTACGTCCAGCGCTTAGACCACGCGCAGCAAGGTTTACAACGTAACATGCAGGCCCAGTTGCGCCAACAGGGGCAACGTGTGGCACTGGCTAAACAGGGTTTACGCAGTCGTAATCCGTTAACGCGGGTTCAACGTGGACAACAGGACGTGGCCCAATTGCGCACACGGTTGACGGCCGCGGCTACCCGCTACTTGGCGGCTCAACAGGAAAAAGTCGGCCGACTAGCCAATGGTCTGGACTATTTGAGTCCACTGAAGATCATGGGTAGAGGTTACGGATACGTGGTTCAAGACGATCACGTGGTTCGCCACATTACAGACTTAAAGCTGGCGGCAGCCACCATTCATTTAGATGGCGGGACCGCTTCCGCAGAGATTACGGGCATCACACCAGATAAGGAGACCCAACAAGATGACTGAAGAAAAACAACCAACCTTTGAAGAAAATTTAACTACACTTGAACAGATCGTGACTCAATTGGAACAAGGTGATGTGCCGTTGGAAGAAGCCCTCGCCCAATTTAAGAAGGGGGTCGATCTCAGCAAGACCCTCCAGACGACGCTCCAAGGTGCCGAGAAGACCCTGGCCACCATGATGAACGACAACGATCAGGAACAGGCCTTTGAGACCCCTCAAGGAGGCTCTGACAATGCCGATTGAGACTCAGTTGGCAACGTTTGAGGCCGCCTGGTTACCGCGACTGAATGCCCCGCTGGCCGATGCCATTGCGCAGGACACAGGTGACGATCGTTTGGCTGCTGCTATGCAGTATTCGGTTTTGGCTGGGGGCAAACGTTTGCGGCCCTTACTGACGGTAGCAACCTTGCAGACGCTAGGGCAGACCGTCGATCTTAAACGGTTATGGCGGCCGATCATGGCGCTGGAGTTGTTGCATACCTACTCCCTGATTCACGACGATTTACCAGCCATGGATAATGATGATCTGCGGCGAGGTGAACCGACTAACCACGTGAAGTTTGGGGCGGGGATGGCCACACTAGCTGGTGACGGGTTGTTGACGTTGGCCTTTCAATGGTTGACGGCCACCGACCTTGATGCCGCAGTTCAGGCGGAGCTGGTGACCTCACTGGCTCAGGCGGCCGGTCCGGCGGGCATGGTAGCGGGTCAGGCCAAGGACATTCAGTCCGAAGCCGTCGACTTACCGTTAGCCGACCTCCGGGTGCTACATAAGGAAAAGACCGGTGCCTTGCTGCACTATGCGGTCGCGGCGGGACTCATCATGGGTGGTGTCCCAACGGCAGCGCGTGCGGCCTACTTGCGGTTTGCCGATGCCTTTGGCTTGGCCTTTCAGATCTACGACGATATCTTAGATGTGGTGGGTACGGCGGTGGAATTAGGTAAGGCCACTCAGAAGGATGCGGGGGAAGCCAAGAATACCTATCCCGGCAAGCTTGGTTTACAGGGGGCTAATCAGGCCCTCATTAAGACCATTGCGGCCGGACAAGCGGCATTGGACGATCTCCCAGCCGATACCGATGCCTCATTACTACGGGCATTCTTTAGTTATTTTGACACGAAACGGGTGAAGGCATGAAGAAAAAACGAGTCGCGGAGTTATTAGTGGAACAAGGGATCTTTGACGAGCTCGACGAAGCGAAGCGGGCGGTCATGGCCGGAGAAATCCTGGGGACCAATGAAGAACGTTTGGATAAGCCGGGAACGTTAATTCCGGCCGACACCGAATTGCATTTAAAGGGTCACCCCTTACCTTACGTGTCGCGCGGTGGGTTTAAATTAGCGAAGGCCCTCGAGGTCTTTGATATCGATGTGACTGACCGGGTGGTGCTGGATATTGGGTCATCGACCGGGGGCTTCACGGATGTGATGCTTCAAAACGGCGCCAAGCTCAGCTATGCCTTAGATGTCGGCAGTAATCAGCTGGTCTGGAAGCTCCGTGAAGATCCACGGGTCGTGGTGATGGAACACACGAACTTCCGGTACAGCCAGTTGGCCGATTTTACTCATGGTCAGCCAACCTTCAGCTCGATCGACGTGTCCTTTATCTCATTAAAGCTCATCCTGCCACCATTGAAGGGGATTCTAGCTACTGGCGGTGAGGTGGTCGCCCTCATTAAGCCGCAGTTTGAAGCTGATCGTGAGGACGTCGGGGCCCACGGGATTATCCGGGACCGCGCCGTTCATGCCAAGGTGGTCCAGAGTATCATTGATTTTGCTGTGGCCACCGGCTATAGTGTCTTAGGACTGGATTATTCACCAATTAAGGGTGGTGAGGGGAATATTGAGTTTCTCGTACACCTCAAATCAGTTGATAAAAATGCAGTCTGTGTAAGTTCAGTTTCCGTTGAAGACACGCTTGACGCGGCTTACGAAGGCCTAAATAAATAGTTTATGAGAAAATTATGAGAATTTGCTTTCCAAATACTAAGCTCTGGTATATGATAAGATTATGCATTTTATCCGTATAGGGGGGGCCAAGTATGAAGAAACAGGAACGCCAACAGCTATTAAAACGTTTATTAACTGCGCGAGAAATTGAACGACAAGAGGATTTTGTCCACCTCCTAGCCGAGGATGGGATTCACGTGACCCAGGCCACCATCTCACGGGATATTAAAGAGATGCAACTGGTCAAGCTCCCCGCGGAGTCCGGCGGTTATCGCTACAGTCTCCCTGTTCAGAAAAAGATCGATACGCAGAAAAAATTACAACGCACCTTACAGAATGCCTACGTTTCCTTCGCCATTCAAGGCGACCTAACGATCCTGAAAGTGTTACCGGGTAATGGCCCAGTTATTGCGTCGTTACTGACACAGATGCGATATGAATTTGTATTTGGAGCGCTGGGTGACGATAGCTCGGTTCTCACCATTTGTGTTTCCCATCAGGGTGCTTTACAATTGGAAAAGACGATTAACCGCATGATTGCGGATTAGAAACCGACCACGACTGACTAACCAGCACAAGCTGATAAGCAGCGGTGGTCGTTTTATTTAGGGGGTCAACACGTGTTACAAGAACTGTCGATTAAAAATTTTGCAATTATCGACCACCTCGACGTGGCCTTTAAGAATGGGATGACCGTTTTAACCGGGGAAACTGGAGCGGGAAAGTCGATCATCATCGATGCCGTAGGCTTGCTTGCCGGTGGTCGAGGTTCGGCCAACTTTGTGCGGACCGGGACTGATAAGGCGATTATCCAAGGGAGTTTTATCTTTCCAACTGGCGGGACCACTTACCGCGTCTTGGACGATCTGGGGATCGACCATGATGATGGCAGTGTGATTCTCCAAAGAGAGATTCACGCCAATGGTCGCAACACCTGTCGGGTCAACGGCATGCTGGTCAATACCAGTACCCTGAAACGAATTGGTGAGACGGCCGTGGATATTCACGGGCAAAATGAGCATCAGGAGCTGATGCAGCCGGAGAAGCACCTGGGGATGCTCGACGAATTTGCCGGGGCCAAGGTGGCTAAACTCCGCGAAAATTATGGACAGATCTATCGACGCTACACCCAACTTCAATCGACGCTGGAAAATCGGCGGACGAATGAAAAAGAATGGGCGCAACACTTAGACATGTTGACCTTCCAGGTGAATGAAATCGAATCCGCCAACCTCCAACCAGGGGAAGAGGATAAGCTGGTGGCTGAACGGGATCGCTTGGATAATTATCAACGAATCAACGATGCCCTGCAACGCAGTCAGATGACGCTGACGGGGGAGGAAACGGCACCGGGTGTAACCGACCAACTGAGTAGTGCCTTGCAAGCCATGCAGGGCATTGCCGACTTCGACGCGGCCTTCAAACAAATTAGTGACAGCTTAGAAACGGCTTACTACGCGCTGACGGATGCCGTGGGTGCCGTGTCTTCGCAATTGGATTTACTCGAGTGGGATGAGGGGCGGTTAGACGCCATTGAACAGCGTCTGGACGTGATCAATCAACTCAAACGTAAGTACGGCGACTCCGAGTCACAGGTGCTCAAGTACTACGATAAAATTGCGGCGGAATTAAAACAGATGCAGGCGACCGACGAACAAGCCGACGATTTGGAGGAACAGGTAGCTGCGCAGGAAACCAAGCTCCACGAGGTGGGTGAACAGCTGAGTGAAGCTCGGCACCATGCATCCGAGAAGTTGGAAAAGGCCATTCACGCGGAACTCGCGGATCTTTACATGGCCAAAACGGTCTTTGCCGTTCGTTTCTCCCGGCCCAAGAATGAGGGTCTGTTAAGTACTGGCCTCGACCACGTGGAATTTTACCTGCGAACCAACCCTGGAGAAGCAATGCGGCCCCTGGCGAAGATTGCCTCCGGTGGGGAACTGTCCCGGATTATGCTGGCCCTCAAGACCATTTTCTCTGAATCTCAGGGAATTACGTCCATTATCTTTGATGAAGTCGATACGGGGGTCAGTGGCCGAGTGGCGCAGGCGATTGCCGAGAAGATCAGTGGGATTGCCCGAGAGTCTCAAGTCTTGTGTATCACCCATTTACCGCAGGTGGCGGCTATGGCTGATCACCACTACTTTATTGCGAAGAAGATCGTGGGTGAACGGACTGAAACTTCCTTGGCTCGGCTGGATTCGGATGCACGGATCGATGAGATTGCCCGAATGTCTGCTGGGACCCAGGTGACCAAATTGGCCCTGGAACATGCTCACGAATTGCTAAATTTGGCGGATGAAACAAAAAAAAGACAAGCCAAAGAAAAATAATGTTAAAATGAAATGGTGGTTTACCAGTGAGTTTAACTGGGATCACCATTTTTTTAATGGTGAATTAGTTTAAGCCATCTACAAATTTAGGGTTAACTAATTTTCATTTTGGATTATACTAATGATAAGCATTAATAATTGTGATATTAATAAAATGGTTGAGGGTGTACATTATGTGGCGGAGCTTAAAAATAACATTAATGGGGATTGTTCTGGGGGTAATCCTACTTCTGGGGATGGCAGTGCCCGCACATGCGGCGGATATTACCACTAGCACGAAGGGGTTGGATACCCCAGCTTCGATTGAAGAAGAAACTGGATCTAATACTTATACACCGGTGACCGATTTCGATAAATTGTACACTGGCCAAAATTATCAATTGAACTACACCTGGTCAATTGATAACGGGGTAAATGTTAAGGATGGTGACACAGCGAAAGTTTCAGTTCCAACAAATGCGTCACCATCGCCGGCTTACTTTGCCGTGAATGCTGACGATGCCAATAAAACGGTCGTCGGGGATGTGACGATTAACCCTGGTGAAGACTTTGGGACAATTAAATTTAATAGTAAATTGGAGCAGTCAAATGTCGGACGGACGGGGACTCTCCAATTCAATGCCGTGGGTAGGGTTGAAAAGGCCTCAACAGGTGGTGCCACTTTTACCATTAATAAAAATGGTTGGGTCAATAAAAACGATTACGTTAACTTTTTGCCAACTAAAGTGACCTGGAATATTGTTTTTAATCCAAATAACAAAGATATGGGTGAGGTTACTTTAAAGGATCTCATCGGGCCGATGCAGACCTATATTGATGGGTCACTTGGGGCTACAGATAAGGATGGTAATACTGTTACGCCCGACATTACGGTGTCTGGATCGAACTTGAAGATGGTTTTTCACAATGTGACGAGTGAAATTTCCATGACCTATCTGACGACAGTTGATGTTAGCCAGATTACGGGTCAGACCACCGGTGTTTTCAGTAATCAGGTTGATTTATCTAGTACCTCTGGAGATTCCGGTAGTGCGTCGACAGGCTCTGGTTCAGATGCTGGAGGGCCGATCGAAGCTGACTCAATTAAGAATGCTCATTGGGGTGGTGAAGCCGTTCTGAGTAGTGACTACGTTGCCGGATTTAAGCTGACGAAAACAGCTTTTGGGGACACGACCGCACTCTTACCAGGCGCAACCTATCGTGTCGACCAGTTGCAGTCTGATGGTACGACTTATAAGACGGTTCAATCGGGCCTAAAGACAGGTGATGATGGGGTTTTAGATGATCCCTTATTGAAAGTTGGAACCTATCACATTGTTGAAACGCAGGCGCCGGATGGCTATCTGTTGGACCAAAAAGCTATTCCACTTACGATTGCTGCCGACGATGATCCCCAGATTCATGAGCTGTCACAAGTGGATTCGCCCAATGCGGCTACTTTAACCAAGACTGATGCCGTAACCGGTAAGGTCTTGCCAGGAGCCAAGTATGAATTGAAAGATGACGCTGGTGATGTTGTCGGTGATCCTAAGGTCACTGATGCAGAGGGTCATGTGGTCTTCACGAAACTGAACCCAGGAAAGTATTCTTTCGTTGAAACAGAAGCACCAGATGGATACGAGATCAACAATGAGCCTGTTTCATTTACGATTAGTAATACGGATACAGAAGTTGTGACTAAAAGCCAGACAGATTCACCTAGTTCTGCCACTTTGATCAAGACTGATGCGATGACCGGCGATGCTTTGCCGGGTGCCAAATATGAACTGCAAGACGCGGCTGGTAAGGTTATCCGTGATTCTGTAACCACCGATGCCGATGGTAAGGCTGTCTTCACTAAGCTGAGTCCAGGAAAGTACTTCTTTCACGAAACGGCCGCACCGGATGGTTACGAGCTCAATACAGCTTTAGTTCCTGTGATGGTTAGCGATACAGGGACGGATACAGATGCAGCTGCAGCGACCGTAAGTCAAAAGGATTCACCCAATTCTGCGGTTTTGACTAAGACTGATGCGGTAACTGGTGCCGTCGTCAAAGGTGCCACCTATGACCTGGAAGAAAAGGATGGTACTGTTGTTCGTGAAGCCGCGGATACTGATGAGAAAGGCCAGGTCGCCTTTAACAAACTGAACCCTGGGACGTACTACTTTGCTGAAAAGTCCTCTCCCGCTGCATATGAGGTCAATGAGGAAAGGGTTCCCGTTACAATTAGCAGTACAGATACAGCAGCTGTGAACGTCGCTCAAAAGGATCAACCAGTGACATCTAGTTCAAGTTCTAGTTCAAGTTCTAGTTCTGAATCAAGTTCCACTTCGAGCACCAGTTCTAGTTCTGAATCAAGTTCCACTTCGAGCATCAGTTCCAGTTCTGACTCAAGCTCTACTTCGAGCGCCAGTTCCAGTTCTGACTCAAGTTCTACTTCCAGTTCCGATTCTAGTCACAGCAGTGCTTCCAGCTCTATTTCCAGTTCACACTCAAACCATAACTCTGGTTCGAGTTCAGACGCTACCAGTAGCTCAAGTACCAGCTCAAACTCCGGCTCGAGTTCAAGCTCCAGCTCCACGTCCACACCTTCAAGCAAGCCGAACAAGGTCAGCTCGATCAGCAGTTCTAGCTCTTCAATGACTTCTGGCAAGATTGCCAATGGCGGTGTAACGTCAACGAGCAGTAGCCACGGTCCTAAGAGTGGGAGTTCTGCTAAGCCTGGCCTGCAGCGTTACTTGCCACAGACAAATGAGCAGAAGAGTCTGGCCGCTATGATTATTGGCCTGGCAATCTTTGGAATTAGCCTGAGCCTTTGGGAATGGAACCGTGCCTGGTTACGTTCACTGAAACATTAAATTAGTCAAAAAATAGCGCCTCCTAGTCTATGGTCTAGGGGACGCTATTTGCTTTAGAATCTTTGGATTGAACGCAAAAGTCGGGGAGCAACGATTGTCGTTAACCGGTGGTCTTGCTTCAGGACGAGGTGACCAGCGGTGTCTTCTTTCAAATGACCCATAGCCACTGCGGGGGCAATGTCTGGGTTTGAACTCTTAAACTGTAAGCGAACAAAGTAATGCCGGTCTAGCGCCTGACGGATAAAATAGGTCAGTTGCGATTCTGGCATCTGTGCGTCAACGACTTGTCCCTGAACAACGGGACGAGAACTAAATAATTCTTTGTATGCCGTGGCAACCCGATCGGATAGGGCTGCGCGATTAAGATTTAAGTTTTGCATGCTGATCACCTCGAACATTTGTTTGTGTCTTTATTATACGAACATACGTTTGAAAAGGCAAGACTTTTTTATCGGGTAATCGAAATTACCGGTGATCGGGACTTTTTCGGGCTTTTCGGGTGGAATTCAACCTATTCGAGGGTAAATAGTGGTAATATAGTTACCTATAGATTAATAGCAGAGACTGCCAGAGTTGTGAGGTAAGACCAACTCGGTGGTGACCGGCGCTTAAATAAATTTTTTTGGATGAAGGGATTTTTAAACGATGGCTAAACGTGGAATGCTCATTGTGCTCTCGGGTCCTTCCGGAGTAGGTAAAGGAACCGTGCGCAAGGCTCTTTTTGAAACCGGCGCAACCGATTTTTCATATTCGATTTCGATGACAACGCGGCAACCCCGCGAAGGTGAAGTCAATGGGGTCGACTATTACTTTGTTTCTAAAGAAGAGTTCGAAGAAAATATTCGAACGGGTCAGATGCTGGAATATGCCAAGTATGTTGACAACTACTATGGAACCCCGTTAAAATATGTTAATGAGACCCTTGACCAAGGCAAGGATGTCTTTTTGGAAATTGAAGTCAACGGTGCCATGCAGGTTCGGGCAAATTGTCCCGATGCCGTCTTTGTGTTCTTGACACCGCCAGACTTAATGGAATTAAAGCATCGCCTGATTGGTCGGGGAACTGACGCCATGGACGTTATTAATAAACGGATCAAGAAGGCCGTTGGTGAAATTCAAATGATGCGCAACTATGACTACGCCGTGGTTAACGACGAAGTCAACAAAGCAGTTGAGCGGATTCAAATGATTATTCGCAGTGAACGGTTACGCGTAACCCGGGTCATGCCGGATTACGAACAAATGATTGGAGACGAATAGAAGATGCTACTTTATCCCTCAGTTGATGATTTATTGGCACAAGTTGATTCACGTTACTCATTGATCATGTTGGCTAGCAAGCGGGCCCACGAGTTGGACGCCGGTGCCAAGCCACTCTTGACCGATTACAAGTCGCCTAAAACCATTGGTCGTGCCCTGGAAGAAATTGCAGCCGGCGCACTAATGATTGATCCGGACGAAAAGGATTTGAACGCCTAACACGGGCATTTCAGGAAAGACCAGGTTGCCATTGGGTGATCTGGCCTTTTTTATCACGAAAGCTGAGTAATTGCTGTTAAATTGGGAGGGCTACTATGTTTGAAGGAAAACACGTGACGTTAACGGTAAGCGGGAGTGTGGCCGCCTATAAGGCGGCGATCCTGGCTCGGGACTTACAACGCCTCGGCGCAACCGTTCGCGTTGTTTTGACGGCTGCGGCTGCTAAGTTTGTGACGCCGGCAACCTTTGCCGCTTTGACCAAGCAACCGGTACTGACCGATGATCAGTGGTGGCGAGCGGACGGGCAAATTCCCCACATTGAATTAGCTGACTGGACGGATCTGGCCATTGCGGCTCCGGCCTCGGCCAATCTCATGGCCCAATTAGCCAATGGGTTAGCCGATGATATTGCCAGTGCCACTTGGTTGGCAACAGCGGCCCCTAAAGTGGTTGTCCCAGCCATGAACACGCACATGTGGCAGGCCCCAGCCACCCAACGCAACCGGCAGACGTTAATTGCCGATGGCGTGACGGTATTGACCCCGGCGACGGGTGCCTTGGCCGAAGGCTACAGGGGTACGGGACGTTTCTTAGAACCCGCCGAGATTATCCGTCAGCTCCAAGAACTATCACCTCTTGGGCAACAATCCTTGCAGGGTAAATCTGTGATTGTGACTGCCGGGGGAACCCGGGAACGGCTCGATCCCGTGCGCTTTCTAACCAATGATTCTTCCGGTAAGATGGGTTATGCCGTGGCTGAAGCCGCACAACAAGCAGGCGCAACAGTTACCCTGATCACGGCGCCCACCCGGTTGACCCCGCCGGCCGGCGTGACGGTTGTGCCGATTCAGAGCACAAGTGACCTCGCCCAGGCGGTCTTAGATCGTTTTCCACAAGCCGATGCACTCGTCATGGCCGCCGCTGTGGCTGATTTCCAGCCGTTAGACGTGGCCGACCAGAAGATTAAGAAGAGTGCCGATAATGATGGCTTGATCTTAAAATTAAGAAAGACCCCAGATATCCTGGCGGAAGTGGCCAAGATAAAGCAGCCGCACCAGGTGACCGTGGGTTTTGCTGCGGAAACGCAGAATTTATTAGCTAACGCGCAACACAAGCTACACAGCAAGTCATTAGACCTGTTGGCCGCCAATGATGTCTCACGGACCGACATTGGGTTCAACAGTGATGACAATCAGGTGACCTTGATTGACGCCAATGGTGAACAGACGCAGACGCCGAAGACCAGTAAAATTCAGATTGCGACGCTACTGGTTGATCAATTAGCAAAAATTTTAGCAACGAAGTGAGGTGACAACCATGGCCCAAATTGGCCAAATTTTAGTAGATGTACCCACAATGCAGACCAATGACCCATACTCCTATGCGATCCCTGCTGAGTTAGAGCATCAGGTTCAGGTGGGGATGCGGGTAATTGTGCCATTTGGCCGTGGTCACCGTCTGGTAGACGGGGTGGTCGTGGGACTCAGTGATGTCACCAGTTTTGATGGTCAGTTAAAGCCGATTGAAACGGTGCTTGATTTGGCCCCGGTCCTCAACAGCGAATTACGCCAGTTGGCGGATTGGTTGGCGACCAAGACCTATGCCTTTCGAATTACTTGTATTCAAGCGATGTTACCTAACTTACTCAAGACGCAACCAAAACGTCAGGTACGCCCGACGACCACGCTGAGTGACGCCGAAATGGCGACCTACTTTCCAGAGGGTGCCCCCAGGGATTTCGATGCCACCAAGCTCGATGAGGAAACGGTGGCGGGGCTACTTAAACTCCAGCGGGCGGGCGAGGTTGAGGTGGTCTACCAGGTGAAGGACCAGGCCACGGCGAAGACCACGACTGGGATTACACCGGCTTTGCCTCCAACCAAACTCAACGAGATTCGGGAGGCCGTTAGCCAACGGGCCCCGAAGCAGGCAGATCTCTTAGCCTTTCTCGCTCAGATGCCGGCCGATAAGGTGATTGCCCAGAGTGAGGCCCGGAAACAGGCCAACGTGAGTGCGGCAGTCATGACGACCGCTGCTGAGAAAGGGTGGCTGACCCGGTCGACACTGGAGGTCTACCGTGATCCGTTCCATCAACCGGTTACGCCAACGAAGCCTCTGCAGTTGAATGCGGAGCAACAGGTGGCAGTCAGTGCCATCACCACCGCTGTTGACGAGCAACAGACCGAAAATTTCTTGGTTGAAGGGGTCACCGGGAGTGGGAAGACCGAAGTCTACCTGCAAAGTATTGCCGTAGCCTTGGATCAAGGACGGACAGCGCTCATGTTGGTGCCCGAAATTGCCTTGACCCCCCAGATGGTCAATCGGGTGAAAGCCCGGTTTGGCCAGCGGGTGGCGGTTCTGCATAGTGGATTATCCAAGGGGGAGCAGTATGACGAATGGCGGCGGATCGATCGCGGCGAGGCAACGGTGGTTGTCGGTGCCCGGTCTGCTGTCTTCGCGCCCGTGGAGAATCTCGGCATTATCATCATGGATGAGGAACACGAAAGCAGTTATAAACAAGATGAAAATCCACGCTATCATGCCCGTGACGTGGCGTTGTGGCGCGGTGAGTACAATCATTGTCCGGTCGTGCTGGGAAGTGCCACACCGTCCTTAGAGACGCGTGCACGGGCTGCCAAGGGTCTCTACACGCGGTTGGTCCTACCTAAACGGGCGAAGACGCAGGCCATGATGCCCACGGTTCACGTGGTTGATATGCGCGAACAGATGAAACTACAAGGGGACAGTGACTTCTCGGAACCACTCATGACGGCCATCCAAGAACGGTTGGATCGGCATGAGCAAATTGTCTTAATGCTGAATCGGCGGGGTTATTCGTCATTTGTCATGTGTCGGGACTGTGGGTTCGTGTTGAAGTGTCCCAATTGTGATATTTCGCTGACGTTGCACATGGATACCCATAGCATGAAGTGTCACTACTGTGGTCACGAGGAGCCCATTCCGCATGTGTGTCCCAACTGTCACAGCAAGAAGATTCGTTACTATGGGACCGGAACCCAGAAGGTCCAACAAGCCCTAGAGCAGCGCTTGCCAGACGCCAAGATCTTGCGAATGGATGTCGATTCTACCCGCCGGAAAGGCGCTCATGAACGTCTGTTGCGGCAGTTTGGCGAACACAAGGCAGATATCTTATTAGGAACGCAAATGATTGCCAAGGGTCTGGACTTCCCCAACGTGACGTTGGTCGGGGTTCTGAACGCCGATACGGCGCTAGGTTTACCAGACTTTCGGGCGAGCGAACGGACTTTCCAACTGCTGACGCAGGTCAGTGGTCGAGCCGGTCGGGCCAGCAAGCCGGGTGAGGTGTATATCCAGACGTTTAATCCGGACCACTACGCCATTCAGTTGGCTCAGCAGCAGGATTACGAACGGTTCTTCGTGACCGAGATGCACATGCGGCATCAAGGCAGTTATCCGCCATATTACTTTGCGGTTCAGCTGACGGCCAGTCATGAAGAAGAGGCGGTGGCGGCCAAGGCAATGTTTCAGATTGTCGAGGCCTTAAAGCAAGGACTCAGTCCCCAAGCCATTATCCTCGGACCCACGCCCAAGGCGATTGCACGGGTCAAGCGGAAGTATTATTATCAAGTTGTGATTAAATATAAACACGAGCCGAAATTACGGGCGGTGCTCGAACAGATTCGTCAGGCAGCTCAGGTGCCAGCAAGGCACGGGTTAGCCGTGACGATCGATTCGGAACCAATGTCCTTTATGTAGGCGATTAGCCAAATAAAATTGAAACTTAACTATGGAAAGTATGGTGTCCAATGACTTCAGTTATTTTTATGGGAACGCCGCAGTTTTCTGCGCCGATCCTGAGTAGTTTGATTGACCATGGCTACGATGTCCTGGCCGTGGTGACTCAGCCAGACCGGCGTGTCGGCCGGAAGCATGTGTTAACGGCGTCACCCGTCAAACAGGTGGCCGTGGACCACAACATCGAGGTCTTACAACCCGAGAAGATCTCCGGGAGTCCTGAGATGGCTCGGGCCATTGAACTGGCCCCAGACCTGATCGTGACGGCAGCCTTTGGTCAATTTCTGCCAACCAAGCTGCTGAAGGCAGCCAAGGTGGCGGCAGTTAATGTCCATGCCTCACTGTTGCCCAAGTACCGTGGGGGTGCACCCGTACATTATGCCATCATGAATGGTGACAAGGAGACCGGGGTGTCCATCATGTTCATGGAAAAGAAGATGGATGCCGGGGATGTCATCGCCCAAGAAGCCATGCCCATCACGGATCAAGACGATGTGGGCAGTATGTTTGACAAACTGAGCCTGTTAGGTCGCGACCTCTTATTGGCCACGTTACCGAAGCTACTGGCAAATGAAATCACGCCAGTGCCGCAAGATGAGAGTCAAGTGACCTTCTCGCCAACGATTAAGCCGGAAGAAGAACGCGTGGATATCACGCTGAGTGCGCACCTGATTGACTGCAAGGTTCGCGCCCTGCGGCCATTTCCAACGGCCCACGTCTATCTCAATGGCGTGCGGACCAAGTTGTGGCAGGTGAAGGTGCTCGACCAGACGACGGACCTCAAGCCCGGTCAGCTGGTGAGTCATGACAAGCATCACTTGGCTATCGCCACCGGGGATCACGGGGTGCTCGCAATTGAAACGCTCCAACCGGCCGGCAAGCCAAAGCTAAGTATTACCGATTTTCTAAACGGAACTCAAGATGCCCTTAATGTGGGCGAACAGGTGGTTGAATAATGACGAGAAATGTAACGCCCAGAGCGTTAGCGGTTGAAGCACTGACCCGAGTTGCCAATGGGGCATACTCAAACTTACAATTGGAACAGACCCTAAGTAGTCACAACCTCAGTGATGTCGATCGGCGTTTCGTAACCAACTTGGTTTACGGAACGATTCAACATCAATTGACGTTGGAATACTATTTGGAAGGCTTCGTAAAGCCCAACCAAAAGGTTTTACCATGGGTCAAGATGACCCTGTTAGTTGCCCTCTACCAAGAAATTTATTTGGACCGGGTGCCTAAGCGCGCGATCTTTAACGAAGCTATTCAATTGGCTAAGGATCGGGGTCATGAAGGGATTCGGCGCTTCGTTACCGGGGTCTTACATGCCATGGATCGTCAGGGCTTGCCCGATGTTTCCAAAATTAAGGATCCACTGAAGCGTCTTAGCATCACCTATTCCGTCCCGGAATGGTTGATTACCGCACTGCAAGAACAAGTCGGTGAAGAAAAGACGATCAGCATCTTAGAAACTATCAACCAGCCGGCTGCCCAATCTGTGCGAGTCAACCCACTGGTAACCACGCCAGAAGCCGTTAAACAGTCCCTGGAATCCGAAGGCTACGAAGTGATGCCAAGTGTTGTCGCTGCCGGTGCCTTTCGTTTGGATGATCATCCAGCAAGCGAGAGCCGGGTCTTTGAAGATGGTAAGGTCACGATTCAAGACGAGAGTGCCATGTTACCCGTTGAAGCCTTACAAGTCCGTCCCGGTGACCAAGTCTTGGACGCCTGTGCCGCACCTGGGGGCAAGACGACGCAGATTGCTGCCTTACTCGATCCCCATTCTGGGGGTAAAGTGACCGCCTTGGATCTTCACGAAAAGAAGATCCAGGTGATTGAACGGAATGCCGAACGGATGCACGTGGCCGATCGCGTTGACGCCATGGCCTTAGATGCCCGCAAGGTGGACGACAAATTCAAGGATGGCAAGTTTGATCGCATCCTAGTTGATGCACCATGTTCCGGGTTAGGCTTGATTCGTCGGAAGCCTGAGATCCGTTACGAAAAGACGCCGCAGGACATCCAACAACTGCAAAAAGTGCAATTAGGTATTTTGGATGCTGTAGTTCCTAAGCTTAAGGCCGATGGGATTTTGGTCTACAGTACCTGCACGATTTTAAAGACAGAAAATAACGAAGTTGCCGAGAGATTCTTGGCCGAACACCCAGATTTCGAAGCCCTTCGTGTAACCACCAAATTAAACCTTAAGGATGACCGAACGACGGACACCCTGGCAATTTACCCCGATGACTATGATTCAGATGGGTTCTTCGTCAGTGCCTTTCGTCGTAAGAAGTAGGGGGTGACGGTCATGGAAGTGGCCTATCGAACATCAATTGGGAAGCAACGTGTCGATAATGAAGATTACGTGGATGTTTTCACGAATCAAGCCAAGCAACACCTGGCCATCATTGCCGATGGTATCGGCGGAAACCAGGGGGGCGATGTGGCCAGTGCCATGGCGGTGTCTCACTTGGGTCATGAGTTTCAACAGACCACCTTGCCAACGCCAGCGGCGGCCCGCCGATGGATTACCACCGAAATCACTGCCGAAAACCAATCGATCATTGATAAATCGAATCAGTTTGCCGATCTCAATGGGATGGGAACCACGCTGGTGGCCGCACTTTACTATGACGAAGAGGTTGTCATTGCGAACATTGGGGATTCTCGGGCCTACTTGCTACGAGATAACCTATTGCGGCAACTTACCGAGGACCACTCGCTGGTAAATGAACTGGTTAAACGTGGTGAAATTAGTCGTCAGGCCGCGCGCCACCATCCCCAAAAGAACGTGATCATCCGTTCATTAGGGATTTCGGACGACGCACGCTTTGACCTGAATACCTACCCACTAGTGGGTGGTGACCAGCTGTTACTCTGTACGGATGGCCTCACCAACATGGTGGATGATGACCGGATTCAAGAAGTGCTTCTGAGTGACCGAACGGTGACCGAAAAGTGTGACCGGCTGGTTGAACTGGCTAACGACGCCGGGGGATTGGATAATATTACCGTTCTCCTGCTGGCGAAGTCGGCTGGGGAGGTGAGCTGATGCGTGCGGGATATACGCTTAACGGTCGTTACCGCATCGTCCGTGCCTTGGGCGAGGGCGGCATGGCCAACGTTTACCTGGCTCACGATTTGATCTTAGATCGTGATGTGTCAGTCAAATTACTTCGGCTGGATCTGCGTGATGATCCGAGTACGATTCGGCGGTTCCAACGTGAGGCCTTAGCGGCAACGGAATTGGTTCAAGAAAACATTGTTCAGGTCTACGATGTTGGCGAAGAAAATGGCATGCAGTACCTAGTCATGGAATACGTTGAGGGAACCGATCTGAAGGCTTACATCAAGGATCACTTCCCGATTCCTTATCAGGAAGTCATTCAGATCATGGAACAGATTCTCAGGGCCGTGAAGACGGCACATGATCATGACATCATTCACCGTGACCTGAAGCCCCAAAATATTCTGATCGATCATCATCAGATCGCTAAGATTACCGACTTTGGGATTGCGGTGGCGTTGTCGGAGCACAGTTTGACCCAGACCAATACGGTGTTGGGTTCCGTCCATTACCTGTCACCAGAACAGGCCCGTGGGGGGATGGCGACCAAGCAGTCCGACATCTATTCACTCGGAATTATTCTTTATGAAATGTTGACCGGTACCGTGCCCTTTGAAGGGGAAACAGCGGTATCGATTGCCTTAAAACATTATCAAGCGGAGATTCCTTCTGTTCGAGATATTGATCCCCGGATTCCACAGGCCTTGGAGAACGTCGTGTTACAAGCGACGGCCAAACGGCCTGCGGACCGGTACAGCGATATTGAAAGCATGGCTGATGACCTGAAGACGGCATTGTCTCCAACACGAGCGGATGAGGCCCGGTTCATTCCAGAAAACAATGATAATGGTGAGACCAAGGTCTTGCCGATCAGTGCTTTAAAGGAGATGCCGATTCCCCATGTGGTGGTGACCCCGGAAGCGGCGAAGGCTGCGGCCAAGGGTAGCGATGCGTCGGCGACGGAAAACGAGCCGAAGAAGAAACGCTTGAAGTATAAGGATCGTCATCCACGACGGCGGAAATTCATGTTGGCCGGTGGAACCATCTTCCTTCTCATCGTGGGTATCTTGATTGGGATGGCCCTTTTCCGGCCGAAGATGACCAACGTACCGAATGTGGTTGGTCAGCAGGAATCCTTGGCGCGACAGGCACTGGTGTCTTCGCATTTAAAGGTTGGTAAGATCCGGAAAACCACGAGTTCTAAAGTGAGGATCAATCGCGTTGCCCGGACGGAACCGCGCTCAGGGACACAGCTTAAGGAAAATACGGTGGTGGATCTCTGGGTTAGCACCGGGCCGCGCCGCGTCAAATTGGCGGATTATCAAGGCGATTCGTATGCCAGCGCCGCGGCTAAGCTTGAGGCGATGGGCTTCACGGTTCACCGTGAGTCCGTGCACTCGACCAGTGTGCCTTCCGGCCGAATCATTCAGCAGAGTGTGGCCGCTGGTAAACGCGTCGTGCCGTCCAAGACGGACCTGACCTTTACGGTGTCGACGGGATCAGAAACGGTCACGTTGGCCGATCTGACGAATAAGACCAAGGCACAAGCCCAGCGCTACGCCACAGACCACAACTTGAATCTGGCCTTTCGGTACGCCTATTCCAATGACGTCGCCAAGGGCAAGGTCATTCGTCAGTCGCCAGGTGAAGGGGCTGTGGTTCAAGAGGGCGACGAAATCACGTTGACCCTGTCACGCGGTGAACAGACCGACAGTAGCTCGGTCACTGATGAATTCAACGTGAATGTCAAGATTCCTTTTGATGATGGCGATAGCGATGATACCAGTGACGATAGTGGTGCATCTAGCGGGACAAACAAGAGTAATTTGATTCAGATTTACTTAAAGGATCAGGACCACTCGTTCAGCACAATCTACAAGCAAATGACAATTACTGCGGATACTTCGGTCACCTTACCGTTTACCGTGGCATCGGGCAAGGCGGGGGCCTATAAGGTCGTTCGCGATGGCCATGTCATTGCATCGGACAGTCATGTGACGAAAAATTAATAAAAAACCTGCATTTACGGCTCAGTTCTGGTTCTAAAATAACTGTTGTTGGTAATCAAGATTATTTCTTGATTACTAACAACA
>NZ_JQCA01000036.1 GCF_001437125.1 Levilactobacillus paucivorans | reverse complement strand
TTTTTCTAACTTAGTTGTTGCACTTAAACTACTGCATACTCATTTTTCAGTCTTACTTAATCTGCCTCGATGATAAATTTTCTTTTGGATTAAGTATTGATCCTGATCTTGAGTAATAAATAACGGAGAACTTTCTTCTATGACATTGCTAAACTCCAAACCATACCATGAAATAGGTGAGGCCGTAATTTTCTGCAAATAGATGCGCCCGCCAATCAATCTTCTATCTAACGAGCTTAACTTATCATTGGCAATTAAATCTGCTGGTTGTTCCTTTATAATAACAAACTTAAAGTCGCCGACTTTCCGTTGTCGCTCTGTTGAATACGTGGGTATTTGTGGTTCTAAAATACCTTGTTCCACTAGATGATTTACAACTTGATGTAAATAGACACTAACGGATTGAGATTTCCTAAACCCTAAGTAAAATTGAACGTTAACAACATTATGCGTCTCAAGTAAATCAACTGTATAATTACTTTCATAAGGTGCATTGGTTTCATTGACTGTAACAAACCAATAAACTTTAGCTCTTTTAGGTTGTCTGTCGAGAATAGAATACATGGTACTACGCTTAATTTGGTAATCACCCTTAATTTTAGTCATATACACTAAGTTAGTCGTGAACAAAGGTACTGTATTGTCTGCGCTTAATTTAGAGAGTTGATCACGATAGTCAAGAAGTGAAACATACTCGCTTTCTTTCTCATAATGTTCTCTTCGTTTATTTCCAAAGTACCAAAGCCACATAATATAAAGAATGCCCAACATGATTGTTAACGTAACATAACCGCCATGAATAAACTTAACCAAACTTGAAATTAGAAAGATTAACTCAATAAAACCAAAAAACAAGGCAATTATAAGTGCTGTTCCCTTAGCCAGGTGTTTCTTTAAGAATTCATGCAAAAGCACAGTAGTCATAAGCATGGTAATAGTGATCGCTAAACCATACGCGGCCTCCATTTTTTGTGAACTACCAAAGAACCAGACTACACTAATTGTTATTATACATAGCATCCAGTTAACAGTTGCAATATAAATTTGATTTTTTATATTACTTGGATGTCTAATAACCATTCTAGGTAAAAATTTTAAGCCAATTGCTTCATCGACTAAAGTGTAAGAACCCGTAATCAACGCTTGAGAGGCAATAATTGCAGCGAGTGTGGCTAGCAAAATGCCAACTAGGCGCCAAGTTCCGGGGAGCATTTCATAAAAGGGATTTAAGTTCGATAAGTTCCTGTAAGCAGTATCACCTGCATGTCTAATTATCCAAGCACCCTGACCTAAGTAATTTAAAAATAGGGTACTATATACTAGTGGCCATGTTACATAAATA
>NZ_JQCA01000035.1 GCF_001437125.1 Levilactobacillus paucivorans | reverse complement strand
AACGCCTTATGAAATATTCTTTAATGTAGTGTTGCACTTAATTTGACAATTCAAGCCATAAAAATAAGAGTCGATGTTTGGGGAAGGTTTTTAAATATTGCCGACCCCGTTTCTCAAATTGGACGTAGATACCGTAACCCGAGAAAAAGAGAAACGTGGTGACAATGAGTTGGCCCTTGACCAGCATCCAGATTCGGGTGAGCTTGGCCAAGTCGTGGGGCATGGGAATGTACGTCATGAAGTGACTAAAAACCACTAACAATAAGAATAAACCATTGATCGTAATAGTCGTCTGGCGGTTCAGGTCTTCCACGTCCGGCCCACTTGATCGATAACGTAGAGACGCTGCGAAACTAATGATAATGATTAACAAAATTAAATCCATTTGACTGAAAACCTCTCCTCATACCCTTAAGAGTCTGGCGGTTGTTTGGCCAGATGCTTTTCAAAAAAAGATGCGTTTTCCGGTAAGTTGCGGTCACGCTATTACTAATGGTTAGGTTATTGAGACTCCTAAACCACTAAGTCCAAAACTTAAACTTATGACGTCATAATGACCAATTTTGTCGGTTTAAGTTTCAAATAGCTCACGCTGTTCTTAATTTGGGATAAGTACTATTATAGTGAGAAAGGAGCGAGATTACAATGGGTTGAGAAAAGGTGATTTGCGACGAGCCTGGGCACCTGTTAGCAATTTTTACGGGGCCATTCGCACCACTTAGGCGTCCAAAATCACCACTTATCCCGATTACCGAGACGGTGCGGTGATCAGGGGTGTATTCTCCTGGCATAGGAGATGAGGCAGATGCTATTAGAAGCGAAACACTTAACCAAGACCTTTGGGGAAAAGGTCGCCGTGAACGCGGTGGATTTACAGATTGAAAAGGGGAGTTTTACAGCATTACTTGGGCCCAATGGTGCGGGGAAGTCGACAACGTTAAACATGTTGATTGGATTGAGCCAACCGACCGCGGGGCAAGTGGTCTATGACCAGCAACCCAAACTGGGAGTTGTCTTTCAAGGAAGTGTCCTCGATAATATGCTCACGGTTCGCGAGAACCTCCAGATTCGGGCGGGACAGTATCGTCATGTGCCGGCTGATCGCGTCACAGTCCTCAGCCAACAACTAGGTCTGACGAACTTCATGTCGCAACGTTATGATACCTTGTCCGGCGGTCAACGGCGCCGTGTCGACATTGCCCGGGCCTTACTCAACAATCCAGATATTCTCTTTCTGGACGAACCCACAACTGGCCTCGATATTCAGACCAGACGGGCCATCTGGACCCTGGTTCAGAAGCTCCAGCGTGAACAAAACCTGACGGTGATTCTGACCATGCACTACCTGGACGAGGCCGACGCTGCGGACAACGTGATTGTCATTGATCACGGCAAGGTGTTAGCTCACGGGACAGCGGCTGAGCTTAAGGATCGTTATGCGGCGGACCTTTTGACAATCACCACCCCGGATGTCTCCCAACTGGTGGCAAATATTGACCGGAAACCAACGCGAGTGACAGCCACTCAGATTGCCTTTAACCTGCCAACCATGCAGGACGCCTTGGATATTCTGACGGCCAATCGGACCCTCATCAGTAACTTTGAGTTTCGGCCGGGTACCATGGATGATGCCTTCTTGGCGCTAACTGGAAAGGAGATGCGTTAGCATGACAGCCATGATTAAACGTAACTTGCTCTTATACTTTCGGGATTGGAGTGGGGTCTTCTTCTCGCTCTTAGGGGCCCTCATCTCATTTATCCTGTACCTGGTCTTCTTAAAACAAAATATGCTGTCCAGTTGGCACCAGGTACCCGATGCCAAAGTTCTCTTGGATACTTGGTTGATTGGCGGCACGTTGGCCATCACGGGGATTACCACGACGCTGAGTAGCTTGGCACTCATGGTGACCGACAAGGCGGACCACATCGCTGAAGACCTCGAGTTGACCGATGCTGGGCCACTACGACTGTTTGCCAGCTATCTTAGTAGTGCGGCCGTGATTGGCTTTCTGATGCAACTTGCCATGTTTGTCATCATGTGGGGTGGCTTCTACGTGACAGATGGCCTGACCCTGTCAGTTACAGCAGTTCTGAACACCTTGGGGCTCATGGTGTTCAGTTCACTTTTGGCGACGGTAGTCAACGCCATCTTTATTCGCGGCATCCATTCGGTAGATAGCCTGGGTAAGTTGGCTACCATCATCGGAACCGCGACGGGGTTTCTGGTGGGAACCTACATCCCCATTGGGCTTCTCCCCAGCTTCGCTCAGAATTTGGTCAAGTTCATTCCGGGAAGTTACGTGGCAGCACTCTATCGGGAATTCTTGATGGGGGCTAAACTGGACGTGGCCTTCGGTGAAAATACAGCGGCGCGGACCAGTTTTGATAAATTGATGGGTATCCGGTTAAACTGGTCAACCTTGTTGACCCAGCAAGAAACTTACCACATAATGGGATTAATGTTGATCGGGGCGGCCGTCCTAGCGTTTGGTCCGGAATGGTTGCGAATCCGGCGTCGGCGGCGTGTCGTCCGTGAACGGTAAGTAAAAATGGGGGGATCCAGGTGCGACATAAATTTGAAGAGAATGCGGCGATCGATCCCACAGATCCACTGGTGGTCGTTCAGGCAGCCACTGAGAGTCCCGCTACCGCGGCCATTTCGGCCTATCTCGATAGTTATCAGGCGCCACATCCGGGAATTATCCCGGTGAAGACGCCCGACCGTCTGGTGATGGTGAAGACGGCGACAATTATTCTCGCCGATGTGCAGCACGAGACGCTCCTGTTGTACACGACAACTGGCACGGTCACGACGCATGAAACGTTGCGGCATCTGGTCCAACGACTAGGGGATGCAACTTTCGTGCAGGTCTCCAAGCATGGGGTCTTGAATTTGGATCACCTTCAATCGTTGGAGGATAGTTTTTCTGGGAACATGACGGCTATTTTGACGAATCAGGTGAAGGCCCCGGTCAGTCGTAAATACATCAAACAATTAATGGGTCAATTAGGTCTGTAGGAGGGGTAGACATGATGAAAATTTTTCACTATACCATGAATGGCATGGGTTATGGGGCCGTGGCCTACCTGTTCCTGCTGGCCATGCAGGTGGCTCCCACGCACGTCTCCCCCAAGAATGCGATCAGCTTACTCCTATTGAGCGCGGCGATTGGTGTTCTCAGTATGATTTTTGATGAGGATTATCAAGGGGTGCCGTGGCCGCTGGAACTAGGCATTCACCTCGTTGGGACCGCCTTTCTGGTTATGGGGTACATGCTGTTCAATGACTGGTCGATTGACTGGTCCTTCTGGGGGATCTTCGTGCCGATTTATATTGTCGTTTGGCTTGTTGTCAGCCTCGATCAGCATTTTCGGGTGGTCAAGATCAATCGCGCCTTGCAGAAACGAAATAAATAACGCGTCACGCCCGGTGTTGATCGTCGCAGAAAAAGAAATTTAAAATAATCCTTGACGATAGCTCCTTTATCCTGTATAGTTATCCATTAGAGTTTAAGAGATGCTAATAACGTAATTCAGAGAGATTGATTAGCAAGCCGGAGTTTCTTAGATTTTAAAAGCCGCTCGCCCATTCGCAGGAATGGGGGGCGGCTTTTTTTGCGTTCGTTTGGTTACTGCGGTGGAGGACCCGAGACACTTTACTGGGTGATACTGCGGGGGGTACCCTGCGGCTAGGAGGTGGGGGCAATGCGCAGAAAGGCTGGACTTCAATGGGCAACTTGGATTTTAGAGAGTTTGTTACTCGCGACGGTGGGGCTATCCGTGGTAATTTTCTTGGGATACGCGACCTTCTATGCCACGGGTCGCAGTGAATTAACCCTGAGACTGGGGCATTTAGCTTTCTATCGAATTAGTAGAGCCACGACTAATGTAACGGGGCAGACGTTGAATCCAGGGATGGGGATGACCTGGCTGGGGACGATTATCATCATTGCGGGAATCATCATCGAGAGTCACCGGGTGCATGACCGCTCAGTATAGTTGGAAATTAGTTGGGTGGCCTAAATGATTAGCTGCCTTTTTTGTTTTGACCCAACTTGGGTTAGTCACCGCACCAATTGCCCCCCCTTACTTGGGGTTCCACGGACGACCCGCTATGATGGGGGTAGCGTCAGATGAGGGGGGTCAATCATGAAAAAATCGACACGGACATTGTCCGCAGTGGGGATGCTCATCACGTTGGGGATCGTGTATGGGGACATTGGGACGTCGCCATTGTATGTCATGAATGCCATTCTAGTTCAATCTGGGAAGCATTCACTTGCGGCGACGGCGCCCATCATGTTAGGCAGTATCTCCTTGATTTTTTGGACGCTGATGTTGATTACGACGATTAAATACATCTTACTGGCCATGCGCGCTGATAACCGGCATGAAGGGGGGATTTTCGCCCTGTATGCCCTGGTTCGACCGCAGGCAAAATGGCTGATTGTGCCCGCCTTAATCGGCGGGGCAGCGTTACTGGCCGACGGGACACTGACACCAGCCGTAACGGTGACGTCGGCCATCGAAGGACTGAAGGGACAGACGCTGGGTCCGCTACACTTTAGTAACGGCCAAGGTTGGGTCTTGCTGGTGGTCACCGGGATTCTGCTAGGACTGTTCCTAGTCCAACGTTTTGGGACCGAGCGGATCGGCTGGTCCTTTGGGCCAATGATGTTTATCTGGTTTAGTTTCATCGGTCTAGTAGGCCTCCACAACCTGTGGGCCTATCCAGCAATTCTAAAGGCTTTGTCGCCGACGTACGCCATCACCTTCTTAATGAGTCCGCTGAACAAGCAGGGGATCTTCATTTTGGGAAGTGTGTTTCTGGCCACGACCGGGGCTGAGGCCCTGTACTCAGACATGGGTCAGGTCGGCAAACAGAATATCTATGGCACCTGGCCATTCGTCTACCTGACGCTGATGCTGAGCTATCTGGGCCAAGGCGCCTGGGTCATTCGTCATGCCGAACAGGTACTGGCAACGCAAGGGGTTAATCCCTTCTATGCCATGGTACCAACAGAGTGGCGGTTATTTGCCATCATCATCGCCACGGTGGCGGCCATCATTGCGTCACAAGCGTTGATCACTGGATCCTATACGCTGGTTCACGAGGCGATTGGGCTCAAACTCCTGCCGCGGTTACGAATTAAGTTTCCTGGCAAAGTTAAGAGTCAGCTGTACGTGGGGGCCGTGAACTGGCTACTGTGTGCGGTGACTTTGAGTGTCGTCTGGTACTTCAGAACGTCCAGTCACATGGAAGCGGCCTATGGGTTGGCAATTACCATGACCATGTTGATGACGACGCTCCTGCTACATGCTTTTCTCGAACAACGTCATCACCCGGTTCTGGCCAAAATCTACGTGGTCAGCTTCGGGCTATTGGAAAGTCTGTTCCTACTGGCCAGTCTCGCCAAGTTTGTTCACGGGGGCTATGTGACGCTCCTGATTACGTTAGTCATTCTGACGGTCATGGTCTTCTGGTACTACGGCAACTTGCGGCGAGATGCCTACTTGGAGGACACGGAAGATGTGTCGCTCTTAGACTTCTTGCCACAGTTGACGGCCCTTAGCAAGGACGATCAGGTGCCGTCTTTTGCTACGAATCTGGTCTTTATCAGTAAGGTCACCCCGGACTATCAGGTCAAACGCGCGATTGTCTACTCCATTTTGGATCAGCAGCCTAAACGAGCCGCGGTCTATTGGTTCGTGACAGTGAACGAGACCGATACACCCTACGAATGTTCCTACTCGGTCAACACGTTGGGCACACACAACGTGATGGATGTCCAACTCTACCTGGGTTTCAAGAAGCCCCAACGCCTGAACGTCTATCTCCGCCAGATCGTTAATGACCTCCTGGAGGAAGGGGTTCTGACAGACCAGACACCCCGGTATTCCAGTATGCCCAATCGGCAGGTCGGCAACTTCAAATTCATCATGTTGAATCAACAGTTCCAGGATCTGGGTGCCCAAGAGAACATCCCAATCGGCGATCTGATCCTGATCGGTGGGCGACTCCTATTGCAACGCATCAGTCTGTCCCCACAACGATGGTATGGCCTGGGCTTCAGTGATGTCGTTGAGGAACGGGTGCCATTGTTCATTGGCCAGGCGCCGGATCGGACATTGAAGAGAAGAGTGTGACCAAGGGCGGTTAGCTGGCGAGCATTAAGGCTGATAAGCAGATAATCCCGGGCTTGGATTATTTGCTTATCAGGTTTAAGCGGAGTCAGCTGCCCTTGGGTACACGTTTCGGCCAGCTAAACTTAACGCGCCGGTTTTCTCAAAAAATATCAGCAAGTCAAAAAAGGTGGTTCACCGTTCTCTCGGTAAACCACCTTTTCAAATAGACGTAATTAGTTTTCGTTAGTGCTCGTATCGGCAGCGGTGCGCTTCTGACCGTTGTAGTAGAAGATCCAAGCGACAGCCCCGAAGAAGATTGGGCCGATGATGGTCCAAAAGGCCGTCATGTAGTCGTGATCCAAGATTGGTTGAAGACAGGTGAAGCCAATCCCACCGACCAAGATAATCAGGACCAGGCCAACGATGACGTTGGTCCAGAGACGGCTCTTAAAGATAACGAATGGCCGTTCCAGGTCTTGACGACGCTTGAAGAATGGGAAAGCCCCAATCAAGAACAGGTAAGGGAAGGACGTGGAGACGTTCCCCATATCGGTCAAGATTAAGTAAAATTCGTTAGCAGCAGAGCCCCCGAAGGCCACGAGGAAGATGAAGACAGCCACGACGATGGCTTGAATCCACATCGAGTAAGCTGGCATGCCCACCTTGTTGAGTTGCGTCATCTTTTTAGGCCACAGTTTTGGTGATGACCCTAAGATGAAGGACTTCAATGGGGAGTAAACCAGAACGAAGAAGGACCCTAAGTAAGCCATGAACATGCTCAGTCCAGTTAACCGGGCTAACAAGTGACCCAAACCAATGGAAGAAGCCGTTGATAAGTTCATCCCATGGCCTAAAACCACCCCGAGGTTATTCATTAAGACGTAGGTGATGTTCCCCAAGTTTACTTGGCTCTTACCCAGGACGCTGTGCCAGTTGGCACTGATCCCCCAGAGGAAGATGGACAGGGAGTACATGATAGTGATGGCAATAGTTGAGATGATTAATCCCTTAGGGAAGGTCTTCTCAGGCTTGTCCATACTATCGGTAATCCCACCCATGGATTCCATCCCCGCGTAGGCGAAGACCGCGTACGTGACGAAAGAGAGCAGGGCCATCGGTGAAGAGAACTGTGGATTTGGTGAGGCAATGAAACTGTGGGCACCGTTGATTGGTTCTGCGAGTTGACCACCGTTTAAGAAGAAGATAATGACACTGGCTACTAGGAACAGGCCAGTCAGGAACATCACGAAGATTCCCCCCAATGAAGAAATCTTGGCGATAGAATTCATGCCACGAGTGGCGAAAAAGGTCACGGCAAGGATCCAGAAGATCCCTAACAGACCTACCGTTTGAGTGGAGGACAGACCTAAGAAACTCCAGGTCTGCGTCTTGTCACCACCGGATAGCAACGTTGAAAGTGGAATCCAAACCTTCGTCGACGTGGAAACCATCCAGATAATCCAGGATGACAACCAGATGAAGGTCCCAATGAAGGCCCACTTTTCACCGATGGAACCGGCCAACCAGGAGTAAATTCCCCCCTTAGCTTCCTTAAATGTTGACCCATATTCGGCCAGCATCAAGGCACTCGGTAAGAAGAACAGTAAAGCAGCTAAAACGTACCAAATAATACTTGCGTATCCCATTTGGTCATAGGCAACCGTCGTGTTGGCGAAGCCGTAAATGGCCGTAAAGATCATCAAGATTAAATTCGATAATTTAATCTTTTTTTGATTTTCCATTATTTAATCTCCCATTAATGGTGAGGGCTAGTCACAGACCAGTCCCGACCGTGTTATAAGTTGAGGTCCTGATGATAGTTCAGAGGACCCAGGTCGGTGGCCTGCGTAATCAAGGTCGCCGCTAGCTCGCGGTAACGCCGAATTCCCAATGCGGCGTTCTCGTTGGCTTGTTGCGTTAAGAAATGGTTCAATTCGGGGCCGGACAGTTGCCGCCCAACGGCATCGGTGTGCTTGACGGATTGCTTGAAGGCGATCCGTAATTCCTTTTGCACGGCTGATACGGCCGGTAAGGCGTCGTGGTAGTGGGCATCGAGGAGGACGCCGACGTGCTTGTAAACCCAGTAGGCGGACTCGCTGTCGTAGGTGACCTTACCAGAGTGGTAGGCAGTCGGTGTGCTCTCAATACCGGCGTAGAACGGCACGTAGACACTCTCAGCGGCCACACCCATGGCGAGCCACTGAATGCCAGCCAAGGCTGGATCCATGTCGGGCCGAACCTGTAAGACGTGAGATTCCTGCGTCTTAGCCAAGCTGATTGGCCGGAACTTGGTCCGTTGTTCCTTGGTGCCGGAACCCACGGGATCATAAGGGGTTTCCTGGTAGTGACTGCTCAGGTAATCCTGGGCGTCGTCTACGGATAAGAGCCGGTCGGCGTACTGAATAAATGGTAAATCAAATGATTGCGGTTGCGCTTCGACGGCCGGGGTAAATTGTTTTTGACCGTACCAGACCCGAGGGGTGTTGTAGTACAGGTCGGATTGGTCTTGCGTCCCGAAGATTTCACGCCAGTTAAACCGATCAGAATGCGGGTTCAAGTGGTTTTCGGCAACGAAGGACTGCAGGTTCCGGGCAAACATGAAGTTGTCGGGATCGTTGAAGTCAATGGTCTGAATGGCCATTTGGTTGGCGATGACGGCGTAGCCATTGTCGGGGATGCGTTGGGCAACCCAGTTATGACCGGCCCCCGTTTCGAGATACCAAGCTTCCTTCTGATCGGCGAAGAGAATCCCACTGGACTCGCTGGTTCCGTAGAGCTCAACGATTTGACCCAGCAGGGCGACCCCTTCACGAGCAGTCTTCACGTAAGGTAAGACCACGGTGACCATGGCTTCCTCACCGATACCGTTCTTCACGAGGGGATCGGCGCCGAGGACGCGTTCGTTGGAGTAGGTGCTTTCGGTGGCACTCATGGCGACACCGTATTCGTTAAAGCCATCCTCTTCAAACAGGCCGTATTCATCGGTCCATTCGGGTGTGGCGGTGTATTTTGCCGCATGCAGGGGTAGAGGCATGGTGAAGCCATTATCTTTATCCTTGCTGACAAAGGTCTGCGGGGTAGTTGCCGTGGTGGCTGGGTGGACGATGAAGTGCTTTGGCCAAGCGGCCTTGGAATCTTCGTTTCGACCGATGATGACTGAGCCATCCATGGTGGCCCGCGGCCCAATTAAAATACTGGTACATGCAGAATAATTCATGGGAGCGCTCCTTTCGCAAGTTGAATAAATTAACGATCCTATTTTATCATTTTTATAATCGAACCGGTTGCCTTTCCGGGGAACTTTAATTATTTTCTCGGGAATTCTCATAAAAATAAATATTTATACATTTCACTGTATGCCTGTCTGGCGGCGAATTTGCCTTGACCCGCGACATCATGCGCGGTTTGACGGCTATTTGGGGCTAGCTAATGACGGCTAGATGTGGTTAAATGATGAAAGAAATTGGCCAGAAAAGGGGTACCAAGATGAGAAGCCTGTTAGAGAATCGCCGTGAGGTTGTGACGCACCTCTTAATTATGGTGGGATCCGCCGTCATTAGTGCCATTGCCCTGAATGAATTTTTGGTTCCGGGAAAGATATTTAGTGCGGGGATCAATGGGATCTCCCAAATTATTGCCATGCTGTTGCAGGGCGTGGGGATTAACCTCAGTACCGGTTGGTTTATCCTGCTATTCAACGTACCGATTGGGCTGTTGGGGTGGTTCAAGGTGGGCCGCGGCTTTACCCTGTATTCCATCCTGGTGGCGATTCTGACTTCCGTCTTAGCAATCGTGATTCCGGTTCATAATATTGCTAACAACCCACTATTAGCGGCGCTATTTGGGGGGATTCTGACCGGGGTTGGCGTGGCCTACCCGTTGAAGAATGGGTTCTCTACCGGGGGGATGGATATCATCGCCGTGGTCTTGGAGAAGACGACGGGTCGAACCATTGGGACGCTGATGCTGATGATTAATTTTGGCATCGTGTTAGTGGCCGGTTTTCTCTTCGGCTGGGAGAGTGCTTTATACACAATTATCTCAATTTATGCAATGTCACGGGTGGTGGATAGCATTCACACGCGGCATCAGAAACTGACAGCCTTTATCGTGACCGCCCATCAAGACGCGGTTATTGCCGAGTTAAACCGGACATTGATCCGGGGGATCACGGCGATCCCATCCTTTGGGGCCTACACTGGCAAGGCCAGTACCGTCCTCATGACGGTCATTTCGCGCTATGAACTTTATACATTGGAACATGCTGTGAAGGATGTCGATCCGCAAGCCTTCGTGAACCTGGTGAATACCGTGGATATTGAGGGGAACTTCTATAATGAGACGGAACAGCTGAAGTTGAAGCAGGCGACCTCATTGAAGGCCGCGAAAGACAGTCAACAATAGGAGAGGCTTGTTCTAACAGGGCGTTATCGGTATAATAGCCCTATCCAAAAACAGAAGGGAATGGACCAACCATGCCAATCGTTAATATCGACTTAATTGCCGGCCGTTCACAGGACCAACTCAAGGCCTTAGTACAAGACGTTACCGCCGCGGTCACCAAGAATACCGGGGCCCCAGCCGAACACGTTCACGTCATTTTACGTGAGATGCAGCCCAATCGTTACGGGGTTGCGGGTGTTTTAAAGAGCGACGAAAAGTAAAAAACATTTCCGAAATCTTATAAACCGCCACCATGCTCGTCAAGTCGGGCTTGGTGGCGGTTTCATTTATAAAAATGTTTGGCGTGGGGCACACTTTTCGGTATACTAGACCCATGCGCAACATCACGGTGTTTTTAGGCCGTTGCTAACAACGAATGAATGGAGAGTCTATGACAATGAATGATCAACAATACATGATGGCAATTGACGAAGGGACGACGAGTACCCGGGCTATTTTATTCGACCGGCACGGCCAAATTGCGGGGCAGACACAACGGGAATTTCACCAATACTTCCCCCAACCAGGCTGGGTTGAACATGACGCAGACGAGATCTGGAATGCGGTTCAATCGGTTATCTCCGATGCGCTGATTGATTCCGACGTGCAACCTTACAAGGTTCGTGGGATTGGGATCACCAATCAACGGGAAACCGCCATTATTTGGGATAAGAAGACGGGGGAACCTATCTATCATGCCATCGTTTGGCAATCCAAGCAGACTAGTGAAATTGCGGATCAGTTGAAGGCTGACGGGTACACCGACGCCATTCACGACAAGACAGGGTTAGTCATCGACTCCTACTTCTCCGCTACCAAGATTCGTTGGATTCTGGACCACGTAGAGGGGGCCCAGGAGCGCGCTGAACGCGGTGAACTCCTCTTTGGGACCATTGACACCTGGATTCTCTGGAAGCTCACAGGCGGCCGGGTACACGCTACTGACTACACCAATGCCAGTCGGACCATGCTGTATAACATTCATGACTTGAAGTGGGATGACGATATTCTGGGTTGGTTAAACATTCCAGCCGCCATGTTACCGGACGTGCGTTCATCATCCGAAATTTACGGTTACACCGCTGGCTACACGTTCTCTGGGGTTCAGGTGCCAATTGCCGGGATCGCTGGGGACCAACAGGCCGCCTTATTCGGGCAAACCGCTTTTGACAAAGGGATGGTCAAGAACACGTATGGGACCGGGGCATTCATCGTGATGAACACCGGTGAAGAACCAACGTTGTCCCACAATGGGTTGTTGACCACCATTGCCTATGGCCTAAACGGTAAGGTAACCTATGCGCTCGAAGGGTCCATCTTCGTTGCTGGGTCCGCTGTTCAATGGCTCCGTGATGGGATGCGTTTCTTCGAACATGCCAGTGAATCCGAAAAGATGGCCGTTGATGCCAAGACGACTGGGAATGTCTACGTGGTCCCAGCCTTTACGGGACTTGGGGCACCATACTGGAATCAAGAAACTCGTGGGGCCGTCTTCGGCTTGACCCGGGGGACAACGCGAGAACAATTTGTCCGGGCCACGGTTGAGGCCATTGCCTACCAGACACGAGACGTGGTGGACACCATGACCAACGAAACCGGTCTGGACATCCAGTCACTCAGTGTTGACGGTGGGGCGGCAAACAATAACTTCCTCATGCAGTTCCAGGCGGATATTTTGAACACACCAATCAAGCGGGCCGCTATTAATGAAACCACGGCGCTCGGGGCGGCTTATCTTGCCGGACTTGCCGTTGGCTTCTGGCCTGACATGGATGCCATTCGGAAGATGCACGCCTTACGCGACGAGTTCACGCCAAAAATGGCGGCGGACCGTCGGGAGAAGTGCTACTCCGGTTGGCAAGCAGCCATCAAGGCAACGCAAGCTTTCCAAGCTGAATAAAAGACGTCAAATGGTCGCATCTCGGATAATTATGGGGTGCGATTTTTATTATCAAAGTGGTTTTTGTATAATGCAAATGTGCTAGATTTAGGTCAGAATCGCGTGATGAAATCACACTAGACAAATTTGATGATCTATTAAGCGCTTACAGGATAAAATAACGTCATTTTGACTATGGCCTCATTCAATTATATTCCTGTTATAGCAACTTCTTGCATATAGCAATCGTCTTAACGAAGTGTCGATAATTGTTTGCCAAGTCAAACGCAATAAATGAGCTTTCTGCCTAAAAGCGGTACAATTATTTTAGAAGGAGGAATCAACGATGGCAGTGTTTACAGATGAACAAAAAGTACAGTTATTGTCAGATCTGGTCGCCATTCAATCGGTGAACGATCACGAGTTGGATGTCGCCCAATATTTACAACGGGTCTTGGGTGAACATGGGATTGCGGCACGGTTAATTCCGTTAAGCGCTACTCGTTCGAACCTCATCGCAGAAATTGGCCAAGGAAGTCCCGTTCTGGGAATTTCCGGGCATATGGATGTCGTGGCTCCGGGGGATGCCGCAACGTGGCATAGTGACCCATTTAGGCTGACTGAACGCGACGGTAGCCTGTATGGTCGCGGGGTCACCGACATGAAGGCAGGTCTAGCCGCATTGGTGATCGCCATGATCGAACTTCATGCGGCTGGTAAGCCAGCTCATGGGACCATTCGGTTGATGGCCACTGTTGGCGAAGAAGTCGGGGAACTGGGTTCTGAGGCCTTCTTTGAAGCCGGTGACATGGACGATGTGGATGCCTTGCTGATTGGGGAACCAACCGGCTATCGGATCTTCTCCGCGCACAAGGGGTCGATGGATATCAAGTTGACCTCGACCGGGAAGACCGCGCACAGTTCCATGCCAGAACTGGGGTCCAATGCGATTGACCCGTTGCTGACGTTGTTGAGTCGGGCTAACGTGGCATTCAGAGATACCGACCATCACAACGACCTCTTAGGTGATCTGACCTTCAACACGACGGTCTTCAACGCCGGGGACCAGGTCAACTCGATTCCGGGCCAGGCTGTAGCTGAGATTAACGTTCGTACGATTCCAGAATTTAACAATCAGCTCGTCATTCAGACGCTACAACAATTAGTGACCCAGCAAAATGATCAAGGGGGTCACGTGGTGATGGACATCTACATGTCCCAGTCACCCGTCGTAGAACCCCGTGACAATCCACTAAGCCGAGTCGCCGCACGGGTCGGCGAGACTTTCTCCGGGCAGGCAATTCCCCGTCTAGCCTTGCCAGCGGTGACAGATGCCTCAAATCTCTTAAAGAAAAAGGGCAATCAATTCCCATTCATCGTCTTTGGGCCAGGTAACGAAACGGCACACCAGATCGACGAGCACGTTGACCGCCAGATGTATTTGAACTTTACCACGCTTTATGAACAGCTATTGGAAGCTTATCTCCAGTAAAGAAAAAACAGAGTTGACTGCCTTTTGTCGCACGTTTCCGCAATATACGTTCGGAGCGCACGAAGGGTCTGGGATTTTTGTCCCAGACCCTTCGTTTGTCTTCATTCGGCTAATTTTAGATAATCCTGGAGATAATTGGCGAGACCATCGTGATCGTTATCCAGCGGCGTTACGTCACTGGCCAGCGCCTTGATCTGTGGGGTGGCATTTTGCATGGCGACTCCCCAGCCAGCGTAGTCAATCATTGCGGTGTCATTGTGTTCGTCACCAAAGGCAATGATATTTTGTCGTTTAATGTTGTAGTGATGAGCGAGGACTTCCACACCAGTTGCCTTCTGCACACCCTTGACGCCGAGTTCAACGACGGCGTTGGGACCGCCCCACGGAGCGGCATCGATCTCGTCACTGAATTGATGTTGGATGTAGCTCAACAGGTGTTCTTGATGTGACCGGTCGACGGCCACGGTCAGACTCGTGGGATTTTGCGTTAACGTTTTTTGATTGAGAATCTGGTTCGTCTGTAGAATAGACGGGAAGAAACCCAGTTCAACGGGGTGGTCACGGACGGCCAAGAAGAGATTCTTACCTTCTGCGGCCAACATGTTGATGCCCAGTTCTTCACGGTGAGCCAACAGGTCGAAGGCCACCTCCCGGTTAAAGGTATACTGGTATTCGTCTGCCCAGTGGTGGTGGGGAATGTGGCCCAGGCTCCCATTAAAGTTAATCATGGGGCCGTCAAGGTTGAGTTCGTCGTAAATGTCGGCGGAGATCCGGTTGGGTCGCCCAGTCACAATGCTGACGATATGGCCGGCTTCACGGGCTTGGGTCAGAACGGCCTTGGTTTTGGCAGAGATCTGAGCGGCCGCATTGAGCGTTGTGCCATCGAGATCAATCGCAATTAATTTTCGTTCCATCAAAGGACACCTCACAGTAAATTGATAGTTTTGGTTGTTGATCGATAATTAAGCTAGCCCATTCAATGTATCATATTCGACGAAAATAAGCGACCGGAACACCTCTTTACCAGGGGGTAGTCGATCGCCAGCTAAACGCGTATAATGATTGGAGAAGTTTGAAAAAACCGACAGTTTGAACCCTAAAAGCAACAATTTGTAAGCTACAAAATGGAGGAATAACGGTGGATTTGCCAAAAGATTTTATTACAAAATATCAGCGCCTCTTGGGACCAGATGCCCCGGCATTTTTTGCAAGTTTCGATGAATCAAGTGAGGGGGGCTACCGCGTTAATCCGTCACGTCCCGAGATGCCGGCACTAACCGCTGCCCCGGCTGTGCCCTATGCTAAGTTTGGCTACTATGGTCCGGTCAGTGGGCGAAGTCTCGCTCACCAGAGTGGCGCCGTCTACAGTCAAGAACCGAGTGCCATGTTTGTTGGCGCAACGGCTGCCCCCCAACGTGGCGAGCGAGTTCTTGACCTGTGTGCGGCTCCCGGTGGCAAGACCACGCACCTGGCAAGTTACCTAGAAGGGACCGGGTTATTGGTCACCAATGAAATCAATCGTAAACGGGTCAGTGTCTTGGCCGAAAACGTCGAACGATTCGGTGTTAAGAATGCCTTGATTTTAAATGATGCGCCCGAACAACTCAGTCCTGTTTTCCCGGACTTCTTCGATAAGGTGCTAGTCGACGCGCCTTGTTCCGGTGAGGGCATGTTTCGTAAGGATCCAGGGGCCATGGATTATTGGTCACTGGACTATGTTCAGGAGTGTGCGGAACGTCAGCACCAAATCCTAACGGAAGCTCTCAAGATGGTTAAGCCGGGTGGTCAGTTGATTTACTCGACCTGTACCTTTGCCCCCGAAGAGGACGAACAGACCATGGCCTGGGTACTAGACAATTATCCAGATTTTCACCTGGTACCGATCGAGAAGACGGCTGGTGTGATTGATGCCATCCCCGAATGGGCTGATGGTAATCCCGAGTTGAAGAAGGCAGCGCGTCTGTTTCCCCATCTGATGAAGGGTGAAGGGCACTTCGTGGCTAAGCTCGAACGGGATGCCGGTGAGTCCCGGCAACCGCGTGGCAAGGCTAAATTAGGGACGCCACTTACCGCCGATCAACGTCATTTGTGGGCCGACTTCGCCCAGGATGTGTTGGGTACCACCGATTTTACCGATCTCGTCACGGTTAAGGATCAACTCTTTGCGGTGCCGGCTAATCTGCCGGACCTCAAGCGGTGTCACGTCTTCCGCCCAGGGCTGCATCTCGGAACTTTCAAGAAGAATCGTTTCGAGCCAGCCTATGCCTTAGCCCTGGCCAGCGATCCCCGGACCACAGCCCACACCCTGACCATTGATGATCAGCAGTGGCGCAAATGGGTCCACGGCGATACCTTTAGCTTGGCGTCAGCCCCAACTAAGGGCTGGTACCTCTTGACCTGCCAGGAACAGCCAGTTGGTTTCGGCAAGGTTGTGGGGAATACGGTGAAGAATTTCTTCCCTAAGGGCTTACGTTTCATGGTGTATGATGATTAATTGCTAATAACAAAAAGCGTGAACACAACTATTGTGCTCACGCTTCTTTTCGTATAATGGCGATTGATTTTAGCTTAATAAGTCAGTTGTCGTTGCTCACAATAGTCTCGCAGTTCTCGTGAGAGCAAAAGGTGTTGTTGCTGAAGATCGGCAATGGATGTCGTCCCCAGCAACGTCATGATGGTTTTGAGACCCGTTTGCCAGTCCAATAAGAATTGGGTCGTGGCGGCCTCATCCGTCTTGATCAGGTGGTGGAGAATTTGTCCCGCGCTGCCAACCACGTTAGCCCCGAGTGCTAACGCCTTCGCGATGTCTAACGGTTGGCGAATCCCGCCGGTGGCAATCAACTGTAATTCAGGCTGTTGTCGTGCTTCTAGGAGCGACTCCACGGTCGTTTGCCCCCAGCCAGCCAGGTAATCGAGATCCTTGCCGGGCCGCCGAAAGTTTTCGATTTGTGCGAAATTGGTGCCGCCGCGACCACCTAGGTCGACTAAGGTGACGCCAACCGCGGCCAACTGCTGCAGGGTCTCATGGGCCATGCCGAAACCGACTTCCTTGACGATGACTGGCACGTTGAGGCGCGCCACGGTCTCACCAATGTTGTCTAACCAGTGAAAGGCTCGGTCACCCTCGGGCATGACTAGCTCTTGGGCCGTATTGATATGAATTTCTAGGGCGTTAGCCGCCAGCATATCCACCACGGTCCGGGCATCCTGTGATCCGTGGCCCGCCCCGATATTGGCGAAGACCAGACCGTCGGGATTATTTTCCCGTAAGGGGGTGAAGGTGGCGATGGCTTGGGAATCCTTGAGCGCAATGCTCTGGGAACCACTGGCCACGGCCATGCCGGTTTGGGCAGCAAGCCGTCCCAGACTGGCATTGACCTTGCCCGTGCGTGGTGATCCACCGGTCATGGCTTCGATCAGCAGGGGCACCGGCAGGGACAACGGCCCGAGGTGCGTCGTCAGGTCGACATCGGCCACGGCCATTTCGGGGAGACTCTGGTGGATGAACCGGAGATCGTCAAATTGGCTTGCGGCCACCGGCGTATAAAATTTTTCCGCCAACGACAGGTGTTCGTCCTTGCGGTGGGCGTGGCGTGAAATTTCCATGATAAAACTCCTTATTCGATCACGTGGTGGACGTTTAATTTCAAGGGTTCGATCCCGCGTTGTTCCCATTCGTGAAGCAGGCTGGCAAGATCTCGAGCGGCATCAATAATGACAATGCCACAGTCACCACCACCGGCTCCGGAGGATTTGGCGGCCCCACCGATACCCACGGCGATGTCACACATCGTCTTGAGTAACTTGGTTTCAATAGTGACGTGACTCAGGGTAGCCAGGTGATCCAACAGGTTGCGGTTAACCGCAATTTCACGTTGGATAGCCTGAAGATCCTGGTCATGGAAGCCGTCAATCATGCGTTGCAGGCAAGCTTTACTTTCCCGCAGGAAGGTGTGGTACTCGTGTCGTTGGGTAGCCTTGAAGAGGGCGACCTTGTCGACGAGATGAGAGGTGGAGGCCGGTGTCCCGGTCCACCCAATCATCAAACGTAACGATTCTGGTGGGGTCAACAGTTCAATCTGGAGACCTGGCCAGTCGGTATTCAAGAGGTCCGTTAGGCTGAGTTCGCGCCGAGCGGAAGCCAACCAATCGCGGTCAAAGGCCTGGTAGGCAATCCAGCCGCCATAAACGGAGGCGGCGATGTCACCCAGCGATCCGTTTCCTTGAACGTCGAGGTGGGCAATGGCGGCCAGCTTAAACAGCCGGTCCTTACTCATTTCGAGACCGTAGAATTGGCACAGGGCCTTGATCGTGGCGACGGTAACGGCGGCCGAAGAACCCAGCCCGTACTTTTTGCCATCGGCACTGTCGAGGTCACTGTTGACGTTTAAATGATAGATGGCCAACGGTTTGCCCAGCGATTGGGCGTACTGTTCCGTGAGTCGGATGGCCGATAAGATGTAGTGAAAGGGATTGTCCCGGTTGTCAAAGACTAACTCGTTTCCCTGGCGTTGCCAGTAGAGTGAGTTTTCTTGGTACTGCTTGGAGGCAATTCGCCCGTAGTCGTGGCTGGGCGTAATGGTTACCGTGACGAACTGGTTAAGTGCGACAATAATTGCCGGGTAACCAGGTTCAACAACGGCATATTCGCCGGCAATATAAAGTTTTCCGGGTGCTTGCGCGGAAATCAAAAGATCAGGTCCCTTCTGTTACTGTTCAATAAATTTGTTGGTTTAGGCTAAGAATTTCAGACCGGGGCCCGGATGGGCGACGATAACATTGGTGGCGCCGAAGAGTTCACTGAAGCGCTGTTTAATGGCGGGAACGGCCGGTTTCTCACAGAAAATTTTGAGGTTAGGACCGGCATCCAGGGTGTAATAACAAGGTACCCCTTGGTCGCGCAGCTCTCGGACGGCGTCCATGGCCATCAGTGTGTCTCCGTTGAAATAAGTATAGGGTGGCTGGGCGCTTAGGGTGAGGGCGTGCATCCGCATGGCATTGCTCTCAAGAATCTCGCCGAGGACTTGGAAATTGTGGTCACGGATGGCGGGCTTGATGGCGGCTAAGTCCTGAGCCACGACATCTCGCCAGGCTGCGTAGTAGGGCGACGTGGTCACACTACTCTGCATCCCTTGTCGCGAACTGACTTTTTTATGGTGTGGGTCCAAGACGAGGGCGACGACCGCTAAGGGCCAATCAACCTGTTCGGCAATGGGCACGGCATAAGAGTCGGCATCGTCGTGACCGGCCTGCCACTCAACGAAGCCGCCGTAGATGGACCGGGTTGCCGATCCAGATCCACGACGCGCAAGGCGTGACAGGGCGGGCTTATCCAAATTGAGGCCGGCCGCCTTGCTGGCCGCACCGGCCAAGGCGGCAAAAGCTGAGGCCGAGGACGCAAGGCCAGCCGCGGTTGGCACGTGGTTCGTGGAGGATACTCGCGCAAAAGAGGTGCCCGCAGTCATTTGGCGCACCAAGTTAAGAAACGTATGAACTTTTTGACTGGCTTTTTCCGAGAGTCGCTGGTCATTTAACGTGACCTCATCGGCCGACAGGTGTTCGTCAAATTCGACAGTAGTGTCGGTATAAAACTGGTCGAGAGTCAGGGAAAGACTGCTGGTCTGAGGCAAGATGAACTCGGTATCGGCTTTTCCCCAATACTTAACGAGGGCGATGTTGGTGTGAGCACGAGCTGTAATAGCGGGCATCATTCGGGTTCCTCCTCTAAATTAAAGCTTTCCAGCCAGGTCTGCGTGGCGCCGGCGGCCGTTAATTCTTGTTGCACGTGTTTAGCGGTCGGTAGGTCGGCACACAAGGCAATTAGACAGCCCCCCATGCCACCACCGGTTAATTTGGCCCCTAGGGCGCCGTTAGCGGTGGCAATAGCCGTCAGCTGGTCCAGTTCCGGAGAACTGACGCCTAGGCCGTGGAGCTGCTCCTGAGCGGCACTCATGATGTGTCCGAGTGTCAGGAGGTCCGGCTTGGCTAAGGCCACTCTGGCATCTTGCGCAAGCCGGCCTAACGTCGTGATCTGCTGATTAGTCTCTTGGGGAAATAAAGCCTTCCGTTGGGCCACGGCAGCCACGGCTTTACCCGTCTGGCCCTTGATGCCGCTATCGGCGATGACCAGGGTGCCATTTAAGGCAAAGGGAATCTGTGTAATCGCTTGGTGTGGCACGAACCAAATGGGTACAGCCGAGCTGACCGTAGCCGCATCGATCCCACTCGGATTACCGTGGGTGATCTTCTCGGCAATGCCGGCGGTAGCCAACAGTTGGTCGCGGGTCATTGATCGATCAAAAAAAGCAGTCATCGCGCGGGTGATCGCCACGGCAACAGCGGCCGAGGACCCCATGCCACGTTCGGCAGGCAAGTCACTCTCAATCCGCATGGCAAATGGCGTTTGCTGGCCATTGAACCGGTCTAAGAGCGTCTGAATTAACTTCGCGACGCCGGCCAGGTTCGGTCCGAGTTCATCGATCGGACCGTCAAAGTAGCGGCTCGAAATCGTTTGCCCGGTAGTGGTTGCCCGCATCGTCACATTGGTTTGGACCGAAGGCAGGGGTAAGGCGATGGCCGGTTGTCCATAAACAACGCTGTGATCACCAATAAGAATAATTTTGGCATTACTTTGCCCGGTAACGGTTCTAGCCACGTCTACTCGCTCGCTTTCTTCATGAAATTATCTACCAGAATATCATACTCTACTGATAACTATTGCGCTAGCTTTGCCCCTGAAAAACTGCCAATCTGTCAAAAATTAACCCTTTCTATAGAATTACCGTGCGATCGGGTTAACGCGACGATAGCGTTGCCTGGCTAAGTGGTGTATCATAGTGCCAGTTATAATCGCAATTGTGCAGAAATTGGTGAGCATATTATGGATAAAGACACGGTTTATGCGGTGGTGGATATCGAAACTACCGGGACCAGTGTGAAAGATGGCGACCGCATTATCCAAATTGGGTGCGTCTTCGTCCAGCATAATCAGGTGATCAATCACTTTGAAACGGATGTGAATCCACTTCGAGAGATCCCCGCAGCCATCTCAAGGCTAACGGGAATCACCAACAAACGGGTCCGTCACGCGCCACTCTTTGACGACGTGGCCGGGACCCTGTATAGCCTGTTGACGGATACAGTATTTGTGGCCCACAACGTTAATTTTGATTTGCCCTTCATTAACTCGGAGTTCGCGCGAGTGGGTTATCCCGAATTAAACATTGCGGCGGTGGATACCGTGTCTCTCAGCCAGATTCTCTTACCAACGGCGCCAAGCTTTCGGTTACGGGATCTGAGTAGCTACTTCAACATCGAACACGACAATCCTCACTCGGCGGACAGCGATGCCGGGGCGACGGCCGAGTTATTTATCTTTCTCTTCCGTCGGTTACGTGGCTTGCCACTGGTGACGCTTCAGCAGATGATTGATTTACGACCAGAACTACCGCTCCAAACGGCGGCTCTTTTTGACGTGGCATTACGGCTCAATACGGCGACACCACGGAAATTGCCAGATTATCTCTATGTGAAGAATGGCCTGGCTTTGCGCCAGACACAGCCATTACCAACGGCGACACTGGCTGAACCCAGCACGTATCCGAAGACCAAAAAACAAAAGCAACGGCTGATGCCGGATAACCTGGAATGGCGTCCGGAACAAGCTAAGATGATGAATTACATTTACAACAACTACGCCCATAGCGACCTTCACCCGGTTAAACAGATGATCGTGGAGGCGCCAACGGGAATTGGGAAGAGTCTCGGCTATCTCTTACCGATGGCTTACCTGACGCAGGGTAACCGACCGGTGGTGATTAGCACGGCGACGACGCTACTCCAAGAACAATTATTGACCCAAACGGTACCACTACTGAATCAAATCGTGCCATTTACCATGAATGCCGTGCTGGTTAAGGGCGGTCGTCACTACCTGGATCTCCAACGGTTTGCGACGACCCTCAAGGTGGCCGAAAGTTCCAAACAGACGCAACTGCTAAAGTTGAGACTGTTGGTCTGGCTGACCATGACAACCACGGGTGATCTCGATGAGTTGCATCTCGCCACGTATCGTGCGCCATACTTCCAAGAGATTGTCCACGAGGGCGCCGTGGCTAGCGATAATCCCTTCTACGAGGATGACTTTGTGCGTCGCCGGGATCAGCGGGTCGCCCAAGCCCAGATTATTATTGTGAACCATGCTTATCTGAGCGAACATGCCAGTGACTTGGGACAGGAGCTTTCGCGGCCTTACCTGGTCATTGACGAGGCCCAACACTTGGCCGACAGCACGTTACGTCAACGACGCACTCAGGTAAAATTTGCTAATATCGTCAATGAACTCCATCATATTCAACGCGAGATCAGTCGTGAGATGGGGACGAGTCTTTTGCGATTGTTCCGTGGCAATACCGCGGCAGTCCGGAGTCTTAACAGCCTGTTGGTCACCAGTCAAAACTTAGAAAAGACGCTTCATCAGTTGGTAAACCAACTCTTCTTGACGTTCTTGGCGGGTCAACGGGGGAATACTCAGAACCAGGTTATCGAACAACTCATTCCAACCGTGAAATTAGCAGCGATGAGTCAACAGACCCAGCCGCTGCTGGATACGATTCAGAAGGATAACACGACCTTACTGATTCAGCTGGGGCGGTTGCGTCAACAGTTTGAACAGCACCGGGATCGGTTTGCGCCTTCGGAACGCTACATCTTCGAACAGGTTGACACCCGGGTTCACGTGATCGATCAGAACGTGGCCCAGCTGGTCGATATCTTTGATCAGGTGACCCAACAGGGACCGGCTAGTCTGTTCTGGCTGACGATCAACCACGTTGGGGATCGGAATAGTCTGCAACTGGCCAGTGGTTTATTGGCGACAGAAGGGTTCTTGCGCCGTCAGATTTACACACATTTCCAGCCGGTTCTGTTAACGGGGGCGACCCTATTCTCCTCGGGACGTTCGCAATACATTCTCGATCAGTTCGATCTTGAACGGGATGAAACGACCACGCATCGGATGCGGTCAAGCTTTGATTACAGCGAGCAAGCTGAATTGTTTGTGGCGGACGATGGTCCAGATCTAAGTAAGGTGTCAACCCGCGACTATATTATCTATTTGTCTACTGCAATAACCCAATTGGCGGGGTCTGTGAACAAGCAAACGTTGGTGCTTTTCAACTCGTTGAGTGTGATCGAACAGGTCTACCAGCAACTGGTCAAACAACCAGAATTTGCCAATCGGGAGATCTTCGCACAGGGGATCAGTGGGAGTCGAGAACGAATCGCCAAACGGTTTGCGACCAGTCATGGCGCCATCTTGTTAGGGGCAGCTAGTTTTTGGGAGGGCATTGACTTGCCCGCAGAACAGCTGGAACTTCTGATTGTGACGCGTCTGCCATTCGATTCGCCCGATCGCGTCTTCGTGAAGGCCAATTATGCCCGATTGGAGGCCGCAGGAAAGAATCCCTTCTATAATGCGGCATTGCCGGCGGCGACCTTGCGTTTGCGTCAAGGGGTGGGTCGATTGATTCGAACACCAACCGATCGCGGGGCTATCGTAATTCTTGATCAACGGCTACTCGAACGGCAGTACGGCAAGAGTATCTTACGGGCTTTGCCTGCTGATCTCAGCCGCACGGATGGCGACATCACTACCATTTCGCAAGGCTTGGTTAAATTTTTTGAAAAAAAACCGGACAATCCGGTGACACCCCCGGAAGTTTGATATAATTGGAAAAGATTGAATTCTGACAAGGGAGTACGAAGAGAATTGATGAGACAACAATATCAACGGCGTCGGCGGCCACGCCACTGGGTGCTCCTGAGCATTCTAGTCATTGTGCTGGTGCTGTTAATCGGCGCGGGCTATGTGATCCGGCGGGCCACTAAGCCGCTCAGTCAGGACCAGATTCGGGCAGAAAGAATCGCCAAGAAATCAGGCCATCTGACGAGTACCAATGATTTTTACTGGACAAATTTAAATTCCACCTACTACACGGTAGCCGGCAAAAATAAGCAGAAACAGGCTGTTTATGCGGTTATCTCCAAGTCAGGCAAGGAGGTCACCGTGCTAAAACAGAGCGCAGGGATGTCACGGAATACGGCGCTCCAGCAGGTCTGGAAACGTAATCCCAAGAAGGTCTTGTCGGCCGCTTTACGGATCTTTAACGGCAAACCAGCCTGGCAGGTGGGTTACCTCAATCAGAGTGGTAAGCTCTGCTACGTGACCTTCCAGTACAGCAACGGAAAGGTTCTCCAGCAGATCGCCAACATTTAGCAAGGAGGATGACGATGCGACTTTCTAAGCGAGCACAAGCAGTCCGTCCCTCGGCAACTTTAGCAACCGGCCAACGAGCCAGGGAACTTCAAGCAGCAGGGGTCGACGTGATCAACCTGAGTGTGGGTCAGCCGGACTTTCCGACGCCAGCGCCCATCAAGGCCCAGGCCGTGGCCGCCATTAATGCTGGCACGGTCGACGGTTACACGGATACGGCGGGAATTCTGCCACTTCGTGAGGCTGTCAGCCAGCAGGTCCAGCGGCTACATGGCGTTAGCGTGTCCGCCGATCAGGTGGTCGTGACCACTGGGGCTAAATTGGCATTGTACACACTTTGCCAGGTTTTATTAGATCCTGGTGACGAAGTCCTCTTGCCAAAACCCTACTGGGTCAGTTATGCTGAACAGGTAGGGTTAGCGGGTGGTCGGCCGGTGACGGTCGATCCGCTGGCTAATCTGAAGGTGACACCGGCGCAGTTGGCGCAAGCCTATACACCGCGCACCCGGGCCTTGATTCTCAATTCGCCACAAAATCCGAGCGGGGTGGTATACACTCAAGCGGAATTGCAGGCGATTGGTGAATGGGCGGTTGCCAGAGATGTTCTGGTCATTGCCGATGACATTTATGGCGAACTCGTCTACGATGGCTCGGCGGTGGCACCGTCAATCGTGGGTATTACGCCGGCCATCACGGCGCAGACCGTGTTGATCGGTGGGGTCTCCAAGACTTACGCGATGACCGGTTGGCGGATTGGCTATGCGATTGGGCAACCCGCTTTGATTCAGGCGATGAAGACCGTCTTGTCCCATATGACGGGGAATACGGCGGCCGTGAGTCAGGTAGCTGCTCAGGCAGCGCTGACCATGGACCAGGCGTCGGTAGGTAGCATGCGCGCTGATTTCAAGCGGCGACGTGATGCGATCTACCCACTGCTGACGGCCTTGCCCGGATTTCATTTAGCGGGTAAGCCACAGGGGGCCTTCTACTTCTTCCCAGACGTCACGGCGGCGATGACCATCAAGCAGGTGGCGACGTCGCAAGAATTCGTCGCTAAGGTGTTAGAGGAGGCTCACGTGGCGGTGGTTGCCGGGGAAGCCTTCGGTATGCCGGGGCACATCCGCCTCAGCTACGCGTCCAGCCTACCCGTCCTTTTGACGGCGATGGACCGCTTAAAAAAGTTTATGCAAGATTAAAAATTTATTGTGAGATGGAGGAATGATTGTGGAACAGATCAACATTATTGATGCCAGCAAGCACGTCGATGAAAAAGTAAAAATTGGTGTCTGGCTCACCAATAAGCGTTCCAGTGGGAAGATTGCTTTCCTGCAATTACGAGACGGAACGGCCTTTTTCCAAGGTGTCGTTCTTAAAAAAGCCGTTGACGAAGCAACCTTTGAATTAGCGAAGGAAATTCGTCAAGAAACCAGTATGTGGATCACGGGAATCATTCACCAGGATGACCGCTCACACTTTGGTTATGAAATCGAAGTTGAAACGATCGAAGTTATTGGCGAAAGTGAAGACTACCCAATTACGCCTAAGGAACATGGGGTTGACTTCTTAATGGACCACCGTCACCTTTGGCTGCGTTCATCTAAGCCACATGCTCTGATGCGGATTCGTAACGAGGTCATCCGGGCCACTTACGAATTCTACAACAAGGAAGGCTTCACCAAGATTGATTCCCCAATCTTGACGGGGAGTGCTCCTGAAGGAACAACTGACTTGTTCCATACGGAATATTTCGATCGTGACGCCTACCTGTCACAATCCGGTCAACTGTACGCCGAAGCCGGGGCCATGGCCTTTAACAAGGTCTTCACCTTTGGTCCAACGTTCCGGGCTGAAAAGTCCAAGACGCGTCGTCACTTGATCGAATTCTGGATGATTGAACCCGAAATGGCTTTCATGCACCAAGAACAAAGCCTTGAAGTTCAAGAACAATACGTGGCATTCTTGGTTCAAAACGTTATCGACCACTGTGCCGCTGACTTGAAGACCCTGGATCGTGACGTTGAAGTTCTGAAGAAATACACCCACCTGCCTTACCCACGTATCAGTTACGATGAAGCCATCGAACTGTTGAAGGGAAACGGCTTTGACGTGGACTGGGGTGTCGACTTCGGGTCACCAGAAGAAACCTTCCTGGCCGACCACTTTGACAAGCCGGTCTTCGTGTTGAACTACCCGAAGGCGATCAAGCCATTCTACATGAAGCCACATCCAACGCGTGACGATGTTTACATCTGTGCCGACCTCTTAGCCCCAGAAGGCTACGGGGAAATCATCGGTGGGTCCGAACGTGAAGTGGACTACGACAAGTTGCTCGAACAAGTTAAGAAGGCTGGCCTTGATCCAGAGGAATACAGCTGGTACCTTGACTTGCGGAAGTACGGGTCCGTGCCTCACTCTGGTTTCGGGATGGGTCTCGAACGCTTCCTGACCTGGATTACCGGTGAGGAACACGTCCGTGAGGCAATTCCATTCCCACGGTTGTTGAACCGTATTTACCCATAGAAATTAACGGATCACACGACCGGACTGCCTTTTGGCGTTCGGTCGTTTCATTTATACGGCCACTTGCGAGCCGTAATGCGTCAGTGACAGGGGGTCATGAACAATGGATGATTTTATGCGACGCTATATTCAGGATGGTCAGACGAGCGTGGCCAATTACCTCCTCGATAATTTTCGAGCGGTGGGGATGACTACGGACCAGTTGTTGGTTTACATTCAGTTGCGCCGCGAGATGGATCGCGGCGTACTCATGCCTGATGCCGACAAACTCGCCAAAAAATTAGGCTGGAACCAGCAACGTGTCTATCAGGTGTTACACGAGATGATTGAAAATAAACTGATGACCATTGAGAGCGTCACAACGTCCCAAGGTCAAAGCCAGGATGCCTATGACTTCCGACTGTTGGTGGAGAAGCTCAGCCAATTGTCAGTCCAGGAGAAGACGGTGGTGGCTGAGGCTGCTAAGCAGGCCGAAACCACCGATCGGGCGACAGTGTTTGGCCAGATCGAAACCGAATTTGGCCGACCACTTTCGCCTTTGGAAATGGAGAGCATCAACCACTGGTTAGACGACGACCACTACAAACCTGAGCTGATCCAGTTAGCCTTGAAGGAAGCCGTTCTCAACCAGGTTTACAATCTCAAGTACATGGACCGAATCTTATTGAATTGGGAAAAGAAGAACCTTACGACGGCAGTCCAAGTCCAACGCGACAAGGAACGTCAACAACCACGGCGAAGTGCCAAACCGACGACACCCGGTGGTGAGGTACCTGACGTGCCAATCTTTAAGCTGACAGATAATTAGATAGACTAAAGGCATCCCCATCGATCGTTTAAATGGTTCTCTGTCAACTGTTGTTGGTAAAATTCGTATGAAGGTAGCTTGATCACGGT
>NZ_JQCA01000034.1 GCF_001437125.1 Levilactobacillus paucivorans | reverse complement strand
GTCGCCGTCCTTTTGTTCCCGTCCCAAAAGATTTGTTGGCGCATATTATGATACATGACAGTCAATGCTTTATCAGTAATCGTCGTTCCTGGATCAGCCAAGATTTTTTGTAAAAAGGATTGTTCTTGTTTTTCGTTAATTAAAGGTGGTTCAAAAAAGTCTTCACTACCTAAATCAACTCCTCCTTTCCCTTGCCGTAATTCTCCCGGTACTAAGGCGTCTTCCGCTGCCACAATCTTGTTGATTTGTTTTTCCATGGTTAACGTTAAAGGGGAATTTTGAGCAGTGATATATTGCCACCCACGCTTTAAATTAACAATCGTCAAAACATCTTCAACAGGTACTCCTGCTACGCTCATACCGTCCATAATAGTTTGTGTTTGTGGCAAAGTGGTATTAACGCCTTCAAAACGAGCATTAGTATGCACTAACTTGGTAAAGTTTGCTCGGGCAAACCGTTGGTTTTCTGCAGCTGTGAATTTATACTTGTCCATATATGTTCGAGTTTTAGCCATATTTTGTGCCTCCTTTCTATTTCAGTCACTGATTATTTGACCTGTCCATGTTAAATCACGAAATGCTTTTCATTGATGATTTGTTCTTGGCGTTTATCTAAGAGGTAAGTGTGTAGCGCGTCAAACAGCTTGCGTTTATCAGGATCTGGATTATGGGCTGCTTGTTCCCAAATGTCTTGAATATTGACTGCCCAGGGGTCAGCCAACAATTGATCAATTGTTTCGATTTCTTTGCTGGGTTTGGTCATTTAAAAAGCTCCTATCCCGTTTTCTAGCTCAGCTATCGTCAATTCGGCCACTTAAGGCACCTATTTTTACTTCTAAGCGATTTTAAAGCAGTCTTAATATAATTATGCATGTAACACTTAAAACGGCTTAAACGAGCCCATATGACGTTTAATTTCAAGAACGCTCATTGTCAGTGTTCTGTTCTTCGGGGTG
>NZ_JQCA01000033.1 GCF_001437125.1 Levilactobacillus paucivorans | reverse complement strand
ATAAACATTAAACTGAGAAACCAGGAAGCGATCCAGTGAATCTTCCGTTGGAAATTGTTCTTTGTGGTGGGTGGTGCGCTTGAGATGCTTATTAAAGTTCTCAATCAGGTTAGTGGAGTATAGTGATTGCCGGATAGCTGGTGGAAAGTCCATGAAAGTGAGTAAATTCGGCATTTTAAGCAGATCTTTGATTAATTTGGGATAGGTCTGATGCCAGTTGTTGGCGAACTCATTCAGTTTCAGTTCGGCTGCTTCACGGTTGGCGGCCCGATGAACTTGTTTAAAGTCACTGATCACGGCCTTGCGGTCTTTTACGCGAACTTTGTTCATCAGATTCCGCCCAACATGAACCAGGCAACGTTGTCGTTTGGCTTTAGGGAAATGCCGATTCAAGCCTTCATCCAAACCAACTAACCC
>NZ_JQCA01000167.1:37768-47033 GCF_001437125.1 Levilactobacillus paucivorans | reverse complement strand
TAAAGAACTGGTCTAGTAGAGCAGGTGTTGCACTTCAATTTTAAATCGAGGAAAATTCAAAAAATAGCAATCCGGAACATTTGTTTGAGATAAAAACCGTCCATTTAAAACGCACCCTAATCATGCAACATTTTTCGACTTAGGTAAAGCTAAACGCCTCGTGAACCGGGAACTTAGGGGTGGAAAAAATTACGCGTCTTAAATAGAATGTAATTAGTCTCGGTAAAGCGTGAAATATGGTAGAATTTAAGGATGAGACGTGCAAACAAGGTTGGGGGAAAGTCATCATGATAGCAAATTGGGATCAATTTTTATTACCCTATCAGCAAGCGGTAAGTGAGTTGAAAGTCAAACTCCGCGGCATTCGGAAGCAATTTGAAAATCAAAATCAACGGCCACCCATTGAATTTGTGACGGGTCGGGTGAAGCCAGTTCCGAGTATCGAAGAAAAGATGACGCGCCGGCACGTCGCTGAGGAACGCCTTGAGAAGGATATGCAGGACATTGCGGGTCTACGGATTATGTGCCAATTTGTTGAGGATATCTATCAAGTCGTTGACTTACTACGCCAGCGAACCGACCTCACAATTCTTGAGGAGCGGGATTACATTCATAATGAAAAGCCCAGTGGCTATCGGTCCTATCACATTGTGATCGAGTACCCGGTACAATTGGTCACGGGAGAAAAGAAAATTTTAGCCGAGATTCAAGTGCGAACACTAGCCATGAACTTCTGGGCCACGATTGAGCATTCATTGAACTACAAGTACCAAGGTGACTTTCCGGAACAACTCAGCCAGCGTTTACAACGGGCTGCGGAAGCCGCATTTAAGTTGGACACGGAAATGTCAGAAATTCGAGAAGAAATTCAGGAAGCCCAACACTATACCCCTAAGAGTGGGGGACAGCCAGGGATACCGTCAGAAACTTCTCATGATAAGGAAGATTAGCGCATGAAGGTTTCAATTTTTGGGAATAACGGGCCAGCTTCGATGAAGGTTTCACGAGCGCTCAAGGCCGGGCTCACAGCGGCCGGTATCACCATTGATAGCCTCGACCCCGACATTGTTGTGACGGTTGGTGGAGATGGGACGCTACTTTCGGCCTTCCACCACTACAACGATCGTCTGGACCATGTGCGCTTTGTTGGGATTCATACCGGTCACCTGGGATTCTATACCGACTGGCGGGACTACGAGGTTCAGGAACTCATTAAGAGCCTCATTGAGGATAACGGCCAGAGTGTCAGCTATCCTTTACTGAACATTAAAGTTGAGTATGCGGATGGGACGCATCCGGACGAGGCCCTGGCGTTAAATGAATCTACCATTAAGAAAGTTTCTGGAACCATGGTCGCCGATGTGTATATTAAAGGGGAGCTTTTTGAAAGTTTTCGGGGGGACGGTCTGTGTTTGTCAACGCCAACCGGATCGACCGCGTATAACAAGTCGGTTGGTGGGGCTGTGCTCAGTCCGCACTTCGACGCTGTCCAAATGGCCGAGATTGCCTCGATTAACAATCTGGTCTTCCGGACGTTAGGATCCCCCCTGATTATTCCGGCCGATGAGTGGGTTCGAATCGAACCCGCTGCTGCGGCAGATAACATTTTAATGTGTGATCAGCTGGCCATTGAAGGTCGGCCAATCAAGGCCATTACCTATCAGATTGCCAAGCAACGAATCTCTTTTGCTGAGTATCGTCACACGCATTTTTGGCAACGTGTCGAGTCTTCCTTTATCGGGAGGGACCGCTAATGACCAGCTTTGCATGGCGGGTTACGGGGACGTCGCCGGTTCACGTGCGAACGGTCTTGATGGCCCATGGGGTCACTCGGACTTTTCTGAAACGGGTTAAGTTTCATGGTGGAGTCGTGAGCCTGGATGGTCGCGAGGTCCGCGTGATTGAGATGGCGCAGCCAGGTCAGGTTGTGGGACTAACACTACCACCGGAACCGACGAACCCGCATGTCTCACCGTCATTCAAACCATTGGCCATTTTATATGAAGACGACCACTTTCTTGTGGTAAATAAGCCGGCTGGGATGGCCTCTGTGCCGTCCCACATCTATTCCGAGGATACCTTGGCTAACCGTGTGAAAGGGCACCTGATGACGATTCAGGCCCCTAGTACGGTGACCCATATCGTAACCCGACTGGATCGAGAGACCAGTGGGGTGGTGATCTTTGCCAAGCACCACTTTGCGCACTCCGTATTGGACAAGCAGTTAAAGCTGAAAACGTTGGATAAACGGTACATTGCGGTCGCTACTGGGGCTTTTTCCACGACTCACTTGGTCATTGAGGCGCCAATTGGTCGGGCAGACGGTTCGTTTGTCAAACGAACCGTACGGCCAGATGGTCGCCAAGCCAAGACGGAACTCTGGGTTCGTGCTAAGTCCAAGTCAGCTAGCTTGCTGGCACTCAAGCTACATACTGGACGCACTCACCAGATTCGTGTCCATTGTGAGTCAGTGGGGCATCCGCTGATTGGTGATTGGCTATACGGCCGTCAAACCAATCCTTGGATCCCCCGACAGGCGTTACATTGTGCTCGGGTGAGCTTCTATGAACCCTTTATCGATCGTCAAATCACTTGTTTTGCACCGCTACCGGCTGACATGGCAAGTGTGATTGAACATGAAATTTTAAATTAAACTGATTAAGTGATGTCGCCATCGTGATTTGCCACGATGGCGGCTTTTTTGTGTAAAAAATGGTGTTACATATTTTAGTTTGTGTGGTGAGCTTATAATTAATAGCTAATTGTTTATATAATTATAAACAAATTTATCATAAAAATAGGTTCCTACGCTCTTCATTAACACTGCACATATTAGCAATGGTGTGAGTAAAGTCTCATTAAAAACAAATTTAAGAAAGGGCTTGCACCTTCAGAGTAGAATTTTGGCGTAGTGATGACAATAAAAAGAGTGAGCAAACTCAATTTGCTTGCAAACCTTACGAACACGACAAATATGCTGATATATCAACGTTTATGAAACTGATCGTCGCAGTTGAAATACTGTTTTGACAAGTGAAATGTATGTATTGAACAGATTGAGGGTAGACATTAAATATAATTTGAACCTTCTAATCTTAGCCCACTGGATAGTCAATTATAAGTTTAGATTAAGCTTTCAAATAGTACGCATAGTAAAGTTGTGCTATGATAGCTTCTGAATGAGAAGTGGTTTATAGGGGGGTCCCATTTCTGGAGACATAAGTATAAACCATATACGGTTATTTCGGTCAAACGATGCTGAAATCGCTTACAATTCCGAAGGCCCTTCTCGTTATTAAAGTTAGGAACTGAGACACAGTTGAAGGAGGACGACTTAAAAGTGAAATTTATGCGGAAACAAGCTTTTAGAGACGATCCTAAATTACGTTATAAGATGTTCAAGGCAGGGAAGACTTGGGTCTTCGCCGCAATGGCATCCTTTTCGCTTTTAGGAGCGGGCCAATTGACGGCTAGCGCGGATACGACGAGTGTAGCTGATAAGACCCAGAGTGCCAAAGTTGCGACAACCAGTTCAGATTCAGCGGCAAGTTCGGCAGCAGGGGCATCGGCTGCGGAGACCACAGATGACAATAGTGGGGCTACAGATGAACAGACATCGGCAGCCAGTAAGGCTGTTGCGGAAGCGACGAGCGCTAGTGATGATCTCGATACTTCAGCTGATTCAAGCTCAAGTACGGACACTAGTTCGACTGCCAGCAGTTCAGTACAAAAATCAGAAAAGGCCACGAGTACCAGTGCAGTTGCAACTAGCAGTGCAGAAGCAACGAGTGCTAGTAGCGAGATTTCAGCAAGCCAGGTCAACAAGTTGGCAGAAACTGCCGGAACTGACATTACGTTAAACGTTGCCGTGACCTCATCAGTTACCAAGGTCGCGACAACTAAGAAGGCTAACGTTTCACGGATGACCTTCTATACGTCTTCAGATGAAGTTGCTAATTCAGCCGGTGACAGTAGTGCGGCCGCAGCGGCTTCAGCCGCAGCAGCCGCGGCTGCGAAGGCTGCCAGTGCAGCTTCCAGTTACGACAAGTTAGTCTCGACGGCCGCCACCAAGGCAGCGAACAGTGCTGCTAAGAGTGCCTATGCTGAAACAGACCAAGCTTATAAATTTGCTGATTATTATAATAGTTTAGCCAACATGTATTTAGATGCCCTGAACTCATCAATTGGGGGCGCGGATGCTGGAATTAAATACGGTGAAGCCAGTTCCTCAGCGAACTACTTTGCCAAAGAAGCCCAGTCCTATGCAGAGGTAACTTCTAGTTACGCCAGCATGGGGAGTTCCGCCGCAGCCATTGGGATCAAGGACATGGTGAGTTCATATGCTAGCATGGTTCACAGTCTTGCTAGTGCGGCATCAAATGCCGCGGCAGAAGCCTCCGCAGCGGCTAGTGAAGCTTACTTAGCAACACAATATGACAAGAATAACTCCGCAGCGTTGTCTGCCGCTTCATCGGCTAACGTTGCCTTCGAAAATGCTAAATCAGCAGCTGCAACGGCTGTTAATTTAGCTAAGGATGCCGATTCTTACTATACGACAGCAACTTCAGCGGCGGCTTCTGGAAATTACGAAGCCGCAAGTACGGCATTAGTGGCGTCAACCACGTTAGCGGAAGATACTGCGACGGCGAATAACAATGCCGCGAATGCTTTCCGTGACAGTGCGAAGTCCTACGCCAGTGCTGCAGTCAGCATCTCTATCGGGGACGCCGCCTCAGACGCTGCCACTAAGGCCAGTGCCGCTGCCTCGTCTGCGAGTGCTGCTTCAAGTTATGCCAACGCGGCTTCGGGTTACCATGGGGACCAATCGAGTTCCTATGCTGCCGCAGCTAGCAGTGCCGCAGTCACAGCAGCCAATGCCGCTTCGACTGCTGATTCAGCTGCCAAGGCGGCCAAGACTGTCGCAACGCCTAAGGAAGCCAGTTCATTAGCAGTTCAAGCTTCCTCAGCTGCTGTAGTTGCCGCAACGGCCGCAAGTGATGCCGCGAAGGCAGCCTCATTAGCTGTTCAATTCGATACCAACGTCGAAAACAATGCAACGGATGATCAGGGTGGCATTTCAACTGATTTCGACGTTGATAAGTCCGCGATTAATGTTGGCCAAAGTATCACATTAACCGCGACAATCGGTGATTTCACCATACTTTCCGGAAGTGCAACTTACGTTTGGTACGTGTCAACCGATGGGAAGACTTGGAAACAAGCAACGGATCCGACGACCGTTTCCGAGAAGAAAGCTTCCGTTACCTTGACGCCAAATGCCGCTGGAACGTATTACTACCAATACGTTGCTTCTGGTAAAAAGGGTATGTTGGGGACCGGTGGGTCATTTAAGAAGGCAAGTAACGTTCTGACGGTTGTCGTAAGCGATGCCAAGGGAACTTATACGGACCAAGCCAAGAAGGCCGCTAGCTTAGCTGCAAGTTATGCTAAGCAAGCCGGTAGTCAGGCTACTGCAGTCAGTGAAGCCGTGATTACCATGAACTCCTTAGCTGACTTCGAACCCGATGACATGGTTTCCGGGAAGGTCTACGCGACTGCCGCAGCCACTGCTTCTAAGAGTGCTGCTTCATACGCCGCTGCAGCCGCAACTGAAGCCCAATCAACCGCCGCTGCCCAGAGTGCTGCTGCTACCTTAGAAGCAGCCGGGGATTACAGTGGGGCCAGCTCAGCTGCCTTAGTTGCGGCTGCCAGTGCCGAAAAGGTTTCTTCTTACAGTGTCTTGGCTAGCTCAGCAGCAGCCTTAGCTCGTGAAAACGTGGATAATGCGCTGTCAGAAGCTGCCCGGATTACACAGGACGCGACTATCGGTAGTTACTTGAAAGATAGTTACGCCGCTACCGCTGCTTCAACGGCCAGCTTAGCCGCTTCATTAGCAACCGAAGCCGCAACACATGCTCAAGATGCGAACAACGCTTACAACAACGTGCCAGAATTTAACTCTGGTGCAACGATTGCCAACTCAATGGCCGCCAGTGCAGCTGCCAAGACCGCGTCCTATGCGGCCAAAGCGCAACAATACGCTACGTCAGCAGCCAACGCTAAGGACTATACGGCAGCTTCCGGGGCAGCCAAGGATGCGGCGTCAAACCTGATCCTGGCTGAATCCGAATCTGTAGAAGCTTCCAGCGCTGCTAGTGATGCAACGAAGATCATCGTGGACGCTCAATCGTCTTACGTTTCTGGCGTTGCTTCCGCAGCTAACGAAGCCAATGCGTTAGCAACTCAAGCCGCTATTCTGGCCGCTAGTGTTGCCAACTCATTATCAAGTAGCATTAAGTCTAATACGAGTTTAGGGGCATCCTATGTTTCTGACACCCAAGAATACGCACAGGCTGCAGAACTAGCCGCAGCGTCTGGGGATGCCGCAGCGATGAATGCCAACAGTTACATGACGCAGGCTTCTTCAGCTGTTAGCGCCGGAAACTTTATTGCTGCAAGTTCTTTTGCCGCAGCTGCTAGTGCAGCTTTAGCCGATGCTAACTCGTATGCCGCTGCTGCAACGGTTTCCGCTTCATCTGGGACCGAAGCTGCTTCATACGCGGTTAACTACTCCAACGATACGAGCTCTTACAAGAAGAAACCTTCTGGTAATGCCACGATGATTTGGGGAATCCCAATCACCAACGGTTACACGCAACAACCAGCAACGATGACGTCAACGAAGCAAGGCCAAACGTTTACTTTAACTGGAACTTCACGGCTGGGGATTATCAACCTGGCAGCGATTACCACGAGTGTGACCTGGTATGTTCAGGTTAACGGTAAGTGGATGACTACCGATGACGCTGTTTCTCAAGGTTACTTAGAAAGTGCCACCGCAGAAAATAATACTGGGTGGGGGATGAAGATGTCCACTGCCAGCACGTTGACGGTAAAGACTAACGACACTTTCAAGGGAACGTTGTTATTCCAGATGTACTCTGATTATGGAATTCTGATCGGGGCTCAGCTCTACAGTAACTTAGCTGAAGTTGATGTTTACGATAAGGAAATTCCAGCCACTGGGATCACGATTAGTGGGAACGATTACCTGTTGAATTCTGACCCAGGGACTTACGTGGCAACAACTAACCCAACGAACTCCACGAGTAATATTACTTGGAGTAGTAGTGATGAAAGTATCGCGACTGTTAACAATGCCGGGGTTGTGACGGCAACTTCCGCAAATGCACGTGGCACAGTCACGATTACTGCTACGGTTACGAACGCTGACGGGTCAACTTATTCCGCCTCCAAGGTTATCCAGGTGGGTAACGGACTTGAAGACCAGGTTGTTGATGCCGGGAACTCTGTCACTTTCCAACCAGATGCTGGTGCCGGTAACACTGGGGATGCTTCCAAGATTACCTACCAGTGGTACTACTCAGCAACTGCTGATGGGACTGACATTGTGGCATTAGACGGTCAGACGACAGATACGCTCAATTTATCTGATGTGAAGACCTCGCAAGCTGGATACTACTTCCTGAGAGTTACGGCTAAAACAACTGTGGGAACGACGGTTACTGTTGATTTAGGACGCGCCTACTTGACAGTTAACGCCGTGGACAGTGATGATGCTTCCAACGCAGCGTTAGCCGCAGCTTCTGAAGCCGCTGATGCTGAAGAGTATGCAAAATTAGCCAGCTCATATGCTGACGTTGCCAATAAGTATGCCTCTGCAAACACGTCAAATGCGGAAGTTGCTGAAGCAGCATCTAACGCCGCATCGGCCGCCGCCGCAGCCAGTTCTGCCGCCGCAGCAGCCTCAACAGCACAGTCTAATGCCGAAGCAGCACAGTCTGAAGCTAATGCAGCACAGAACGTTGCCGGCGATAACGCCGCAGCTAAGTCTGCCGCTGAAAAAGCTAAGGCCGCAGCTGATGAAGCAAAGGCAGCTAAAGATAGTGCCGCCGCCGCAGCCAGTGATGCAAAATACTGGGCCGGCGTAGCTGCAGCAATTGATGATAACTCTGATTCCGACTCTGACAGTGATTCTGACTCAGACAGCGACTCAGATTCCGATAGTGATTCTGACTCAGACAGTGACTCGGACAGCGACAGTGATTCCGACTCAGATTCCGACAGCGATTCCGACTCCGATAGTGACTCTGATTCCGACAGTGACTCTGATTCAGATAGTGACTCTGACTCCGACAGTGATTCGGATTCGGACAGCGACAGTGATTCCGATAGTGATTCTGACTCCGACAGTGACTCAGATTCTGACAGTGACTCAGACTCCGACAGCGACTCAGACTCAGACAGTGACTCGGATAGCGACAGTGATTCCGACAGTGACTCAGATTCCGATAGCGACTCTGATTCAGACAGTGACTCCGACTCCGATAGCGACTCTGATTCCGACAGTGACTCGGACAGCGACAGTGACTCCGATTCCGATAGCGATTCGGACTCAGACAGTGATTCTGACTCGGACAGTGACTCTGATTCCGACAGTGATTCTGACTCGGACAGTGATAGTGACTCAGATTCCGATAGCGACTCAGACTCAGATAGCGACTCAGACTCGGATTCTGATAGTGATTCCGACTCCGACAGCGATTCTGATTCCGATAGTGACTCGGACTCTGACAGTGACTCGGACTCTGACAGTGACTCTGACAGCGACAGTGATTCCGACTCAGATAGTGACTCGGACAGCGACAGTGATTCCGACTCAGACAGTGATTCTGATTCCGACAGTGACTCGGACAGCGACAGTGACTCCGATTCCGATAGCGATTCGGACTCAGACAGTGATTCTGACTCGGACAGTGACTCTGATTCCGACAGTGATTCTGACTCGGACAGTGATAGTGACTCAGATTCCGATAGCGACTCAGACTCAGATAGCGACTCAGACTCGGATTCTGATAGTGATTCCGACTCCGACAGCGATTCTGATTCCGATAGTGACTCGGACTCTGACAGTGACTCGGACTCTGACAGTGACTCGGACAGCGACAGTGATTCCGACTCCGATAGTGACTCAGACTCAGACAGTGACTCAGATTCCGATAGTGATTCCGACTCCGACAGTGACTCCGATTCCGATAGCGACTCCGACTCCGACAGTGATTCGGACAGCGACAGTGACTCGGACTCCGATAGCGACTCTGATTCCGACAGTGACTCGGACTCCGACAGTGACTCTGATTCAGACAGTGATTCCGACTCCGACAGTGACTCAGACTCCGACAGTGACTCCGATTCTGACAGTGATTCTGATTCCGATAGTGATTCGGACTCTGACAGTGACTCT
>NZ_JQCA01000167.1:37221-37737 GCF_001437125.1 Levilactobacillus paucivorans | reverse complement strand
GATAGTGATTCGGACTCTGACAGTGACTCGGACAGCGACAGTGATTCTGATTCCGACAGTGACTCAGATTCTGACAGTGACTCAGATTCTGACAGTGATTCGGACTCCGATAGCGACTCAGATAGTGATTCAGACTCCGACTCAGATAGTGACTCGGATTCCGACAGTGACTCCGACTCAGATAGTGACTCGGATTCCGACAGTGACTCCGACTCCGACAGCGACTCGGATTCCGACAGTGACTCCGACTCAGATAGTGACTCTGACTCTGATAGTGATTCCGACTCCGACAGTGATTCGGACAGTGACTCTGATTCGGACAGTGACTCCGATTCGGACAGTGACTCCGATTCCGACAGTGACTCGGACAGCGACAGTGATTCCGATTCAGATAGTGACTCGGACAGTGACTCCGATTCCGATAGCGATTCGGACTCAGACAGTGATTCTGACTCGGACAGTGACTCTGATTCCGACAGTGATTCTGACTCGGACAGTGATAGTGACTCTGATTCC
>NZ_JQCA01000167.1:0-37211 GCF_001437125.1 Levilactobacillus paucivorans | reverse complement strand
TCCGACAGCGATTCTGATTCCGATAGTGACTCGGACTCTGACAGTGACTCGGACTCAGATAGTGACTCGGACAGCGACAGTGATTCCGACTCAGACAGTGATTCTGATTCCGACAGTGACTCGGACAGCGACAGTGACTCCGATTCCGATAGCGACTCCGACTCCGACAGTGATTCGGACAGCGACAGTGACTCGGACTCCGATAGCGACTCTGATTCCGACAGTGATTCCGACTCAGATAGTGACTCCGACAGTGACTCTGATTCAGACAGTGATTCCGACTCCGACAGTGACTCCGACTCCGACAGTGACTCCGATTCTGACAGTGATTCTGATTCCGATAGTGATTCGGACTCCGACAGTGACTCGGACAGCGACAGTGATTCTGATTCCGATAGTGATTCCGACTCTGACAGTGATTCGGACTCAGACAGTGATTCTGATTCCGATAGTGATTCTGACTCCGACAGTGACTCCGACAGCGACAGTGATTCAGACTCGGATTCCGACAGTGACTCCGACTCCGACAGCGACTCGGATTCCGACAGTGACTCCGACTCAGATAGTGACTCTGACTCTGATAGTGATTCCGACTCTGATAGTGATTCCGACTCCGACAGTGACTCGGATTCTGATAGTGACTCGGACTCCGACAGTGATTCGGACAGCGATTCTGATTCTGACAGTGATTCAGACTCTGACAGCGATTCCGACTCAGATAGTGACTCTGATTCCGACAGCGACTCAGACTCCGACAGTGACTCGGACAGCGACAGTGACTCGGACAGCGACAGTGACTCAGACTCCGACAGTGATTCAGACTCTGACAGCGATTCCGACTCCGACAGTGACTCGGACAGCGACAGTGACTCAGACTCCGACAGTGATTCGGACTCCGACAGTGATTCAGACTCAGATAGCGACTCAGACTCCGATAGTGACTCAGACTCTGATAGCGATAGTGACTCTGATAGCGATAGTGACTCCGACAGTGATTCTGATTCCGACAGTGACTCCGATTCTGATAGCGACTCAGACTCCGATAGTGACTCGGATTCCGACAGTGACTCAGACTCTGATAGCGATAGTGACTCTGACAGCGATTCCGACTCAGACAGTGACTCTGATTCCGATAGTGATTCCGACTCCGACAGTGATTCAGATTCCGATAGTGATTCAGACTCAGACAGTGACTCGGACAGCGACAGTGATTCTGACTCCGACAGCGATTCGGACTCTGACAGCGATTCCGACTCAGACAGTGACTCTGACAGCGACAGTGACTCCGATTCCGATAGTGATTCGGACTCCGACAGCGATTCTGATTCCGATAGTGACTCAGATTCTGACAGTGATTCGGACTCTGACAGTGATTCGGACTCTGACAGCGATTCCGACTCAGATAGTGACTCAGATTCCGACAGTGACTCGGACTCCGACAGTGACTCGGATAGCGACAGCGATTCTGATTCCGATAGTGACTCAGATTCTGACAGTGATTCGGACTCTGACAGCGATTCCGACTCAGATAGTGACTCAGATTCTGACAGTGACTCTGACTCAGATAGTGACTCCGATTCAGATTCCGATTCTGATGGCAATACGGATAGCGACAGCGATTCCGATGGTAATACCGACTCAGATAGTGATTCTGATGGGAATGCTGGAGACGGCGGAAATAATGGAAATGGCGGAAACGGTGGCTCCGGTTCAGGTTCTGGATCTGGTTCTGGATCTGGCGCAGGTTCCGGCAATGGTAACGGCGGTGGCACAAACGGTGGTTCAAACAACGGTACTGGTTCTGGTACCAATGTTTCGGGCACTGCAGGTGGCATGGCAACTACCTTAGGTTACTCAGGTGATGCGGCTCAAGGCCAAGCAGCACCAGTCGACTTAACGGCAGCTGGGACGACCGGCACTTCAGATGATGCGAGTCAGGATGATTCTGACAAGCAAAGCAAGTCAGGGGATTCCAAGAATAGTAATGGCAGTGATAGTAATAGTAATGTCAAGAATTCTGGAAATTCTGCTGATGCAACTACGACGGCTGATAACAATGAAGACAATCACACCACGCTCTGGGGAGCAATCATTGCAGCGATTGCTGCCGCAACGGGTGGTTCATGGTGGTTCTTCGGTCGCAAGCACGGTCAAGGAAACAGTGATGATGATCACACGGTTTAGTAACACAATGTACAAAGTGTAACGGTGACGTTACATGACCGGATCCTCACAGGTCAAACTGTGAGGATTCTTATATAAGTCGAGGCTATTAATCGACAATACGCGAAAGAAATAGTATCATTAGTTTATAGTGAATGAGATTTAGATGAACTAATTTTCTATTTGGCTTTCTCGTAAAATACTAAGAATTTATGGGGGCGTGAAATTAGATGAAAAAGGCGTTAATTAAGCGTTTGAAAGGGGAACTAATTAACCAGGGTAATCTTCAAAACCGGGTGACAGGACAGTCAACATTGATAGTTTCTATTTCCGATAGAAGACATCGTGCGGCCGTGACAGTGGTCCGTGAAGAGTCGTTTAAGAAGGCCTGGGTTCAGGTCGAACATCAGCTCACTAAGGCAGTTTCATCATCCTGGATTCGGGTAGAAACCGTTCACTCTATCCAACAAACCAGTCGAGAAAAATTTACGACGAATGTGGCTAAGATTACCCGTGGCAATTTCTGGCGACGAGGGGTCAGTTTTGATAAGGATTTCGAAACGGCACTACTAGAAATGGAAATTAACGGTCATGAGTTCTTTGAACCTGCTCAAGACTATAAGGTTGGGAAAACAACAGCCAAGGCCACTGTAAATTATTCGGCAATTGCGGAATATCTCATGAAACGTAATGGCAAGGTCGACGGCGATATTCAGGCTGGCAACAGTGTCTGGACCTTCACAACCAGTGGCGTGTTCACCGATGGTAATCGGGTCTGGCCGTTAGAAGACAACCACCCGCAATTACTTGGTGTTCGCCAATTAGTGGAACCCAAGCAAGAACTAGCAGATTATTTAGGATTAGGTGAAACCTACCTAAGGAATCAAATCAAAGACGATGGTCAGTTCGTTTATGGGTACTTTCCCAGCCTCAAACGGATTTTAAACAACTACAACAGTGTCCGGCACTTTTCTTCAATTTATGCCCTATTGGAAGCGATTACGTTTACCAAGCGGTCCAAGGACCTCAAGCAAGCCAAGCATGCGCTCAAATGGGGGCTGGAACATCTGACAATGGTGAAAAACGATGCGTTATTCGTCGTGGAACAGCCTAAAGAGGGCGAGGCAGAGTTGAAGCTTGGGGCGCAGGCGATGTTAATTCTGGCACTGTGCAAGTACCAAGAAGTCACTCATGAAGACCGATTCGAAGAACAGGCGATGCAGGCTTTCAGAGGAATCGAAGCCTTTCGCCAGCCAGATGGCCGATTCAATCATGTGTTACGATCAGACTTGAGTGTTAAGGATGCCTTTCGAATCATTTATTATGAAGGTGAAATTGTTTTCGCCATGTCACGGCTGTATGCCCTGACACACGATGAGCGCGTGAAGACATTGATTCAGGAAACTTTGGACTTCATGGTGGCTCACGACTATGGTAAGAACCATGACCACTGGATTGCCTATGCTGTCAACGATGCCTTAGCAATCTTCGGCAATAACCGTGATTATATGGTGATGGGGCTGAAGAATGCCTTTGAAGATTTGGACAACATCAAACACAAATTGATGCCTTATCCGACGCGTTTAGAATTACTGACGGCAGCGGTCAAGATGACAGATACCAATCAAGCAACGGGCAACGGCGATCTGTTGGCGCCCTATGACGTGGCCACGCTACGCTCCGTTTGGCAGTACCGAGCTGAGTATGAGCTGTTGGCGGGAAGTTTCTTCCCTGAGGTGGCGATGTACTTCTACCATCCAGCCAAATTGGTTGGTGGTTTCTATGCCCGCAATGACCACTTCCGAACACGGATCGATGATTGTGAACATTTCTTATCAGGATTGATTAGTTACTATGACTATAAGTATTAGAAAGGGGCCACTTGCATGCTCGCGTTAACCAGTATTTTTGCCTATAAGAAGATTCAGTTCTTTCTACGGTTATCCATCTATATTGTTTTAGGAATCGTGGTGTTGGTTTTCCGCTCTGCCAATAAGCGGAAGACTCGCAAACGGATGGATGAACGGACGGAATACATGATGAAACACACAGAAAAAAATGATGAAGGTAAGTATCCCTGGGAAGAGTAACGGGAATAATTAGTCGAAAAGAATGAGGTGGCAGTCGTGTATTATTTTATTAATGAATACATTTTGCAAAAGAATTCAAGTGTGGAACATACCGCAATGAACCGCGTGAAACTATTTAATCATTACCAGGAACCCGCCAAGATTGTGACAAAGATTTACGATCGGTTGTTGCATCGAACCTTGACCACCTTTGGGCTCGCAGATGATGAAGTGGTGAATATGTTTGACTTCTTCCAGCAGGCAACGAACGTGCCAACAACAGTTATGCGAACTGATGATTTACGCCTGCCAGTAGAAACCGAAGTGGTTGTGGGGGCCAACTTCAGTCAAGTACTCAATGGTGATGACAATCTCGGACGAGTGGGATTCATCCCGGGAACCATTGGTCGGGTGTTCTATCATGAACACGCGGACAATCAGGGCAATTTGATCGAAACGGATCTGTGGGACTGGCGGGGCTTCCGTTCAGCGACCCAGTACTTCGGTCAGAATGGCAAGTTGGTCTTAGAACGGTACTACACACCCACCGGTCAGACCGCACTGGAAATTTATAGTGTGCCCGATACGAACGGCAATCCGTTAGTGTCGCGGGTAATTCTGAAGGATTATCAAGGTCAAGGTGACCGTTTCTTCCAGAATCAGGATGACTTATTTGAATTTTTCCTGGCAGAACTCAGCAAACAAGATGCCGGGACGACGACCTTTATCAGCGATCGTCCTGGTACCGGGGTACGACCACTGCTCAACTTAGACGATGGGTCACGGAAATATATTTATCTGCCAATCAATCACGCCGTTACACCAGATGATCCGCTTCATGGTGACCTGGATGGCTTCTTGAAGCCGGCCTTTGAGCACTTCCGGCACTTTGATGGCTTCATTACGGGAACCGAACAGCAGGCAGAGCATCTGCGAACACGTTTCCCAGAAGCTAATGTCTTTGAGATGCCGGCAGTTACGATGGCGCCACTCGCCAAAGACGGGAGTGATGAAGTTGCGCCGACTGAACGGCGGGCGAACAGCTTGCTATACGTTGGCCGGATTGCCCAGGATAAGCAGATTGACCAGCTCTTACGGATGTTTGCTTTAGTTCACGATCGGGTTCCTGGCGCGACATTTGACCTCTATGGGTACGGTGACCATGACTATCAGAAGAAGATGGTTAGCCTGGTCAGTGAACTTCATCTCGAACACAATGTGACCTTCAAAGACTACGATCCAGAGCTGACTCAGAAGTACGATACTTATCAAGTCCTCGTCAACATGTCGATTGCAGACGGTGGGCCAATGGGGATGCTGGAGGCAATGAGCCATGGGATTCCAGTCGTCAGCTACCCATTCAATTACGGTCCAAAGGATCTGATTGTGGATGGCGACAACGGTTATCTGGTTGACCGCGGAAATTCACTGGCAATGGCCGAACACGTTACTGAACTCTTCAGTAACCCGAAGACACTTCAGACCATGAGTCACGCCGCTTATCAGACAGCCAATGCGACCTGGACGCAACGTCGGGTCTGGAACCGTTGGCAACGTTGCTTACAGGCATAGAAGGGAGAACGCCTCATGTATTATTTCTTAAATGACAACATGCAGTACTCAAAATCAGGGATTGAACACGCGGAAATTAACCGGCTCCATCTCTTCCGTAAGAATGGTATCCCAGCCAAGATTGTGACGCGGATCTTCTCAATGGATCTGACTAATATTTTGGAACAGGCTGGTATTCCTCGCGAGAATTTCGTGAACTTATTTGAATTTTTCTGTGGGAGCCAAGACGTGGCCACTAAGCCACTGACCCTCAATGACTTTTCATTACCACGCAACACCACCAGTACCAAGAAAGACAATCAACTTCAGGTGTTCTCGCAAGGGAAGATGCTCATGATTATTTACCTGCGAAAAGACACTGAAGATGAGATTAGCAACATCCAATACTTTGATGTGAATGGGCGGACGCTCAAGATGGTTTGGTGGGACACCCGCGGCTTCAAATGTTTGGAACAGCTCTTCGATTGGGACGGTAAGATCGTCCAGGAACAGTACTTCGGACCAGATGGCTTGGTGCACATCGAGAAGTGTCATCTGATTGACCATGCTGGCAAGGAACACCTTTCCTGGCGCGTCTTGAATTATGGGGACGGCAGTAGCCGAACCTTTAATGGGATGAACAGCCTGACACGTTTCTTCTATGATGAATTGAATGCCAATGGAGAAACCAACGTCTACATCTGTGACCGGACCGTGGAATGTGACTGGGCGCTCTTCAACATGCAGACGCCAGCCTTCAAGGTTTTACACCTGCACAATGACCACGTGGCCGATCCAAGCGATATGATTCACTCACCACTTAACAACAACTATCAAAATGCCTTAATGAACTGGCACAAGTGGGATGCCGTGATCTCCGCCACCCCGGAACAATCTCAAGACGTGGCCGACCGCTTCGGCACCGATATTCCAGCGTTTACGATTCCAGTTGGTTATGTCACGGATGAACAGATGGCCGCGCCACAAGAACCGTTTAGCAAGCGACAGAAACACCTTGTGGTTCACGTTGCTCGGTTGGCGCCTGAAAAACAACAGAATCATTCGATTCAAGCCTTTGCCCAGGTCCATGAAAAGTTTCCCGATGCGCGGCTTGAACTTTGGGGTTACGCGAACGGGGATGTCGAGAAGGCCTTCAAGCAACAGGTGGCCGACAGTGGCTTAAGTGATGTCGTTTCGTTTAAGGGCTATACGCATGACATCGCGGCGGTCTATGACCGTGCCCAGCTGGGGCTATTACCAAGTCGTGCCGAAGGCTTTTCTCTGATGTTACTGGAAGCTCAGTCGCATGGGGTGCCAATGATTGCCAACGACGTGAAGTATGGGCCTAGCGATATCATTGCCAATGGCGAGAGTGGTCTATTGACGACCGATGGCGATGTCCAAGGACTAGCTGACGATATGATTGCCTTACTGGGTGATCAGGATCGGTTGGCGGCCTTCAGTGCCGCGGCTTATCAGAATGCACAACGTTACTCAGAGGATGCCGTCTTTGCCAAATGGCAAATTCTGCTGGACTACTTTGATCACCAGACGCAGGCCCAACGCGCCGTGGCTGAGGAGGCCTAACTATGAACTACTTTGTTGCGGTGTATTTTAACGCAAAACTAACAGGGATTGAGCAAGGTCAAGTTAACCGGCTGAAACTCTTTAAGGCGGCTAATCTTCCGGCAAAGTGTGTTTATACGCGGTACAATCCTGGTATTCACGCCAATGCCGAACGTTTTGGCATTGGTCCCGACTGCTTTAGTCTCTACGACTACTTTCAGGACACGGTGAGTGTGCCAGTCAAGGCGATTGATTGGTGCAAATACTGGGAAGAAACGTGCCATTACCGGATTCAAAAGGTGGCTTCAGCACCCGACGTACGGGTCTTTACCACCGAGGGTCGTTTCCTGATGTATGCGCACTTTAGAGATGAATCATTGAAACAGTTGGTTTATCTGAACTATTTCGATGCGAAACGGATGAAGGTTAAGCGGGAACATTACGATAACCGAGGCTTCTTGAGCCGGATAAGTTACCTGCATGACAATCAAAAAGTTCAAAATGAGGTGTACCTGGATACCGGTGGGCACGTCAAAATGGAAAAGTACTACACCAACGACCCGGGTGAACCGAAGCTCCATCAGATCATTCTGAACGATTATCGTGGCCAGCAATGGTTCTTTGATACGGAACGTGAGCTTCAGACGTTCTTCTTCAACGAACTCTATCAGGCCGGGGATGTGTATTTCAGTGACAAGAACGGGCCACTAGCCCCAGCCTTTGGGGATACGCGGCCAGATGTGACCGTGTGCGCGGTCTTCCACAGTACCCATGCGCGGGACCAAGCCAACGTGATTAAGGGCCCACTGAAGGGGACCTACCGATATGTCTTGGAGCATCCGCAACTATTTGATCGAATCGTAGTCTCAACTGAATTGCAGCGGACCGATCTGCGGGAACGATTCCCCGAGTTACCACCAATTGTGGTGATTCCAGTCGGATATACCACGAAGCAACGGGTTAATTTGCGGAAGAAACAACCTCACCGAATCATTGGGGTTGCGCGGCTCTCACCGGAAAAACAAGTGATGGAACAGGTCCAAGTCGTGGGTCGACTCGTCGATGAATTTCCAGACGTTGAGTTACACCTCTTTGGCTTCGGAAGCAGAATCGAGGAGCAGCGTCTCCGCGACTACGTGACGGAACATCATTTGGAAAAACATGTTTTCTTCAGAGGCTATCTGCCTGATCTGACGGCTGAGTACGAACAGGCGTCACTAGAAATGGTCACGAGTGTCGAGGAAGGGTTCTCGCTGACGACTCTCGAAGCACTAAGCTTTGGGGTACCAGTCATCAGTTATGATATTCGGTATGGACCAAATGAAATGGTGATCGACGGTGAGAATGGAAATCTCGTCGAACGGAACAACCAAGACCTTCTATACTGGAAGATTCGCGATTACTTAAAAGATCCGAAACTCCAGCGTCGTTATATGAAAAACAGTCTCAAACGGGCCAATGATTACTCGGCCACGGCAACTCGTCAGAAGTGGCAGGCGTTGCTGGCTGACTTGGCCGATTAAGACTGTGGGCAGTGAACAGTTGGGTTGATTGGGGGTTAACGACGGTCGTTGAAAATGCGGTTTCGACGGCTCGGGTTAACGGCCAAGGGGTTCACTAGAAAAGGCTCCTCACGTCATTTACAGACGTGAGGAGCCTTTCGTTTGGAAAACTTTAGTTGAGGACGTCGGTGCCAAAGAAGAAGTTTGTGCCAAGTTCCTTAGCAACGGGTTCAATTTCTTGGGCTGTGAGTCCGCTGGCAATCAGGGTCAAGTTAACGGAGTCTAAGAGCCGCTTGGTGGCGGTCCAGTCGGCCAACCGGTCGTCACTGGCAGCACCGGTACTCAGAACATAGTCAACCCCCTGGCTACTAAGCCAATCAACGGCAGTTCCCCGGTCTTGCGGCCGGATGTCATCGAAGGCTGTGCTGAAGGTAATGGTCATGCCACCGGCCGCGGCGATGAGGAGGCTGAGGGCCTCGACATCCAACGTGTGTTGGGTGGTCAGCGCGCCAAAGATGGCACCGTCGACGCCGAGTTGTTGCGCCTCGAGCAGGTCGGCCTCCATCATTTTGATTTCGACATCGTTATAGGGGCTGTGACCGCCTCTAGGGGCGATTAAAACGTCGAGGGTGACTTGGTGTTCGTGGGCGTAGCGGACGGCCTCACCCATGACGCCCTTGCTGATAGTCGTGCCGCCGACGGCAAGGTTGTCGGCGAGGGCGATGCGTTTCGCACCCGCCTCAACAGCATTGGGTAGGTCAGCATAGTTTTCTAATAATGGTTCAATAATTCGCAAATGTCTCATTCCTTTCTCTCTTCAAGAGTCGTCACTGGTCTTCGTGGTATGGTACAATATACCCACTTTAATAACGGAAGTGAAGCCTTTGAAGACAGAGTCTCATAAAAATCGGTCGTGGTTCTGGAACTGGGTGGTTAATAACCGCTTGGTCTCTGGATTAACAATCACGCTCCTCATTTTACTCATTTTGTTAGTCCTAAGTAAAGTCCCATGGCTCGCAACGCCCATCGTTTTAGTCTGGCAGATCGTGGGACTGCCCGTCATCATTGCGGGTGTCTGTTTCTATCTGTTGAATCCAGTGGTGGATCGGTTGGAGAAACGGGGGATTGGTCGAACGTGGACGATCACGGGGTTATTTGTGATTGTGGCCGCGCTTCTAGTCTGGGGTATTGGTAGCTTGATTCCCATGGTGCAGAAGCAATTGACGACTCTGATTACGGAATGGCCACACTATTGGCGTCAAGTGTCGGGGACCGTGTCACTGTGGCTTCAAGATGACCGGCTGAGTGGACTAAAGTCACAACTGGATCAGGTCAATCAACAGCTATCGGATAGCTCTTCCACGGCGGTCTCTAGCCTAGCAAAGACGACCTTTTCATCAGTTGGGAGTATTGTGAGTCGGGTGGCCTCGGTGGTTGTCGCCATTGTGACCGCACCATTTATTCTTTTCTATCTCCTGCGAGATGGCCATCAGTTACCAGATCACTTGGTCAAGATTCTTCCGATCAAATACCGGAAGACGACCAAACATTTGTTGGTGGAAATGAATCGTCAGGTTAGCAACTATGTTCGGGGGCAGTTAATCGTAGCGTTCTTTGTGGCCGTGCTCTTCTATGTGGGCTTCCTAATTGTCGGGTTGAAGTTTGCGTTATTACTCGGCATGATGGCGGGGGTCTTGAACCTAGTTCCGTATCTCGGATCGTTTCTAGCCATGATTCCCGCGGTCGTGGTGGCGGCATTCATGTCACCTTGGATGTTGGTCAAGGTGCTGATTGTCTTTGTGGTGGAACAAACCGTCGAAGGGCGTTTCATCTCACCACTGGTCCTGGGGAGCTCTTTGAAGATTCACCCCTTAACCATTATCTTTATCTTGTTACTCGCCGGGAAAGCCTTCGGGATCCTCGGGGTGGTTCTGGGAATCCCGGGCTATGCCGTGATCCGCGTCGTGGCTACGGAAGGGTTCCACTGGTATCAAAATTTTGCAGGCGGATACGTTGAAGTCCCGCCAGTCACGGAAAAGGAAGCAAATTCAGATGAAGAAAATTGATGAGGCGGCGGCCTTTCTAACCGCGAATACGGGTCTCTTTCGGTGTCCGGTCTGCCTGACACCATATGATGCGGTGGATGGTCACAGTCTCGTATGTCCGAATGGACATCGCGTGGATCTTTCTAAAAAAGGAACACTGTACTTCATGCAGCGTTCGGTCGCTAGCGAATATGACAATGACATGTTAGCTGCTCGCCGGCGTTTGCTACAGGCTGGACTCTTTGCAGGGATTACCCAGGAGTTCGCGGTTAACATGCCGGCTGATCCACAGACTATTCTCGACGTTGGCTGTGGGGAAGGCACGCCATTAGCCGATGTGTTGGCCCAGCGTGGTCAACGCGACACGGCCATTGGGTTTGACCTCTCGAAGGCTGGAATTAATCTGGGAACACAATTGGCCAGCTCGGCCTTCTTCTGTGTCGCTGATCTCGCCAAGATGCCCTTTAGTGATGGGGCCTTTACCACGATTCTCGATCTATTTTCACCCTCGGCCTATCAGGAATTCAATCGGGTACTGGCACCGGGTGGACAATTGCTCAAGGTGATCCCCAATTCAGATTACCTGATTGAGTTGCGTCACAGCATCTTCCCAGCAGGGAGTGCGCACGCCACCTACGACAATGGGAAAGTCTTGCGCCTCTTCGAGCAACATTATCCTAATGCGACGACGAAACGGATTCGTTACCAGTTCCCGGTATCCACAGCATTGTTTAGTGATTTAACCGTGATGACCCCGATGCACTGGGGTGCGACGCCAGAACGCTTGGCTGCCATCCAAGCCAATCCGTTCGATAGGATTACCGTTGATGTCACCTTGCTGATCGCACAGAAAACCGCTGAATAACGGGCGTTGCGTCCGGAGCAGGGCACTTGCACGGCTCACAAAGCGGTGTTATATTGAATATGAGAAATCGTTTGGCAGTCGACATCAGTGGCTCACTGTTGGTGGCTGACAAGGTGCACTTCATTAAAGCAGCCCCTCGCCGTTTCAACACCGAGGAACTGCTTTTTTCTATGACAGGGGATGTGAGGTCCGTGAAATTCACAGAATTTTCTGGTTGGACACGGGGAAATCGCCCCTAAAATAGTCGGGATCGTCCCTTGTCAAAGCGCGTCAGACGTGACTATAATAATGAGACGGTGCGAGGGAAGTTGCCTCGCAAATCGGAAGACAGACTTAACCAGCAGAACGGAGAAGAGAGTTATGACGAATCATATTGCCTTATTCGAACCATTGTTTCCAGCTAATACAGGAAACATCGCCCGGACCTGTGCGGGAACCGATACCATTTTAGATTTAATCAAGCCTTTAGGCTTTTCCGTGGACGACGCCCACTTGAAGCGTGCCGGCCTCGACTACTGGGATAAGGTGGATGTTCGTTATCATGAGAACTTGCCGGCCTTTATGGATTCGATTCCGGATCTGTCCCAACTTTACTTAGTGTCAAAATTTGCGGATCAGGATTATACGGACCCGGACTACCAGCTGAACGACAACGATCACTACTTCCTTTTTGGGAAGGAAACGACGGGGTTACCCGAACCCTTCATGCGGAAAAACATGGAGAAATGTATTCGAATTCCCCAAGATGACAGCCATATTCGCGCACTGAACTTATCGAACTCGGCCGCCATCGTCATCTATGAAGTCTTGCGTCAGCAGAGCTTCCCCGGATTGGAACGGGTTCACCAATATCCGCACGATAAGCTGAAATAATTGGATTGAAAGGAGGCCGTTCTTTGGCGACCAAACGAAAAACAACGCGCCGCAAGCCTACGAAACGGCGTCCAACTAAACGGCGACGTACCAGTCACCAGCCGTTCCCTTATACGAGTAACGTCATCGGTCTCGTTTTAATCGCGCTGGTGGCCCTGGGGCTCTTTCATCTCGGACTGCTGGGAATCCTTTGTGCCAATTTGGTTCGCTTGTTCCTGGGGGACAGCTACCAATTTGGCCTGGTTGTTCTGGGAGCCTTAGGGGTAGCCTTATTGATTACCGGAACCTGGCCCCACATTCAACGTCACTATCTGTGGGGCGGCGGCCTGGTCTACGCTGGCTGGCTACTGTGGATTACCGCGACGCACTTTGTGGCGGTTAATCAGCATGCCCAGTTTCTCTCAACGATCTGGCACGCCGGTCTGGCTGATCTCTTTACTGGCGGGCTGACGAGTCAGCTCGGTGGTGGGGTGATTGGCGCCCTGGAGTTGAGTATCGTGGCGTGGCTAATTGCGCTAGTCGGCGCTCAGGTTGCCGCTTGGATCATCATGGCAGGCGGGGTTATCGTGTTCTTTCAGATCCCCTTTGCCGACCTACAACGTTGGACCAGTACGGCCTGGGGCTGGCTGTCTAAGGGGATGCATGCCAGTGGTCAAGCCCTTAAGCGTGGGGGTGCGGCGGCTAAGCGGAAGCATCAGGAGCGAGCTGGCAAGCCGCAACCACAGCCGACAGCCATCGTCGAACCCGAGAAGAAGGATTTGCCAGAACCGAAGCCCCAGTCAAAGGAAGAACCGAGCTACCATATCACGGTGGCCAATGACCGACCGACGACTAAACCGCAGACCAAACCGGTCGAGGAGGAGTCAACGCCTGAGGTGGGCCCGGACTTAACCAGTGGGACACCGGTCGATCCGAACTATCAATTACCAACGGCTGACCTGCTAAAACAGGTTCCACCGACTGACCAAACGGATGAGGTCAATGCGATCGATGCCAACACCAAGATTTTAAAACAGACACTCGATAGTTTTGGTGTCGACGCCGAAGTCAAGAACGTTAGTTTAGGGCCGTCGGTAACAGAATACGAACTCCATCCCGCCATTGGGGTGAAGGTCTCGCGGATCGTGAACTTGGCCGATGATTTGGCCCTGGCCTTAGCGGCTAAGGGAATTCGGATTCAGGCCCCAATTCCAGGCAAATCGCTGATTGGGATTGAAGTGCCGAATAAGGAAGTCTCGACTGTCGCCTTTCGTGATGTGGTTGAGGCCCAACCGGCCCATCCCAACAAGCCACTAGAAGTTCCATTAGGACGCAACGTAACCGGTGAAGTGGTCACGATGGACCTTACTAAGATGCCGCACTTACTGATTGCTGGGGCAACGGGGAGTGGGAAGTCCGTGGCCATCAACGGCATTATTACCAGTATGTTGATGAATGCGCGGCCGGACCAAGTGAAATTGATGTTGATTGACCCCAAGAAGGTTGAATTGAGTGTCTACAATGGGATTCCCCACTTGTTGACCCCAGTCGTTTCAGAGCCGAAGAAGGCCGCCCGGGCACTACACAAGGTCGTGGCGGAAATGGAACGGCGTTATGAGCTGTTCTCCCAGTTCGGTCAACGTAAGATTTCCGGGTACAATGCCTTCGTTCGCAAGGCCAATGCTCAGGATGATCAAGCCCGGCCAACGTTGCCGTATATCGTGGTCGTCGTGGACGAACTGGCCGATCTGATGATGACGGTGTCAAATGAAGTCGAAGATGCCATCATCCGACTCGCCCAGATGGGACGAGCAGCCGGGGTTCACATGATCTTGGCGACGCAACGGCCATCTGTCGATGTCATTACCGGATTGATTAAGGCTAATGTGCCATCGCGGATTGCCTTTGCGGTGTCTAGTGGTATTGATTCACGGACGATCCTCGATACCAATGGTGCTGAAAAGCTGTTGGGTCGAGGGGACATGCTCTATCAACCCGTTGATGCCAATTCACCGGTTCGTGTTCAGGGGGCGTTTATCCCCGACGAGGACGTGGCGAATGTTGTGGACTTTATCAAGCAGCAACAGACGGCGGATTACGATGAAGACATGATGGTGACCGATGAGGAACTCAAACAGGAAGAGGCTGGCGACAGTGATGACGATCTGTTTGACGATGCGCTTGCCTTCGTGGTGGATCAACAAAAGGCCAGCACGTCTCTATTGCAACGTCGGTTCCGGATTGGGTACAATCGAGCGGCACGGATCATGGATGATTTAGAGCAGCGCGGGTATATTGGACCTCAGGAGGGGAGCAAGCCCCGCCAGGTCTACAAGCAACCGGATAAACCTGATCCAAATGAATAGAAACTAAAAAATACCGTCATTAGAAATCGGAATAACTTCGATTTTTGATGACGGTATTTTAAGTCTGTGTTAGTTTGTTTGTTAAGTGAGCTTGGTAAATACTGGCATAAAAAAACGCTACCCTGCGAACAAAGGTAGCGACAGATGTGATTAGCCCATCCAGCCGAGGGATGCAATTGCTCCAAAGACTAAGGAGCCGATAGTTGCGATAATCATGATCCAAACGAAAACGTTGGTAATTTTTTGAAGTGTTGATTTCTTTTTCTTTTCCATGCGCGAATAGCCACCTCTTTGCGTCCCAATTTACTCAATTAGTTTACCGTGGGTGGGGGTGAAATGCAACAGTCGCGGCAAAGTTGTCAACGAGTTGTTATAAAAGTGAATTGCAACTGAGGATGGAAATCCCTATAATATAACGAAGAGTTGCCGGTGAGCGCCTGCCTAGGGCAGTGTGTTGGCGCGACAATTAGAACAGAAGTCGTGGGGGGAAGTTGCATGTCGTTTTGGGCATCACCAGCCGGGAAACTGGTCATACTGGTCATTGGCTACATCATTTTTCGTGGGGTGAAACGGTTGCTTGGACACCGTTGGCCGACAGGCTTGAGTGTCTGGGATCTCATGGCACCGCTATTTTTAGTCTGTGCCTTGGCGCTGATCCCACATGGGGCGGGCGTTGTGCTCCCTTGGTTGGTCATTGGGTGGATGGCAATTGGCATCTTGGTCACCATCATTCAGGCCGTTCAGGACCACGAAATTATCTATCCGACATTCTTTAAAACCTTCTGGCGATTAACCGACTTATATTGGTTGCTAGGGTTTATGGTTTGTTTCCTGTTAGCCATTAGCTAATTTTATGCATAAATATAAATAAACTTGACTAAGAACCCAGTTTTTTAGGGTCACGGTAAAGGGCTTTCAGCCACGGTGAACAAGTGTTCGCTGTGGCTTTTTTGGTGCAAGTGGGGAAATTTATAAAAATTCGGAAACGTTGTGGTAGAAAGTGGGGGGGTGTGGTAAACTTGACAATAGTTACAAATAGGGGGTAATGGTCATGTTCATGGGTGAATTCGAACATTCAATTGATGCCAAGGGCAGACTTATTATCCCCGCTAAATTTCGAGATCAACTTGGGGAACAATTCGTGGTTACCCGGGGGATGGATGGTTGTTTATTCGGCTATCCAATGACCGAATGGTCGGCGTTACAAGAGAAATTGAAAGCCTTGCCAGTAAACCGTAAGGATGCCCGGGCTTTTGTCCGGTTCTTCTACTCCGCGGCGACTGAATGTGAGCTCGACAAGCAGGGCCGAATTAACTTACCAAAATCGTTACGAGACCATGCCGCATTGGCTAAACAATGTGTCATCGTGGGTGTGGCTAATCGTTTTGAAATTTGGAGTCAGGAACGGTGGGAAACTTTCTCTGCTGCTGCCGAAGAAGACTTCGATGATATCGCCGAAAATCTAATTGATTTCGGCATGTAGCTAAAGGAGAGGAGAGTGTTTATGGAAGACTTTCATCATGTAACGGTACTGCTCAAGGAAGCGGTGGCTGGTTTAGCCATTAAGCCAACGGGAATCTATGTTGACTGCACTCTCGGCGGAGGCGGTCATAGCCAACGCATTCTGGAACAGCTGACGACAGGTCATTTATACGCGTTCGATCAGGACCAGACCGCAATTACATACAATCAAGAACGCCTTAAAAAATATCTCGACAGTGGAAATTTAACGTTTATTAAGAGCAATTTCCGCGACATTAAGACCGAGTTAAATGCTCGGGGTGTGACCGAAGTCGATGGCATTCTCTATGACTTAGGGGTTTCCTCACCACAGTTTGACGAGGCCGACCGTGGTTTCAGCTACCAGCATGATGCGCCACTGGATATGCGCATGGATCAGAGTGCAGAACTCACCGCTTGGATCGTGGTTAACGAATGGAAGTTCAACGACCTGATGCGGATCTTCCACCGATATGGTGAAGAGAAGTTTGCCAAGCCGATTGCCAGAGCTATTGAACGGCATCGAGCAGAGGCCCCAATCGACACGACTGGGCAGTTGGTCAACATCATCAAGGAAGGGATTCCCGCGGCGGCACGTCGTCACGGGGGCCATCCCGCCAAGAAGGTCTTCCAGGCCATCCGAATCGCCGTCAACGACGAATTAGGGGCCTTGGAAGATTCACTCGAACAAGCTGTCGGCTTGCTGGCGCTTCATGGTCGCATCAGTGCCATTACCTTCCAGTCGCTTGAAGACCGGTTGGTGAAGACCATGTTTCGCGAACAGTCCTCATTGCCAGAACTCCCCCACGGAATTCCGGTAATTCCCGACAATTTGCAGCCAGATTACAAGTTGGTTAACCGCAAGCCGATCTTACCTTCTGAGGAAGAATTGGCGGCTAACCATCGTGCCCACAGTGCAAAATTACGAATTTTAGAAAAAATTAAGTAGTTTATATAATCACTAAATATTGACATAGGAAGATGATCAATTATGGCGCAAAATAACTTAGCCGAAGCGGTTCCTCTCACAGCGGAACCCCAACAACGCCCCAACATAGAACAACCTCAACGCCAGGCTCAACCCGTCAGCGATCCTACACCGTCGGGCAAGCGCCTGCCATTCTCCAAATTTGAAAAGTGTTTAATGACCGTTTGTGGCCTGGTTTTGGCCTTACTAATGGTAAGTGTTGTGTCCACTAAAATCGCGATGTCCAATACCGTTCACGACCTTCAAAGTATCAATAATTCTGTCACGACGTATCAAAATCGCAATACCAACGCGCAACAAGAAATAAATGAGTTGCAGAGTCGTAGCCGGCTTGATAAAATTGCCAAAAAGCAGGGCTTGACCTTGGAAAATGACAGAATAAGGAATGTTAACAAATAATGAATGATTCTCAAAAGCGACAAATGACAAATAAGCATCCACGCAGGAATCGGAAGAGTTTCGGTATTTTTCTTTTTTGGCTGTTTCTTGGTGTGCTTATCTTGATCGTTGGTCGCTTTTCGTATATCTCCATTGGAAAAAAGGTTCAAAACGTAAACCTCAGTACCTCAGCCCAGAAGCTCTATACAGCTAATGAAACGCTGAAGGCTAGACGGGGAACGATATACGATGCCAACGGGCAAGCGATCGCCGAGGATACCAGTGTCTACTCACTTTACGTGGTGCTCGATAAACGACAGAAGAGTGTCGATGGTCAGAAGCTCTACGTGACCAATAAGGAAAAAGTAGCTGACGTGCTTGCCAAGTATCTACCGATTAGCCGGAAGAAAGCTTTGGCAACCTTGAATCCGAGTTCTGGTCATCCGTTCCAAGTTGAATTTGGGACGGCGGGTCAAAATATTTCGTTGACAACCAAACAAAAAATTCAGGCCGAACATCTCAGTGGGGTGAACTTCATTCAACAGGAGTCGCGTCTATATCCCAATGGGGTCTTTGCCTCTCATCTGATTGGTTTGGCTCAGGCGCAGACAAATAAAGCCGGTCAAACGACACTCACGGGGTCAATGGGCCTGGAACAAGCTTTCAATAAAGAATTAACGGGAACAAATGGGTCTCAGAAAATTAAAAAAGATATGTACGGTTATCAGTTGCCAGGAACTAAGCAAAAGGCTAAGAAAGCCAAGAATGGGGACAACGTCTATACGACACTGGATACCCGTTTACAGACGCTACTGGAAACTGAGATGAGTCAGGTTCAGGGCCAGGTCAAGGCCAACTCGATGAATGCCGTGCTTATGAACGCCAACACCGGGGCTATTTTAGCTGCGACTCAGCGACCAACGTTTAACGCGACGACTAAGAAAGGGCTCGACAAGGTCTGGCGGAACACGTTGGTTCAAGATGCTTATGAACCCGGATCAACCATGAAGATCTTCACACTGGCGTCATCGATCGACAGTGGAAATTACAACGGCAATGCCACGTATCAATCTGGTAAGTACACCATTGGTAATCAAGTGGTGCCTGACTGGAATACGGCTGGCTGGGGGACGATCACCTACAACAAGGGGTTCGCTGTCTCCAGTAACGTGGCCATGGCCCATTTGGAACAACAGATGGGTCACAAGACATGGAAGAAGTACATCGACCGATTCCACTTCCTGAAGAGTACCAAGTCAGGATTGCCAGGTGAATTGACCGGGAGTATTGCCTTTCAACGGCCAATTGAACAGGCCGATACCGCGTTTGGTCAAGGGATTCAGGTCACGGTCTTCCAGATGATGCAGGCCCTTAGTGCCGTCAGCAATGATGGCCAGATGATGAAGCCTTACGTGATTAGTAAGGTCGTCGATCCCAATACCAACAAGACGGTCAAGGCTTACGGGCCACAGGCCGTGTCCAATCCCATTTCCGCGTCGACGGCGAAGTCCGTTCGAAAGCACATGGAAGATGTCGTTTATAAGAAGTATGGTATCGGAGCTGACTACAAGATGAGTGGGGAACGAGTCGCCGTCAAGACGGGGACTGCCCAGGTCAGTTCTGGGAAGTCTGGTTATCTCTCCGGGGATGACAATTACCTGTACTCCGTAGCGGCCATGGTGCCCGCGAGTCATCCAAAGTACGTCATGTATATCACGATGAAACAACCGCATCTGGGAAGCAAAACGGCAACTCAGCTATTGGCTTCCATCATGAAACCTGTGATGGCCCGGGCCTTACAAGAGGATACCGAGACCACCAATACGAAAGTAAACAAGATGCCATCGGTTACCGGACAATCGGTAGCGAGCGCCAACCAGGCCCTAACCAAGGCTGGAGCGACCGTCACAACCCTAGGCACCGGACAAAAAGTTCAAAAACAGTCAGTAACGGCTGGAACCACGTTATACCGGGATCAACGGGTCTTCATCAGTACGGGTGGCACCGTCGCTCTGCCAAGTTTGACCGGCTGGTCGAAGGGTGATGTGGTAAAATTAGCACAGATTGAAGGCTTAAAGCTGAACGTGACTGGCGACGGGTACGTCACCAAGCAGAGTATTAAGGCCGGCACCACGGTGGGGTCTGGCGCCACGTTAGCGGTCACTTTACGCCAAAATAAATGAGAATGAGGATTGATTGGAACAATGATGACTATTTTGTTACCCCTGGTGGGTAGTTTTCTAATTACCGTGGCATTTATGCCCGCTTTAATTCGTTACTTCCGTGCCCGACATGAAGGCCAAATGATTCGTGAAGAGGGCCCGAGTTGGCACGAAAAGAAGTCCGGGACGCCAACCATGGGTGGGTTGCTCTACATGATTGCGATTGTGGTCATGACCTTGGCAACGAGCTGGATAGTCCAGCCGCACCACGTCTTACCAACCACGTGGATTTTGTTATTTATCCTCGTGTTGTATGGGGGCTTAGGAGCCTGGGATGACAGCATCAAGTTGTTCCATCACCAAAATGAAGGACTCAAGGCTTGGCAGAAAATGCTCGGCCAAATTGTTGGGGCCCTCATTTTGTTCTGGGTTTACACCCATGAACAGTTACCAATGGCGCTCCATGTGCCCGGATTCGGGGATTGGACGATGAGCGGTTGGTATGCGCTCTTTATTATTGTGTGGTTGGTTGGCTTCTCCAATGCGGTGAACCTCTCCGATGGCCTAGATGGCTTGGTGAGTGGGCTGGCCAGCATTGCTTTTGCGGCCTATGGGGTCGTGGCCTTCCAACAACATCAATTAAACATTGCGATTTTTTGTTTCGCCGTAGTCGGCGGTCTTCTCGGTTTTCTCATCTTTAATCACAAACCAGCTAAGATATTTATGGGAGATACGGGATCTTTGGCTTTAGGCGGAGCCTTAGCGGCAGTTGCCATCCTGTTACACCACGAATTATCTCTGTTGTGGATCGGGTTGGTCTTTGTGATTGAGACGGCGAGTGTTATTTTGCAAGTGGCCTCATTCAAACTAACGGGTAAGCGGATTTTCCTCATGAGTCCCATTCATCATCACTTCGAAATGTTGGGGTGGAGCGAATGGAAGATTGATTTTACTTTCTGGGGAATCGGATTAGTTACCGCAGTTAGTGGTGTTTGGGTCATGTTAGCAAACTAACGACTGAAGACTAATGGGCTAGCTTGCTCGTTAGAGTCAAGCTAGCTTTTTTATATCAGGTATAAGAAAGAAATGGAGAGCGAACGGAGTTATGAAGCAGATTAAGCGATATGAGGGTAAGAAGGTCTTGGTTCTGGGACTCGCAAAGAGTGGAACCAATGCCGCTAAATTACTGAAACGGTTGGGTGCCGAGGTCACGGTAAGCGATGTTCAGCCATTAGACCAGAATAAAGACGCCCAGGAGCTCGAACAAGCAGGGTTTAAGGTCATCTTAGGGTCACAGGCTCCGGAACTCTTAGACGCCGGCTACGACCTTATGGTGAAGAATCCTGGTATCTCTTACGATGTGCCCATCGTCAAGAAAGCCTTAGCGCTCAAGCTGCCGATTATTACCGAAATGGAACTGACGGGTGAAGTGGCAGATGCTGAGCTGGTCGCGGTGACCGGGAGTAACGGGAAAACCACGACGACCACGATGATTCAAAAAATGTTGGATCATGATCGGCAGGCCGGTCATGCGCGCTATGCCGGTAACATCGGGGTACCAGCTAGCATGGTGGCTCAAGAATTGACACCTGAGGATACGTTGGTTCTTGAAGTCTCCAGCTTCATGTTGGTAGGGACGACCGAATTTCACCCGCATATCGCCGTTTTGACGAACATCTTCTCCAATCACTTGGATTACCACAAGACGCGAGCCAACTACGTCGCTGCCAAAATGAAGATTACAGCCAACCAAACGGCCGACGATTACTTCGTGGTCAACTTTGATAATCCAGAATGGCGGGAATTAAGTACCCATTCAGCCGCCAAGGTGGTGCTGTTCACGCGGCAAGATCAGTCTGAGGATGGGGCTTACGAACGCGAGGGTGTTTTGTATTTCCGTGGTGAAGAGATCATGGCCGCGGCTGACATCAAGGTTCCCGGCGATCATAACGTCGAGAATGCCTTGGCAGCCATCGCGGTTGCCAAGATTAAGGGAGTCAGCACGGCCGCTATCGTCAGTGTACTCAAGAGCTTCGGTGGCGTTCGTCATCGGACCCAGTTCGTGTTAGAGGCCGAGGGTCGGCAGTATTACAACGATTCCAAGGCAACCGACATGGAAGCGACTGAGATGGCCTTGAAGGGCTTCAAGGCCCCCGTGGTGCTCTTAGCTGGTGGCCTCGATCGCGGCTATACCTTTGAGAAAATGGTGCCATCCTTCAAGGACCACGTGAAGGCGATTATCCTCTTTGGCCAGACGGCTAAATTACTGGAAGACACAGCTAAACAGGCGGGAATTCCAACGATTCGCTTAACCGAGAACGTTGAAACGGCCGTCCCATTGGCCTATGAACTTAGCGAACCGGGAGATATTGTCTTACTCTCACCGGCGAACGCAAGCTGGGATCAATACCCGAACTTCGAGGTTCGGGGGGACCGGTTTATCAAAGCCGTTGAACAGTTGACGGGTAAGCAGGAGGAAAAATAACATGCGATTAATTGTATCTGGTGGGGGGACCGGGGGTCATATCTACCCGGCACTCGCCCTAATCAAAGCCTTAAAGAAGCGTGACCCTGATGCAGAGGTCCTCTACGTGGGGTCCGAACGGGGACTGGAAAGTTCCATCGTGCCGGCCAAGGGAATTCCCTTCAAGTCGACGAAGATTCAAGGGTTTAAACGCTCACTTTCATTTGAAAACTTCAAGACGGTTTATCTGTTCTTGAAGAGTGTTCACGAGACCAAGAAGATGATTCGGGAATTCAAGCCCGACGTTGTGGTTGGGACCGGGGGTTACGTTTCCGGTGCCGTGGTCTATGCCGCCAGTCGTCTACATATTCCCACGATGATTCATGAACAAAACAGTGTGGTTGGGATTACCAACCGTTTTCTGAGCCGTTACGTCGACCGGATCGCCTATGTCTTTGACGCGGCCGTCGATCAGTTACCAGCCAATAAGATGGTCAAAACCGGGAATCCCCGGGCTCAGGAAGCTGCGGAAGTGGTTAGTCACTTCAGTTGGTCGGAATACCATTTGCAGGATAATCGGCCAACCTTATTAATCTTCGGGGGCTCTCAAGGGGCTTTGAAGATTAACGCCGCGACGGTGGCAGCCATTCCAGCCTTCAATCAACGCGATTACCAAGTGGTCTTCGTTACGGGGCAGAAGCGTTATGATGGCGTCATGGACCAGTTAAAAGAGGTAAAGCTTAATGACAACGTCGTCGTGAAGCCTTACATTCCAAACATGCCAGAAGTTTTGCCCAAGGTGGCGGCCATTGTTGGCCGGGCCGGGGCAACTAGCCTGGCTGAAATTACGGCGGATGGGATTCCTTCAATTCTGATTCCTAGTCCGTATGTTACCGCGGACCACCAAACCAAGAACGCCCAGTCCTTGGTTAACGTGGGAGCCGCTGAAATCATCAAGGAAGCTGATTTGACCGGGGAAAACCTGGTGACCAAGGCCGATCAATTGATGAATGATGATGCCCTGCGCCAGGATATGGCCCAGGCATCCAAGCAGTTGGGCGTACCAGATGCTGCTGACCGCGTCTTGGATGTGGTGTTAGCCCTCAAGCGCAATTAGCTAGTTCAAGCGCAATTAGCTAGTCAATCTTATTTCATGAAGCGGGAGGTGACCAGCCATGAAGTTTCGCCTTAACCGGCATGATGAAAAGCAGCAACAGTCGTTGACCCCGTGGGAAGATTACCAGCGTCAGGCGGCCGCCAAGAAGAAACAGCGCCGGACGCCGAACTGGATTCACCAGGCCAAGCGCATTGGCGATAAATTACCACGGTTAAAACATCAACGGAATCGCAAGTTAGTTCGGCGATTGACCATTCTCCTGACCAGCTTCACGGCGGTCATCTTGGTTATGATTTACCTCCTCTGTCCACTAAGTCACTTTCAAAAAGTGACGGTTACTGGTGCACATGCACTGACGGCCAGAGAGGTCGAGGATGCCGTTCAGGTTCGTTCCGGCGCCTCCATCTATTCGCTATTCGGACACACGGCGTCATTTGAACGTCAGGCTCCGAAACGAAATTCACGAATCAAACAAGCTAAAATTACCTTTCGCCAACCCAATCATGTGACGATCGCCATCGTCGAATACGACACGGCGGGCTACGTGATGCGGGGAAGCAAGTACGATGAGATCCTCGAAAACGGCGTGGTGAGCGAACAATCTGTCTCCCAGCCGAAGAGTGGTACCCCGGTTTACAGCAAGTTCAAGCAGGCGAAAACCTTGCATCGGATGATCCTGCAGTATGCGCGTCTAGATGCCGAAATTAAACGCAGCATCAGTGAAATTCAGGCGGCACCCACGAAGGACAATCCGAACCGGGTCCATTTATTCATGAATGATGGGAATGAAGTCTACGCAAGTATCCCGACTTTCGCGAAAAAAATGGCGTACTATCCAGGGATTGCGGCGAAGATGAAACAAAAAGGTGTTGTCAATTTGGAAGTCGGGGCGTACTCATATCCCTTCAAGAAATAATTCATTTTGATTGCAGTGACGAAAAAGCGTCAATAAGGCTTTTTCAACCCCTAGTAAATGTGGTAAACTGAAAAATAATTAGGGGAAAAAGCGAATTCATGCAGTGTTGATAGTAGATTAACTTAGGAGGTTCCTTTTTCTATGGATAATTCAGGGATGTACGTTGGTCTCGATATAGGAACCACCTCAATAAAAGTCATTGTTGCTGAGAATGTTAAAGGGCAAATGAACGTTATTGGTGTGGGAAATGAACGTTCGAATGGTGTCAGTCGCGGCGTTATCGTCGATATTGACAAGGCTGCTGAAGCAATTCAGCGGGCCATTCGACAAGCCGAAGAGAAGGCCAGCATCGAGATTCATGATGTGATTGTGGGAATTCCCGCAAATATGTTAAAAATTGAACCATGTAGCGGGATGATCGCCATTGACGATCAATCTCGGGAGATCACCGGTCGGGATGTTCGGAGTGTGGCGGGGGCCGCACTCATTCAGAGCTTGCCACCGGAACGTGAAGTGGTTGAAGTCCTTGCCGACGAGTTCGTGGTCGACGGCTTCGATGGCATCAAGGATCCTCGTGGGATGGTTGGGGTTCGTCTCGAACTCCACGGCACCCTGTTTACGGGACCTAAGACGATTATGCACAATACCCGTAAAGCAGTCGAACAGGCTGGCTTGCACGTCCGGGGCACCGTGATTAATCCAATGGCCCAGGGCATGATGGTTATGAACGACGGCGAACAAGACTTTGGGACCGTCCTGATTGATTTGGGCGGGGGCCAGGCAACTGCCGCTGTTATTCATGATCACCAATTGAAGTACATTGACGTTGACCAAGAAGGCGGGCAATTCATCACCAAGGATATCTCCGTGGTCTTGAATACCTCGATCGACAGTGCCGAGAAGTTGAAGCGTGACTACGGTTATGCCGATTCAAGTCAGGCTAGCGATGAAGACGAGTTCCCGGTCGACGTCGTGGGTCAGAGTCAACCGACGCCAATTTCTGAGAAGTATTTGGCGGAGATTATCGAAGCTCGGTTGGACCAAGTCTTCCAGCGGTTACGCACGAACCTGGACAAGGTTCAGGCGCTAGAATTACCTGGTGGGATTATTCTGACCGGTGGGGTTGCCGCACTGCCTGGGATTACCGATTTAGCTACGGCTGAATTTGGCACCAACGTGCGGGTTTACATCCCATACCAAATGGGATTGCGTCACCCATCATTTACCTTAGCTTTGGCATTAGTGAAATACTTTGGGGGTCTCAGTGAGATTGACTTACTTATTAAGAGTGCTTTAACTGGCTCGACCCAACTCGCTGACGAGACCGATGAGATTCGGCAACGTGAGGCTGTGGAAGATGCAGCCAACGACGTTTCGACCCAATCGGCACCGCGTCCAAAGGCAAAACCAAAAGTGAAGAAAAAGAGGGGCGAAGGGTTCCGGAAGTTCTTCAGTGACTTCTTCGACTAACGCGAGATGGAGGAAAAGATAAATATGGAATACTCACTAGATTCTGCTCAAAATCATGGCGCTAACATTAAAGTTATCGGGGTCGGTGGCGGTGGTAACAACGCCGTTAACCGAATGATCACCGAAGATGTTAAAGGTGTCGAATTTATCGTTGCTAACACTGACGTTCAGGCTTTGGAAGCTTCCAAGGCTGAAACGAAAATCCAACTCGGGCCGAAATTAACCAAGGGTCTGGGTGCCGGCGCCAACCCCGAAGTTGGGGCCAAGGCTGCCGAAGAAAGTGAAGAACAGATCACGGAAGCCCTTCAAGGCGCCGACATGGTCTTCGTCACTGCCGGAATGGGTGGGGGTACCGGTAACGGGGCCGCCCCAATCGTGGCTAAGATTGCCAAGGACAGCGGGGCCTTAACGGTCGGCGTTGTGACACGGCCATTTAGCTTCGAGGGTCCTCGTCGTGCCCGTTTTGCGGCCGAAGGGGTCGCAGCCATGAAGGAAAACGTCGATACGTTGATCATCCTGGCTAACAACCGGCTGTTAGAGATTGTCGACAAGAAGACGCCAATGATGGAAGCCTTCCAAGAAGCCGACAACGTCTTACGTCAAGGGGTTCAAGGGATTTCTGACTTGATCACGAGTCCTGGCTATGTGAACTTGGACTTTGCCGATGTGAAGACGGTTATGAAAGATCAAGGGTCTGCCTTAATGGGTATCGGTTCCGCTAGTGGCGAAAACCGCACGGAAGATGCCACTAAGAAGGCCATCTCGTCACCATTGCTGGAAGTTTCCATCGACGGTGCCGAACAAGTTCTGTTGAACATCACGGGTGGTCCCGACCTGTCTCTGTTTGAAGCCCAAGCGGCTTCACAGATCGTGTCGGATGCCGCTACCAGTGACGTGAACATCATCTTCGGGACGTCAATTGACGAAGAACTCGGCGATGAGGTTCGGGTTACCGTGATTGCTACTGGGATTGACAAGAAGCGTGAGGAACGCGAAGCTTCTCACAGTCGGGTTGCCCGTCGCAGCGAACAGAAGGGGTCTAGCGACCAACAGAGTCAACCAACCAAAGAAAATGAACAAGATCCATTCGGTAACTGGGACATTCGTGAACCAGCCCACCGTCCAGAACCTAAGAGTTCTACCCAGGGTCATGATGAATTTGCTGGGGTCGACAAGCCCGACTTCAACATCTTCAATCCAAGCTCTGACGATGCCAACAATGATGATGGCAATCGGGGAGAAGACACGCCGCCATTCTTCAAGCGTCGGCGGAAGTAGTCAGTAAAAATTCGTTGTGAGAGGAGTGGCCAACCATGGCGGAAAAGTTTAGTCTCAGTAAGTTTTTCGGAATGGACGATGATTATGACGAAGACTATCAGGAATCGACAACTCCCGTAGTTAAGCCGAAACCAACTGCCCAAACACGGCCGGTCGATAGTCGAAAGGTGGTCGCTATGCGGTCTGCAAAACCTAATTCGAGTCATATTGCGATCTGCGAGCCACGAATTTATTCCGATGCCAAGTCGATTGCTAAGCAACTCACAGCTGGCGACGCGGTTATCGTAAATTTTGCAAGGGTGGATGAAGCCCAAGCACAGCGGATCGTTGACTTTCTAAACGGGACTGCCTATGCCGTCGGTGGCGAAATTAAGCGCGTGGGAGAACAGATCTTTCTGTGCACCCCACATAATTTCGAAGTCAGTGGCGATGTAGCAGCTAACCTTGGAAATCAGTTCAAACCATAAAGGAGCGATGTTGTGCTGTCGATCGTAAGCTTGATTTTTACGGCGTTAGACTGGCTGGTGCGGGCGTACATACTCCTAATCGTGGTGTATGCGCTTCTCAGTTGGTTGCCTGGTGCTTACCAATCTAAATTGGGCCAGGTCATTACACGCCTAGTAGAACCATTTCTAAGCTACTTCAACTTCGCGTCGGTGGGACCCTTGGGCTTCGGTCCAGTGGTGGGGATCATCGTGTTAACCTTGGTTCAATACGGGTTACGTGCGGTTGAAATCATGTTATTCAGAATGATGTTATAAGCTCATTAAGTGAGGAGGGGAAGCTGTGGATGAGAATATAACGCAACACTTTCGGCCGGATGAGGCGCCGTTCATTGACGCCATTGGCGAATGGCTACAGCAAGTTGCGGACGAGTATCGCCCGGTTCTCACCCATTTCTTGAATCCTCGTCAGGTGTACATTGCCACCACCTTAGCCCGCCGAGCGGATGTTAAGGTTCAGTTTCGCGGTGGCCATGAGCATGCAGAGATGCGACGGGCCCTGTTCTTTCCCGACTATTTCGAACCCACTGAGGCCGACTTCGAGTTGCGCCTGCTGCTGGTCGATTACCCGGTCAAGTTCGCCACGCTGCATCACAGTCAGATTCTAGGAACCTTGTTAGGTGCCGGAATCGAACGTGAAATTCTTGGCGACATCTTAACGGATGGTCAAGTCTGGCAAGTGGTGACGGAGAAGTCCATGATGGATTATCTCGTGGGTCAGGTGGATCACATTGGTCGGGTGAAAGCACGACTGACGCTGGCTGACTTTAACGAGTTGATTGCGCCACTGAACGAGTGGGAGTCCGAATCAGCAACGCTGTCCTCCTTACGGTTGGACAACATTGTTGGCACCGGATTCCACCTCTCCCGTCATCGGGCGAAGGAACTGATTGAGGCGGACCACGTTCGGGTTAACTGGACGGAAACGACTAAACCAGATTATGAGCTCGATGTTGCAGACATCGTGTCCGTCCGGGGTTTTGGTCGGGTGCGTTTGGATGAAGTTGCCGGGAAAACCAAGAAAGAAAAGATTCGGGTCACCCTAGCGGTGCTGAAGAAATAGATGCGGAGGGAACAATAAGATGGTATTAAGTCCATTAGACATTCATAATAAAGAATTCGGTACGAAGATGCGTGGTTACAACGTTGATGAGGTCAATGATTTCTTGGATCAGATCATCAAGGATTACCAAATTACGTTGAATCACAACAAGGAATTAGAGGAACAACTCGACTCTGCCAATGGCAAACTCAAGTACTTTAACGACTTGAAAGATTCCTTGAATCAATCCATTCTGGTTGCGCAGGAGGCCGCCGACAAGGTTAAGGCCAACTCACAAAAAGAATCCGAGATTATTATTCGCGAAGCTCAGAAGCAAAGCTCCGACATCGTTTCAGAAGCAACCAACAAGGGTAATCAAATCATGATGGAGGCCTCTAAGCGTGCTAAGAAGTTAGCCGTGGAGACCGATGACTTGAAGAAGAGCACCCGGGTCTTCCGTCAACGTCTTCAAGTGATGCTGGAAAGTCAGTTGGAAGTTGTAAAGTCCAACGACTGGGACAGCTTACTTAAGGAAGGGTCCATGTCGAGCTACGAAGAGATCAAGAAGGTCGTCGGTGATCGACTTGACAATGGGGCAGCTCAGGGCGTAAACTCAACTGCACCGCAAGCAACGGAAGAAGCTCCCGTTCAGGAAGCCCCCGTTACCGATACGGACACTGATCAAGGGGAAACTGTTGTGATTTTCCCAGATAACGATCAGGAACATTACGACCAAAAGTAAATAAAAAATGACAGAGAAATAAGCAGTCTAAACAGATGGTTTTAGCGAGTCGACGATGGTGAGAGGTCGACACCCGCTCTTTTAGACGGTATCATTCTCCAAGTTCCGTGGCTGAACCTTGAGTAAGCGACGGCGGTTTGCCCCGATACGGCACGCTGAGGGAAGGCAACGGTGGTTGTCTTCTGAAATTTGGGTGGTACCACGAACGATCTCGTCCCTTTGGGCAGGGTCGTTTTTTGTTTGTCATGAAAGTTTGCGTGTCACGGTAAGAGGTTGACCGGTGAGCTGAGGCCAGGGACTGGCTTGAGCTCACCGGTTCACCAACCGTGAGAAATGATTTAAAGGAGGAAATGACGGTATGCGAGTGAAAGACACGTTGAACCTGGGTAAAACCAAGTTTAAAATGCGCGGTAATTTACCAGTCAAAGAAGTTGACCGGCAAAAAGCCTGGGCCGAAAACAAGATTTATGAAGCCCGCCAGAAATTAAACGAGGGGAAGCCAACGTTTATTCTGCACGATGGCCCACCATACGCCAATGGTCCAATCCATATGGGCCATGCCATGAACAAGATTTCCAAGGATATCATTGTTCGTTACAAGTCAATGAGTGGTTTCCGGGCCCCTTACGTTCCCGGTTGGGATACCCATGGTTTACCAATTGAACAACAGTTGACGAAGGCCGGTTACGACCGGAAGAAGATGTCAACTGCCGAATTCCGTGACCTTTGTCGCGAATACGCCTTGAAGCAAGTTGACTTACAACGCGATGGTTTCAAGCGTTTAGGGGTGGCTGCCGAATGGGACAATCCATACTTGACGTTGAATCCAGAATTCGAAGCCGCTGAAGTGCGGGTCTTCGGTGAATTTGCCAAGCGCGGCCTGATTTACAAGGGTAAGAAGCCCGTGTACTGGTCATGGTCATCCGAATCTGCCATGGCTGAGGCCGAAGTGGAATACCACGACGTGACGTCACCTTCCGCCTTTTATGGGGAAAAGGTTGTCGACGGTAAAGGCGTCTTAGATGACGATACTTACCTCGTCGTTTGGACCACGACGCCGTGGACGATTCCTGGTTCCGAAGGGATCACCATCGATGCCGGTATCGAATATGCGGTGGTTCAACCCGCTGGGGAAGACCGCAAGTTCGTTCTGGCTAGTGATCTGGTTGCTGAAAATGCCGAACGCTTTGGTTGGGAAGACGTCAAGGTCTTGAAGACCGTCATGGGGCAAGACATGGACAACATCATTGCCCAACACCCATTCATCACCGACCGTAAGTTGGTTGTGATGTTAGGAGACTTCGTGACGACTGATTCTGGGACTGGTTTGGTTCATACGGCCCCAGGCTTAGGGGAAGATGACTTTAACGTGGGTAAGCTCTACAACTTACCTGTGCTCGTTCCCGTTAACGACCAAGGATACATGACCGCTGAAGCCGGTGAGGACTTTGATGGGGTCTTCTACGAAGATGCCAATCAGATTGCCCTCGACAAGCTGAAGGAGAACAACGCCTTACTGAAGTACATGCCTTACGAACACAGTTACCCATTTGACTGGCGGACGAAGAAGCCCGTCATCTTCCGGGCAACGCCACAGTGGTTCGCTTCCGTGGACAAGATTCGTGATGAAATCTTGGACAGCTTAAAGGATGTTAGCTTCCAACCTGATTGGGGTAAGCGTCGTTTGGAAAACATGATCAAGGACCGTGGCGACTGGGTTATCTCCCGTCAACGGGTCTGGGGTGTGCCACTGCCAATCTTCTACGGTGAAGATGGCGAAGCGATCATCACACCAGAAACGGTCAACCATGTGGCAGATCTCTTTGGCAAGTACGGCTCGAACATCTGGTTCAAGCGTGACGCCAAGGATCTCCTGCCAGAAGGCTTCACGAGTGAACACTCACCAAATGGTGAATTCACCAAGGAAACCGACATCATGGACGTCTGGTTCGACTCTGGTTCCTCACACCAAGGGGTGCTGGCCGAACGTGACTACCTCAAATTCCCAGCCGATCTGTACCTGGAAGGTTCCGATCAATACCGTGGTTGGTTCAACTCCAGTCTGATTGCCAGTGTTGCCGCGACCGGCAAGGCACCATACAAGCAGGTCGTTTCCCAAGGATTCACCTTGGACAAGGATGGCCACAAGATGTCCAAGTCGATCGGGAACACGATCGCACCGGATGAAATCATCAAGAAGATGGGGGCCGACATCGTTCGTCTCTGGGTAACCTCCGTGGATACCTCAGCCGACGTTCGGGTCTCAACGGAATCCTTCGTGAAAATTTCCGACAGCTACAAGAAGTTGCGGAACACGATGCGTTACCTGTTGGCCAACACCAGTGACTTTGATCCTGAAACGAACGGCGTGGCTTTCGACCCATTGACGGCCGTTGACCGCCACATGTTATACCGGTTGAACGCCTTCACGAAGAGCGTGCGTGACCACTACGAAAGTTATGACTTCTTGAACATTTACAAGGAACTCATCAACTTTGTTGTCAGTGATCTGTCCGCCTTCTACCTCGACTTCGCCAAAGATATCCTGTATATCGAAGCCGAAGACAGTGCCGCTCGTCGCTCAATGCAGACGGTCTTCTACCAGATTGCTGTGACCTTAACCAAGTTGATCACGCCAATCCTGCCACACACGGCCGAAGAAATCTGGGGTTTCTTAAAGGAACCCGAAGAATTCGTTCAGTTAGCCGAAATGCCAGTCGTGATGGATATGGACGATGCCAACGAAATCAAGGCCGATGGCGTTTCTGCCTGGGATACCTTCATGACGTTGCGGAGTCATGTATTGAAGGCTTTGGAAGAAGCCCGTGATGCCAAGTTGATCGGGAAGGCTGCTGAAGCCCACTTGGATCTTTACATCGATGATGAGACGCAAAACACGTTGGACAAGTTAAACATTAATGTTCAACAAATCCTGCTGGTTTCTGGTTTAGATGTTGCCAAGTTGGATCAAGCCCCAGCCGACGCTTTAACCTTCGACCACATGGCCGTCAAGGTGACCGCCGCTGCTGGCGAGGTCTGTGACCGTTGTCGTCTGACCAAGGAAGATGTTGGCAGTGATCCAGATTACCCACACTTCTGTGCCCGTTGTGCCGCGATCGTTCGGGCTAACTACCCTGAAACGGCAACTGAAGGTTTTGAAGAAAAATAAGCGTTAAATTTTTGAACTCCTCGTTTCGACCTTGGTCGAGATGGGGAGCTTTTTTGGATCGCGGCTGGGCAAGAACCATTGTTTGCGGTGGGGCGGGCAAGCGAGTATAATTTGTGCTATGTATGGGAGGGATACCATGTTAACCGGAAAAGTAAAGAGTTATAGTGAACAACGCGGCTTTGGCTTCATTACCACGCCTGCCGATGGTGACGTCTTTGTTTATTACACGGCAATTATTGGTGAAGGCTTCCGTAAATTGGAAGCGGGCCAGACCGTTCAATTTGTCATCGTCCAAGGGAGTCGTGGCCCACAAGCAGCCAAAGTGACCCCCGTGGTTACGGGGAGCGCTGAGGAGGCTTAACATGGACTTAGAAGAACACGTTGAATCCACCGAGGACTTGTATGACGGTGTGATCGTGAAGCTAGAACGGCAACAGGTTCGCCTGCCAAATGGTGATATGGCGACCAGAGAAATTGTTCGTCATGCAGGTGCCGTGGGTATTCTGGCCCTGACAGCGGACAACGAAATGATTTTAGAACGGCAATGGCGGGCACCGATTGCGGCAGCCACCTTGGAAATCCCGGCAGGAAAACTCGATAGCCGAGATGCCGATAACGTGGAACACGCGGTCATGCGCGAACTTAACGAAGAGATCCGTTATCAACCGGGTCATCTGGAAAAGATCACTGGCTTTTATTCCAGTGTGGGCTTTTCTGATGAATACATGACCCTCTTTTTAGCGACTGATCTTAAGCCCGTCTCGACCGAATTGCCCCGGGACCAAGGGGAAAACTTGGAACTGTTGACCGTATCGAAGGATGAAGCCCAGGCCATGGTGGCTAGTGGCGAAATCAACGATGCCAAAACAATTACGGCCATTTACTACTGGCTGTTACAAAAGTAGGTGACAGTAGTGCCTTCAAATGACTGGCAAGACCCTGATGACCGTCCGAAAACGCGGGCGGACTACCGTCGAGAACAAGAACAAGCTGAGAAGGACTTTCAGGAACGGGATCGCAAGCGGGTTCAGGTCGAGCGAGACTACGCGCGGCAGCATGGCAACCCTAGTGATGACGACCCGGAAGAACCGGATATGGCCCAGCGCGTCAAACCGGTCGACACCAAACAGAAACGCTTGGGTCGACGCTTGAACTGGGCAATTTTTTGGCTCGTTCTGTTAATTTTGGCGGTTTATGGGATTTTATTCTTTTTGTAAACTAGATTAAGGAGTGGAGAACACCACATGACATTCGGAATTATTTGCGCCATGGAAGAAGAAATTAAGGAACTACACGAGGCTTTGACAGATGCCAAAACAACCGACATTCACGGCTTAGAATTCTATGAAGGCCAGATTAGCGGCCAATCCGTGGTCTTGGTGCGTTCTGGGATTGGTAAAGTCGAGGCCGGTTTAACGACAGCCTTACTGATTACCCAATTCAACGTTGACCTCGTGATCAATTCTGGTTCGGCTGGGGCCTTGGCTCCCGACTTAAATATTGGGGACGTGGTGGTTTCCACCGAAACGGCTTATCATGATGCCGATGCCCGGGCTTTTGGCTATGAATATGGGCAATTACCCCAACAACCAGCGCGGTTTGAAGCGTCGAAAGAATGGGGCGAAAAGATCGTGGCGGCCGCGGCCGATACGGGCTTGAAGACCAAGTTGGGGCTGATCGTTTCCGGTGACCAATTCTTAAACAGTCCCGAGACGATTAAGGCCATCATGGGTCACTTCCCAGACGCCTTATCCGGTGAAATGGAAGGTGCCGCAGTGGGCCAAGTGGCTCACCAATTTGACGTTCCTTACGTCGTTGTGCGGGCCATGTCCGACAACGCCGACAATGATTCCGGTGTTAACTTTGATGATTTTATTATTGATGCGGGCCACCGTTCCGCACAGATGTTACTGGCCTTGTTAGCTGCACAGAACTAACCGGGTCCTTCAGGAGGTTTTTAGGGTGCAAGAGATTCACATTGATAACAGTAATGCCGTCCGGGAAATCTACCTGGACAACGCCGCCACCACACCGATGGCGCCGGAGGTTTTAAATGAAATGGTTGATAAGATGGCGAATGTTTACGGGAACGCGTCGACGTTGTACGGTTTAGGTCGGCAGGCGCACACCGTGATGGAAAACAGTCGTCAGGTCATTGCCAACAGCATCAACGCTGCCAGTGATGAAGAGATCATCTTCACCAGTGGTGGGAGTGAGAGTGACAACACCGCTGTGACGCAAACGGCCATTGCCCGTCAGAGCTTGGGAAAGCACATCATCACCACGGCTATCGAACACGAGGCCATTTTGAAGCCCCTCCATGCGTTGGAGGAACAAGGCTTTGACGTGACCTATCTGCCCGTCGATGAGCACGGTCGGATCAGTCTGGATGACTTCAAGGCTGCCCTGCGTGATGACACGATCCTCGTGACCATCATGATGGGAAACAATGAGGTCGGCAGTCGGATGCCAATTCATGAGATTGGTGAGGTCTTAAAGGACCACCAAGCCTGGTTCCATACCGATGCCGTCCAGGCCTATGGGTCACTGGACATCGACGTGCAACGCGATCATATCGATCTATTGTCAACGTCAGCGCACAAGATTAATGGACCAAAGATGATTGGCTTCCTCTACAAGCGTGAAGGGATTAACTTCCCTAGCCTGATCAAGGGTGGGGACCAAGAAGAGAAGCGGCGGGCCGGTACCGAGAACGTTCCAGCGATTGCCGGAATGGCTACGGCGGCCAAGTTGTTAACGGCTGACGTTAAGGCCGAGAAGCGGGCCCGTTTCCATGGGTTTAAGGAACAGGTCGTGGCGGGATTAACCGCCAATGGCGTGGACTTTGCCGTTAACGGATCACTCGAAGGCGAGAACCTGGAACATGTCCTAAACATTTGGATTAAGGGCATCTCCACTTACGTCATGCAGACCAACTTGGACTTGGCTGGGATTGCCGTTTCTGGCGGCTCAGCCTGCACGGCCGGTTCTATCGAACCCTCACACGTGTTGACCGCCATGTTTGGGGCGGACAGCCCACGTATTGCTGAATCTATTCGGTTATCCTTTGGATCACAAACGACGAGTGCGGACATTGACGCCTTCGTCGAAAACGTCAGTGCCATCGTCAAGCGACTTTCAAAAAACGAGGTGAAGTAACATGTTATTTAAGAAAGAAATGCAAGTTGATGGGGATACGGATGTCTACGAATTACATCCTAACATCAAGGCCTACGCCTTAAAGGATGTGGGCTTCCAAGTTTCTAACGCGGGTAACTACACGTTGGAACGGTCGGTCGATCCAACCTCACCCTACAACAAGAATCAAATGCTTAAGGTCGTTGTCTCAAAGGACCTGACTGGGTTCAAGATGTCGACAACCAATGCTTCTGGCAATGCACGGGTTAACATTTTCAAAGGCAGCCATGCCGAGGGTAACGTTGAGCAGTATCACTTCATTATCCAGAACTTGTTGGATCGTGAAATTTTACAAAAAAAGGCGTAAATTCATATACACCCGCATAAATTAGTCAAAAACTTTAAGGGATCGTTTAGGCCATCCGATATCTATGAGATAAAAAGTTATTAATATAGAAGAGTGGGTGTATGATGAAAAAAGCTGTCACGATTGTCTTAAAAATATCAGCCTCAACAATAATCATTTATTTAGGCCTATGGTACTTTATAAACGCAGACGCAGAATTATATACGGTTCAAGCAGTTGATCGGTCATATATTTGGTTTGATATACTCCTGTGGTTAGAAGTCGTGTTGATGGCCCTTATATTAATTAACTTGTGGTTAGGCTTTCACGTATCTAAGAAAATAGCAAATTGGTGTGTGATAATCTCATTTATTGTGTCTATTTTGATTCTTTTAACGGCACAGGCGCTGGGATCTTTGATTCCATTGATATTGCTTTTGGCGTTAATTGTTTGGATTCTCAACTTCAAATTAAAAGAATGGCATTAGTCATGAGCAATCGTAAGTTACGAGCAGTGCCAGTTAGCCTTAAATGATCGAAATTCAGCAAATCTTTGCTTCGGTAAGGTGTTCAGTCAAGCGATGGGTCATAGGTTAACGGCATAAAATAACTAATTATTGATCAGATTAATTAATAGACAAGGAACCACTCGTTACGACGGGTGGCTTTTTGGTTTAACGCATTAAACTGTGAATATGCAGATGTATGTCGGAAACCTTGTCTGAAAAAAGCAAGCACCTAATAACTGAACGTCTATGATTGGCGGCAGATCCACGATATGATAAGTCACAAAGTATATTAAGAACACTGACTGTGTCTTTAGTTTTGAAATTCATTAAATTAATATCTGTAACCCGAAGTAGATCTCTAGTAAACTGGTCTTGGGACATATCACTTATTCTCGCTTTCTGCTGATTTTGGTCGATTGGTGCAGGCACAACAGTGATGTGCCCCTTTTTATTATACCTCGATTTAAAATTGAAGTGCAACACCTGCTCTACTAGACCAGTTCTTTATTC
>NZ_JQCA01000166.1:4966-6435 GCF_001437125.1 Levilactobacillus paucivorans | reverse complement strand
CACGCTGATAGTAGTTGGGGGATCGCCCCCTGCGAGGATAGGACGTTGCTACGCGAATTTTGGAGGATTAGCTCAGTTGGGAGAGCGTCTGCCTTACAAGCAGAGGGTCACAGGTTCGAGCCCTGTATCCTCCATTTGAGCCGTTAGCTCAGTTGGTAGAGCATCTGACTTTTAATCAGAGGGTCGACAGTTCGAGCCTGTCACGGCTCATTCGTCTTCGGACGATGAGAAATTCAATATTCATGATACTGACTATGCCGACTTAGCTCAGTTGGTAGAGCACCTGTCTTGTAAACAGGGGGTCGGAAGTTCGAATCTTCTAGTCGGCATTTAATTTTGCGGAAGTAGTTCAGTGGTAGAACATCACCTTGCCATGGTGGGGGTCGCGAGTTCGAATCTCGTCTTCCGCTTAGTACCGAAAGGTATTAAGCCTCATAAATAACGTTTTTGCACCCATAGCGCAATTGGATAGAGTGTCTGACTACGAATCAGAAGGTTGTAGGTTCGACTCCTACTGGGTGCATTTTAACGGGAAGTAGCTCAGCTTGGTAGAGCACCTGGTTTGGGACCAGGGGGTCGCAGGTTCGAATCCTGTCTTCCCGATTAAATAAGAATATTTTATTTAACATTTCGCGGTGTAGCTCAGCTGGCTAGAGCGTTCGGTTCATACCCGAGAGGTCGAGGGTTCGATCCCCCCCGCCGCGATTTGGACTTGGACTGGACCTTTAGCTCAGTTGGTTAGAGCAAACGGCTCATAACCGTTCGGTCGTAGGTTCGAGTCCTACAAGGTCCATCACCAGTTGGATCATGTACAGTTTTTTATGGAGGATTACCCAAGTCTGGCTGAAGGGAACGGTCTTGAAAACCGTCAGGTGGGTCAAACCACGCGAGAGTTCGAATCTCTCATCCTCCTTTCTTATTATCGCGGGATGGAGCAGTCTGGTAGCTCGTCGGGCTCATAACCCGAAGGTCGCAGGTTCAAACCCTGCTCCCGCAATCATTGGTTCGTTGGTCTAGTTGGTTAGGACGCCTCCCTGTCACGGAGGAGATCACGAGTTCGAGTCTCGTACGGACCGTTGTTATGCTCGTCAGCAGAGTGTAACAACCGTAATGCTAAATGGCAAATGGCTCGGTAGCTCAGTCGGTAGAGCAATGGATTGAAGCTCCATGTGTCGGCGGTTCGATTCCGTCCCGCGCCATTAAGGTAAAGCTCAATATATGCGGGTGTAGTTTAGTGGTAAAACCACAGCCTTCCAAGCTGTTGTCGCGAGTTCGATTCTCGTCACCCGCTTATATGGGCCTATAGCTCAGCTGGTTTAGAGCGCACGCCTGATAAGCGTGAGGTCGATGGTTCGAGTCCATTTAGGCCCATTATGGAGAAGTACTCAAGTGGCTGAAGAGGTGCCCCTGCTAAGGGTATAGGTCGCGGAAGCGGCGCGAGAGTTCGAATCTCTCCTTCTCCGTTTAGT
>NZ_JQCA01000166.1:0-4956 GCF_001437125.1 Levilactobacillus paucivorans | reverse complement strand
TTAAGACACTGCCCTTTCACGGCAGTAACATGGGTTCGAATCCCGTACGGGTCATTGTTACACAATTTAATATTATCGCGGGATGGAGCAGTCTGGTAGCTCGTCGGGCTCATAACCCGAAGGTCGCAGGTTCAAACCCTGCTCCCGCAATCATTGGTTCGTTGGTCTAGTTGGTTAGGACGCCTCCCTGTCACGGAGGAGATCACGAGTTCGAGTCTCGTACGGACCGTCAGAGCAAGTCTTCCTTAGGGAAGGCTTTTTTGATATCACAAGAAAATAACAAAAAGACACCGTCGTTATCAATGGCTAATACAGTCATTGGCAATGGCGGTGTCTTTTATACCAAAACCTCGAGGGGATTTAAAACAGTTGCGACTCTTTCTTGAAGGGACTGGTGACCACGATGATGAGACCGGCACTTTCAGAAACGTAGTCATCAATTGAAACGACCCGATTATCGGAAAAACCTGACTCAGGGTACTAAGGACAATAACTTTAGCAGGCAGCAGTTAAGGCTTCCTAGTTGTTGAGGCTTTGTTTTAAGAACGAACGTAATCGTTGATCGTGGGCAAAGAGATATAAGCCTTTGACCCCACGTTTCATGAGGACATTCACGGTATTTAAGATGAGTTGGCGTTTGGCTGCCAGAACTTCTTGGGGGTCAGTCAGATCATCACGATGTTTAAAGGTCTCGACATCTGTGTTGCGGTCCAGATTGACTATCAGACGGTTGTCAGTATCTAAGCTGAGGGTAGGGCCAATGATGAGTCCAACGTAATTTAAATCAAACCCCTGACAGGTATAGATCGACCCAACTTCATCGATGGTCTCAGGCAGCTCCGCCCAGGGGGTGCTGGTGTAATTGTACTGATCCCAGGGCAAGTGGAAACGACCTTCAGTGATGTAGTGTTTACCGCCATCTAGTGTGGAGGGGTAGCCGGACGTCGCGACAATGCGTGAGAGGCCGACCGCCTGATTCTTTTGAACAATGGCCTGGCGCATGTCTTCGGCATCGTCAAAGACCCGCAAGTCGTAGTGGTCACCAGCTGTTGTGGGTAGCGGCCGCACTTGAGCGTGGGTAAAGTCGTTGATCCACTGGACCAGCTCGTCGCTGGCCTGCATGCGAAATTGATGAGTCAGACGGTAATTGTCATGGGTAAAAGGAACCAGCAAATGTTGCAGGCGTTTCTCGGTCCAATAGCTCTTAAACCGTAGGACCTGCGTCTCGTCAAAGACCAGGATAATGACCTTGGCATACGCCAACAGCGATTTCAAATGATTGTGGCCATAAAAGTTATTATAGTGGTCAGCCTGTGACAGGAGCAGGTGGGCTTCATCAATGATGAGAACGTCGGGGTGAACCTTACCTTGCTCCGCCTGATTGATGAGTGAGGTAGGCCGTTGAAAGTCCTTCTTAAAGAGGTGCGGACGGTCACCAGCAATTTGCCGATAGACCTTTAAAATTTCCGGGTGGTTGACCAGAAAGTAGTTCTCCGTGTGGGCAAAGACACTGTCTGGTTCCGTCCGTGATGCCGTCTGTAAGCGATCAAATAGGTGTGACAGAATGACACTTTTTCCAGTGCCCGCATCACCGAATACCGTAAAAACAGCTGGCTTCGTCTCGTTTAGGTGAGCACTCGTAAAGTCCAAAATCTTTTGAACCAGTCCAGCTTGCTCCGTGGTTAAGGGCACAGTGGGGGCGATCTTGGTCACCGCTGCGTTAGAGGTTGTTTGCGTCAAAAAAAAGTCGCCAACTTTCTATAAAATGATATAGAACTATTGTAACGCGAATTTCTGGTAAAAGAAAAGACCCACCGAGGGGGCCTTAGGGCGTGACTGGGGGCTGGTCATCGGTGTCACCATCGGCAGAGTCTGTCTCTTCTGGTGGGGCGATCCGATAGGTGGCTGCGTGAGAACTCAGCGCCCGTTGTGTGAACCGTGAAATATCATGGAATCGGTAGGAATGCCGCCAGAGGGCGTAGGCCAGACTATCATCCCAGATGGTGAGGACGACGTATTCGCCAGCAACGCGGTCTTTTTTTAAGACTAGAATGGCCTGCATGCTGACGGGAAGTGCCTCACGGACTAAGCGGTCGAGATGATCCTCGAAGATCTTGGCATCGTCGGGGTCAAAGGTGAAATAGAGAAAATGGTAGAATCCGTGCCAGTCCGTTTCACCGTGACTGAATAAGACCCGGTAACTTAGTCGGCTGAAGAAGACGGTTGGCCGATCGGAAACGTCGACGAGTTGTAATCCAGTGGGATCGGTGGTGTCCGCTAGGAGGACGAACGGTCGATCGGGATGTTTAGAAACAAGTTGTTCAAGTAGGTAACGACTGCCGAAGGTGACAGCAAGTTGGGTTAACATATTGCGAGCCTCCTTTAGGAACCTTTACGCCCATTATAGGGGATCCCTAAGGAAAGCGAAACGTTTACACTCGTTAGACGACGCGCTAAACTGAAGACAAGAACCATAATGAGAGGATGATTGGATGAAGTTAACAGTTTTAGGGTGTTACGGGGGTTACCCATACAACGGTGTGGGAACCAGTAGCTACCTCATCACAAGCGGGGATTATCACCTGTTACTGGATTGCGGGAGTGGGGCCTTGATGGCCTTACAGAAGGTCCTGAGTCCCTTACAACTCAATGCGGTACTCCTGACACACTACCATCATGATCACACGGCCGATGTGGGAGTTCTTCAATACGAATGGCAACTGGGCACCGAGCCTAAGGCAGAACCAATCCTGCCAATTTACGGGCATACTGCGGATCCACTGAACTTCGGCGGTCTGACCTGGCCCCAAGCGACTGAAGGGCGGGCCTATGATCCTAAGCAAACGTTGGAGCTGGGGCCACTCAGTATTGATTTTCTACCGACACATCATCCGGTGCCGGCCTACGCCCCACGGATTACCGAACGGGCGACTGGCCAGACTTTGGCCTTTACCGCAGACACAGCCTATTTTGATGGGCTAATCAATTGGGCTAAGGATACGGATGTCTTGTTGGCAGATACCAATTTCTATGCTGACCATCAAGGCCCAGCCTGGCATCTCACCTCGACACAGTCCGGCCGTTTGGCTCAAGCAGCCCACGTGAAGCAGTTATTGCTTACCCACCTGCCACAGACCGGAGAGTGGTCGCAGTTGACGGCTGAGGCACGGCAGGCTGCCGGGCAAGATGTCCCAGTGGCTACGGTTGAAGTTGGCAAAACATATGAAATCTAATCATAAGTATTCGTTAAATGTTAATTGTCTAACCGACAATTAAAGACTAATCGATTAATAGCGGTCATGATCATGACGATAAATAAACAATCCAATAGATATTGTTTATTAACTATTTACTCAGATCCTCTTCCAATTTCCCCAGAAACCGGTATAATGTATTTATAAAATCATTCATACCACGTGAGGGGGAAACGATCATGACAGTCACGCTCTATACAACACCAAGTTGCACGTCCTGCCGCAAGGCACGTCTATGGTTTGAGAACCATGGAATTGCGTATCGGGAACAGAATATTTTTGCTGAACCTTTGACGGTCGCGGATGTTAAAAATATTTTGCGACTGACAGAAGATGGGACCGAGGAGATCGTTTCCAAACGGTCACGGGTCTACCAGGAGTTAAGTATTGACCTGGATGATCTGCCGTTGCGTGAACTCTACGATCTGATTTGCCAGAACCCAGGGATTCTGCGGCGGCCGATCATGATTGACGACAAACGCCTTCAGGTTGGCTATAACGAAGAAGAGATTCGCCGGTTTTTACCCCGACAAGTCCGCGAACTAGAACTTCAACGGGCACAACGACTGGTAAACGAAACGAATAAGGTTAATTAGTTGCATCTAACCAGATTTGTGAGAAAATAAGTCTTGCAGTCTGGTTTTTTTGTTATGATTACTTTACAAGTAAAATAAAATGGCTAGAATGAGTATCAAGGACGATCCCCAAACCCACGAGAAAGGGGTGTTATTCAATGGAAATGGAACGTATTAACGAAAACACGATCCGCGTCGTCATTGGTAACGATGACCTCAGCGAACGCGGCATTACGGTCTTGGACCTTCTGGGCAACCATAAACAGATCGAAGGTTTCTTCTACAGCATTCTGGAAGAAGTCGATGTCGATCATCAATTCCAAGATAATGATGCTGTGACCTTCCAAGTTTTACCAAATCGGAATGGTCTCGAGCTCTTTATCAGTAAGAATGTCGATGAAGACAGTGCCACTGACACGAATGTGACAGATGCAAGTGTTGACGGGCAACACCCCGATCAGGTGTCGGATCAGTTGAAAGCCCACCTCCTGGAAAAGGACGGTCAGAAGGATTTCTTCTCCAACTTTAAATCTGCCACCGGTAACACCAACGACATCGAGGATTATTTAGATGATGATGGTCAACCAACTACGACTCGGGTCGTACGGTTACCAACATTTGAGGATATGATTAGTTTGGCACGGGTTCTTCACTTGGAGAACGCCGCGTCCAACCTCTATCGTTACAAGAACGCCTACTATTTGGAATTAATTTTCTTCGTCAATGAGTCTTCGCGTGAATCAATCAAAGATGAACTGGCTGTCGCCTATGAATATGGGGACAGCACTAAGGTTGCACCGGATGTTTTGGCCGAGCATGGTCAGCTAATTATGGAACATTCCGCATTAGAACTGACCCGGTACCATTTTTTGAGTGATTAGTCGAGTGAAGGATATCAGGACGCCGGTGGTTGTCTAGCCGCGGCGCCCTTTTTCTATGATTCAGGCTGTATATGGTCTAAGCCCATGTGCATTGATGTGAAAGGATAAAAATGACCTTACAACAATTGGAAGGGGTGTTACTGACCCTGACAGCGGTGATGGCGGTAATAGTTGTTCTAACCATCGTCATTTAGGTAGCGTCAAGAATCTTGTGTAAATGAAATGCCTTCGTACATATAATATGTA
>NZ_JQCA01000032.1 GCF_001437125.1 Levilactobacillus paucivorans | reverse complement strand
CGCCCTACACATATTTGGTTTGTCGAAACAATGTTCAGTTTTCAAAGGTCTACCAGCTGTTTGCCGAAGCAATCAGCTTAATTATCATACCATTCTATCAGTATGCTGTCAACGAAATATTGATGTATCAATATTTCGTTGCAATTGACTGCCACAAATGCAACAGCTCAACCAATATAACATCTTGCCATCTGCTCTGTCAACAACTATTTTCAATGCTTAAATTGGTCTAGTTGGTGACTCGCTGTGACAACGTCTATAACTATACCAACCAGAGACCCCCACCGTCAACTAAAAATTGAAAATAAACGTATCTTTTTTCAAAGGCAAATCTTATGGTTGAAAGCTCGTGAATTGTTAACTGACGGCCGTGTGTTTCCTACCTTTTCCTTGGCAATCATTCGCCTTTATTCTGGCGCCAAAAAAGCCCAACTACCATTACTGGCAATTGGGCTCCATCTATTCAATCCTTAATCGGCAATCCGGACTAAGAAGTAACGCTTCTTCCCACGACGAATAATCACAAACTTACCGTCAAAGGCACTCTTAAGGTCAACATCAGCAGCCACATCCGTGACCTTTTCACCATTAACCCGAATCGCACCGTTCGTGATGTCTTCACGGGCTTGACGCCGTGAAGATTCAATCTTGGTGTCATCAACTAACCATTCGACGATGTTCTTCGTTTCGGCGCTAACCGTTACGGATGGCATCTTCTTGAAACCTTGTTCGATTTCACTAGCAGACAGGTCAGCCACATTACCAGAGAACAAGGCCTTGGTAATATGTTCGGCTTCAACCACGGCTTCATCCCCGTGAACAAAGGCCGTCACTTCTTCAGCTAACCGCTTTTGGGCTTCCCGCTTCTCTGGGTGCGTCGCCACAGCCGTCTCTAATTCCTTGATTTGATCTTCATCTAAGAAGGTAAAGTACTTCAAGAATTTAACAACATCGCGGTCATCCGTGTTAATCCAGAATTGGTAGAACTCGTAAGGTGACGTCTTTTCAGGGTCCAACCAGATGTTGCCCCCTTCGGACTTCCCGAACTTAGTCCCGTCAGCCTTCAGCAATAATGGAATCGTTAACCCGTAAGCCTTAGCTTCGCCACCCTGTTCCTTATGAATCAGGTCAATTCCGGCAGTGATGTTCCCCCATTGGTCGGCACCCCCGATTTGGAGTTGGACATCTTCTGCCGTGAACAAATGAAGGAAATCGATCGATTGTAAGATTTGGTAAGTGAATTCCGTGTAGGAAATCCCGACTTCTAGCCGTGAGGCCACAACTTCCTTATTTAACATGTTGTTCACGTTAAACAGCTTCCCGTAATCACGCAGGAAGTCCAGGAGGGAGAGCTTGGATAACCAATCGTAGTTGTTCACGATCTTAAAGGTCCCGTCCTGTCCGAAGAGATGTTCCATTTGTTTTGTCAGGCACTCTTGGTTGTGACGAACTTGGTCCATCGTTTGAAGAACTCGTTCGGCCTTCTTACCTGACGGGTCTCCGATTGAACCGGTAGCCCCACCAATCACAATGTATGGTCGATGGCCAGCTAATTGGAATCGTTTCAAAATCATGAAGGGAATCAGGTGTCCAATGTGCATGGAGTCCCCAGTGGGGTCGATCCCAGCGTAGAGACCCACTGCCTTTTCATTTACCAGTTCACCCAGCCCGGCTTCATCCGTTTGCTGGTTAATGGCACCACGCCATTTTAGTTCATCAATAATTGACATCTGCAAGTCCTCCTAAGGTTTATTTCCAATAAAAAAGTCCCCAATGACTAATAGTCATCAGGGACGAATTGAAATCCGCGTTACCACCCAAGTTGTTGTCAATTGACAACCGCTCGTCATTGTTAACGGAATGACCCGCCGATCACTCGGCCGCTCCACAGGGTAATTCGTGATGATGGTCGTCCTAACTTCCAGCGCCGTTAGGTCTCTTAACCGGTGCCACCCTCACTACTGTACTGCTTCATCGCTTATGATGTGATCATACCGGCCCATCCCCGAAAAGTCAATACATGGCGGGGTTAAAATAACCCGCTGAGACTTCCCCAAACAATTTGGAGGTTCAAAATAGTCAAAACTGCGGTACAAACCCAAGCCAGAATGGTAACCCACTTCTTATTAACGTACTCCTCACCCATAATCTTCTTAGAAGAGGTGAAGACCGTCAGTGGAATCATGGAAAACGGCAAGGCGATCGACAGGAAGACCTGCGAGTTTACTAATAAATGATCTAGCGCTGCTTCATTACCCCCATAGATAATCGTGCAGACCACAACGGGAACCACGGAAACCAGTCGGGTCACCAATCGACGAACCCACAAAGGGACCTTCATATTGATGAAGCCTTCCATAATAACTTGTCCGGTCAACGTTCCGGTAATCGTCGAGTTCTGTCCGGAGGCTAATAAAGCCACCGCAAACAATGTCGACAAGAGTGGTGAAGCCACTGCCCCAGCCAGTCGATTATCCTGTAAGGCTGCGTACAGGTTTCCGAACGTGCCCAACTGGTCGGTCGCCTTGCCGAAGAACATGGCTGCTCCCAACAGTAACAAGAGACAGTTGATGACGAACGCCCCGAACAACTGAATGTTAGAGTCCCAGGTGGTGAACTTCACTGCCCGTCGCATCTCATCTGGGTCCGTGCGATCGAACTTCCGGCTTTGCGAGATGGAAGAATGCAGGTAAAGGTTATGTGGCATCACAGTCGCCCCGACGATTCCCAAAGCCATCGTCAACTGCCCCGTATGCATGATTTCCGTCCGTGGAACCAAGTTAGCCACCGCTTCTCCCATGTTAGGTTGGGCGATGATCACTTCATAGGCAAAGACCACGAGGATCACGGTAATCAAGCAAACCACAATGGCTTCGATCTTTCGGAAACCCAGCTTGGTTAATACTAATAGAAGTAACACGTCAAAGACCGTCAGGGAAACCCCCAAGATCAGCGGTACCCCAAAGAGTAATTGCAGAGCAATGGCGCCCCCGATCACCTCGGCAATATCCGTGGCCATAATGGCTAATTCTGTTACCACCCAGAGGATGGCCCCAATGCGTTTGGTCGTATGAGCCCGCGTCGCTTGGGCCAAGTCCATTTGAGTCACAATTCCCAGTTTAGCCGCCATGTATTGTAATAACATCGCGATTAAACTCGAAATCAAGATCACAGACATTAACAGGTACCCGTACTGTGCACCCCCACCGATTGACGTTACCCAATTACCTGGATCCATGTAACCCACGGCAACCAGAGCTCCCGGTCCAGAAAAGGCCATCAGGTTCTTCCAAAATCCTTTACTCTTCGGAATGGCCACCGTGCCATTGATTTCTTGCAAGGACGGCCCGTTTGCGTAACCGGTCACCCCGGTGTTTTCCGTTGAAACATTGTCGCTCATGTTTTTTTCACGCTCTCTTTCTCTTTAGCTATCTCACCATTATACTGACGCGACAGGGGTTGTAAAGATTTATTTTGATTAGCCAAACTTTTATTTTATATTACCCGATAAATAACTAAACCTAAAAATACCCCCGAACCTTGCAATTCAACCAGGGCGCGCGGATAATAGGCAAAGTCTTATTTTTTTCGGAAAGGTGCTGTTGACGCATGAATCACACGAGATTCTTTCTAAAAATGCTCGCCCCTATTTTCATTGCCGTTCTGGTTATCGCTGGCCTCAGTGCCTGGGTTGCTGGTCGCGTGACCGCAACGACCGTCGGACTCGTTAGCTTAGGCGTGGCCGGCCTCGCCATAACCGTGATAAGTGGCCTCATCGCCGACCTTTGGGCACATTCCCAAACGGCCGCACATTCCCTGAATGATCAACAAAAAACCGGGAGACCTTAACTGGTCTGCCGGTTTTCTTCTACGGTCGTATTCTTTAAATGTTGAAGGATTCCCGCCAGCTGATCGGGCAACTCCCGTTGAATCACAGCCAGTTGACTCTCCCCCGCAGGTGTCAACGCCAAGTAGCGCCGACGCCGGTCACGTGAAATGACGCGCTGACTCAAATAGCCGCGCTTACAGAGATCCACCACTAAGTTAGAGGTTCGTGTCGCAGAGAATCCCAGCTTTTCCGCGGCCTGAGCCACGGTCAGCTGATCGACAGCAACATAATTCAACAACTCACACTGGGGCAAGTTCAAGTCAAGGCTGGCTAGGGGCTGGTTGTAACACTTGGTCACCACCCCATAGATTTGTGTTAACTGGCGTAATTGCGCTTCCTCCACCATCGTTTTCCACTCCAATTTTTATCTATGTATCCGCTTTCATTGTACCACGAATAGGGACTGTGCTCTATGCCCTTTCCCCGGCAGCTTGGAATCGCCGACCACTTAAAAAGGACTCGAGCAAGCACCCGAATCCTTGGTCGCCACTTCCTAATCTGGTTGGTGGCTGCGATTATTAAAGTCTAAGGCAAATAACGACAGATCGTGATGCCGCAACACGCCAATCAATCGATCCAAGTTCTCCCCATAGGCAATCTCCTTGACCCAGTGGAAAGACTCCAACTGATGTTGCTCAGCAAACCCGGCCGCTAGCGGATCCACGCCATAAATGACCAAGTAATTATCACGTCGATCGGGTTCAATCACAGTCTGATCGGTCAGCAGACTCAGATGGACGATCCCACTGAGCAACCGGTTAAAGATATCCGTGGTAACCCCAATCATATCGTAGGTAACCAGAATCTCTACCTTGGCGGCCGTCAACGTCAAGCCATTGGTGTACTTACTCAGGTAACGTTGAACCAGCCGCAAGTCGGCCGGGATCACCTGCTGGGGATACAGCCGCTGCATGGATTTGGCAATCGCCAACGCCGCAGCCTTTGATTCATCGGTTGGCTGGTAAAGCGCAGTAATTTCCGGTCGGAGCAACGGGTCCACCCGAAACAGTAACATGAACTGACATAACGCAAATAACCAGTTGGCAAACCAGTTCCGGCCGGTCGCATAGTCACTGAGTGCTGGCACGCCAGGTGCTAATTCATAGCTACCAACGTGCTGCTTCAACGCTAGATACAGACGCACCATCGCATGGGGCTGCAAGGCACGGACGAAATATGGTGAACTGGTCAGCAGATAGTCTAACGGCGCCAACTGTCGCAACGCCACCTGAGGCGTAACCCCCAGCGATGCCTGCAACATCCCCGCTAACTGCCGGAGATCCACCAGGTGGCCAATGGCAAACCGCAATGATTTGTACCGGTGACCCTGTGACCAGCGCAAAACAGCTACCGTAATCAGAAGTTCCCGGCGTTGGGCCAGACTAGTGGATTCTTGATACAACTCATCATTCGTATAGGTCTCAATCAACGCCCGACGCAGTGGTTGCAAGGCAACCGGAATTGCCGGCAGTTCCCCGACCGCCGTGATCGTGGTACTAAACAGCATAAAATACAACAGTTCAATCAACGCTTCATTCCCGGTCAACCGCAATGGATTCGCCGCAAACTGTAAATCGTATTGCGCCAACTGCTGTTTCATCGGTCGAATCCGCCGGTTAAAGGTGGATGAGCTGATCTGGTGATCCTCGCAAAAAGCGGCAATCGTCGGATACTTCTGCGTCAAGGTCGCCATCATCATTTGATAGGGCAAACTGGTCGTGTACAGCCAGTGCCGATAGCCATCCATCGTAACCGCCGTCTGGAGGTCATCCTTAGTCAACGTCGTTTGGGCATCTAAGACTTTTAAGTCGGCGCGTAGACTCAACAACACGTGGTAAGCTCGCGAGTAGCTCACGGACGTCGATTCCGCAAAGTCGGTCAAATTAAAGTGGCGCCCGTGGTCATTCATAAAGGTTAACAGTCGGATCTTCAGAATCTCACGCGCTGTTAACATCGCAAAGTCAATCTTCACTTTACTTCACTTCACTTTTCAATCGGCTTGAGGATATAGACAAGGCCCCCTTGCCCGATGGGCTGAAGGGGGTCTGCTCTGTTTATTTAACAGCCGGATTAATCGATGCTGGTAATGGTAATGTTCCGTTCATCAAAGTCCGTCAACGTTTCCTTTAAGATAATCCGTGGATCATCGTAACGCACACCTGGTAAGGCACTGCTCAGGTAGTTTCCTGTCATCCGGCCTTCAACGACTTCTGGCTGAATTAAGACATCCTGACCAACGTCCGTGGATAGCGTTACGCTTTCGCCCGCAACCAACCGGTCCACTAATGGTAAAATTGGCATCTTTTGCATCATTCCGATCACCCTCCAATTCTTATCTTTCCACTCCTCATTCTACCACGGTGACCCGCAATAATTCCCGTCGACCGCTCGGCCAAGAACAATTAAAAATAAATATAATTATTAAAGCTTACGTTTTTACCACAATTCAATTCCCCCATTTCACCGCCCCTCCTAGCATGCTATGCTCTAGGTCAAGCTAGTTAATATCGTTTATGTTCAATATTGGGGGAGAATTTTAAAGTTATGTGGTTTAACAATCTAAGTACGGCCTTTGTGGTCGGCTATCCCATCTTCGTTTCGATCATTTGGATTACCGGCTGCCTGTTTTCAAGCCTCTATCGACGGCAACAATCGCGCACCTTGGTCAAGCCCGTTGAGGCCCCATTCGTCTCAATCCTAGTTCCAGCTCACAATGAGGTGGCGACACTAGAAGAGGCCATCCAGTCCTTAGCAGCGTTGGATTACAGCCATTATGAGGTGGTTTTAATTGATGATTGTAGTAGCGATGCCACGCGAGACCTCATGGCCTCACTCAAGGAACAGTGGCGTGGTCAGCTTGACATGACCATTGTGGCGTTGCCGGTGAATCGTGGTAAGGCCAATGCCCTGAATCAAGGTCTACGAGTCGCTCGGGGAGACTATCTCGTGGCCATTGATGCCGACTCACTGCTGTCGCCGGATGCCGTTACCCAATTAATCACCACGCTGATCGCCCAACCGGACTGCGGCGCCGTGACGGGAAAACCCGTCGTCCGTAACCGTTCTAATCTGCTAGGTCGTCTCCAACTGTTGGAGTACATTGGGGTGATCGATCTCATCAAGAAGGCTCAGGCCTACTTAACCGGTAGCATTACCACCGTTTCCGGGGTCATCGTGGCCTTTCGACGTGAAGCACTGGTTGCTGTTGGCGGGTGGAATCCCGATGTCATGACCGAGGATATCGACGTCACCTGGCGCCTTTATCGGCACCACTGGCGCGTCGCTTACGAACCACGAGCCATCTGCTGGATCTTGGTTCCCGAACGCTTACGCGGCTTGATTAAGCAACGTCAGCGCTGGTCACGCGGCGGTCTTGAAGTTCTGGTTACCAATTGGCGTGGCTTCTATCGTAACCCGTGGGGCCAACGTTTCCTGTTATTGGAGACAGTGGTCAGTAATTTGTGGGCGGTCCTCACGGCGTTAAGCGTCATCAGTTACGCCATTCAATTGCTCTTTCTACACGGACTGGCGCTAGATGGAAACCTTCTTGTGATCCTGCTGCTATTAAGCGGGATCCAATTTACTGTGGGCTTTCTGTCCTCGCAAGTGACCGCCAAGCTTGCGGTGCCAGAACTGTTACTCGTACCGGTCTACGTCCTGTACTATTGGATGGTCAACCTAATCAGCTGTCTTTCAGCGATTGGCTCCTACTTCATTAGTCCACAACGGACTGGCACTTGGCGCAGTCCAGATCGGGGGATTTAACATGCAAAAACAACCAATCGATCCCATCATTCGCCACCAAACGAGTCGCTTCAGTCGCTACGTTCGCGGGCTCGTGCTAACCGCCCTGTGGGGATTTGTCGCGATGATCGTCTTGGACAATATTAGTTTTAAAGCTGGCTGGTACAGCGATACGCTGGTCAGTCTGTACCTCCTCTTTAATCTGAAAGCCCACGCCGATGATCACTTGTTGGCCTTGATCGGCCTCTTGCTGATCCTCGTTCCCATTTACGCTGGCTGGCGGTGGGCCTGTCTGAAAAAGGAGGAACGCTAATGTCACGCTTATTTCGTAAGGGTCTCTTAGTGACCCTCCTGGTAACCCTGTTCTTCACCCTAGGCTGGACCGCTCATCGACAGGCCGATCAACAACAACACATGCAAGCCGGCTACGCGTTACCCGCCCAGTATCAAAAGGTACAGAACGGCATCATGGTCTTTTGCTACCACCGTGTGCTTCAGGATAGCCTGCCCACCCGTCTGGTCCAAGGACTTTCAAATAACTCCCAACTCCACGAATTTAACGTGCCGCTGGACCAATTCAAGTCACAAATGAAGTTTCTGAAGGCGCATCACGTGCAGGTCATCTCCGCCGACACCATGACGCAGATGGTACGGTCAGGAAAGCCGATCCACGGTAAATATGCCGTACTGAGCTTCGATGACATCGACCGCACCGTGATTGACAATGCCATCCCCGTGATGAAACATTACAACTTCCCCTTCACGACGTTCATTATCACCGGGAATACCGGCGAATACCGTGAGGGAACGCAACTGGCAACCTGGCGTCAGATTCGGACGGCTCAAAAGTCTGCCGGATCCCTCATGACGTTGGGGTTACACACCCACAACCTGCATCATTTGAACGCCCACTTTCAGCCGGTGTTCATGCAGCCACACTTTGTGGGTCGTTTCCAGCGCGACTTTGCATTGTCTAAACGCGAACTAAAGCAACATACCGGCGTTTCTGCCACGTCATTTGCCTTTCCTTACGGTTCGGGTACCACCCAAATTAATCAGTTTCTGGCGAGTCAACGTCTCGGTTGGGTCGCCACCCTGAACTCCGGAATTGTCACCGACCAAACCGATCTCAACGCGACCCCACGAATCGTGGTGAACCAAGAGAGCTGGCCGTCCATGAAGACGTGGCTATCCTAAACCAAACCACACAAAGCTAGGCCCCCTCCCTGCACATTTGAGGCGTGGGTGCCTAGCTTTCTTGTTTCTGCAAATGGCTTCCCTTAGCTCGAATAGTCAACTAGAATAGAGTCAATTACTCAAACCATTCTGCCATTCAAATCAGCTCAACCACAACTCGGATCGGAGGAAACACGATGTCTAAACTCTACCTAAATCAAAAAGTCTTGTCCTTACGAGATAAGTTCGATATTCTCGATGAACGTGACAACCCCGTCTATCACGCGGTTGGGAGCGTCTTTCGGATTCCGAAACATTTCGATATTCTCGATCTCAACGACCGCGTCGTGGCCAGCGTGACGAAGAAGCCCTTCACCTTGATGCCTCAGTTCACTCTGGAGATTGGCGGTCGTTCGGTGGCAACGATTCAAAAGCGCTTCACCTTTTTGAAACCCCACTACGACCTGAATGCGGCCGGCCTCACAGTTTCCGGTGATTTCTGGGACATGAACTTTGACGTCTCGCGGCAAGGGACCGTCGTCGGTCAGATTCGTAAACGTTGGTTCAGTGTCGGTGACAAATATGAAATCTCCACTTTTGATGACCAGGAGGAGCTCCTGTTAGTTGGCTTAGTCATTGCCATCGACTATGTCAAGAAGCAAGCAGAAGCCGCAGCCAGCGGCGCCGCGGCTGGTCATTAGGGTCACATCTCAAACACCAACGGCTAGTCCACGGAAATGCATTTCGACAAAACAAAACTGGTAACCATGGCTTGGAAGTCCCCAAGCGATGGTTACCAGTTTTTAATTTCATTTTTATTCAATTAGACTACTCATTAATTTAATGACAACAGGTTCTTCTGTATAGTGGTAAAAGTCGAATCTTAGCCGGAGGAGGCCAGGGATGGAGCCGGCCGTGGTGAGAATGTTAGACCGAGCGGTTTATCTCGGCCTTACATTCTGGGCGACTTTGAAGACCCGTGCTCTTGGCGGGGCTTCAAATCGAGCGAGAAGCCCATCGGGCTGAAGCGTCCCCACAGCAGGCGTAATCCCTGGCAGCCGCAGGCGGACAATTTAAACTAATTTACTTGTTCTTCACTACCAGCCTCAGAAGTTGTCACCGACATCCCAATCCAGTAAATCAAAGCCGTCAAAGCCATGGCGATAAATGTGGCTCCGACAGTATCCGCAATCACACTGACCTGTTTGAGACCCCAGTATGCGGCGACCCCGAGTGCCCAGCTGGCGACGGCCACCCAGTTCACCCCATGCGCGTACCAGTAGGCGCCACGCACGGCCGTAAATTCCTTCAGGTGGTAGCGACGCCGTTTCAGCACGAAGTAATCAAGCAGGAAGATGGCAATCTCGGGTCCCAGAAACATGCCAATCCCATCGAGGAAGGTTTCAAAGACGTCCAGAAAACTAGCGAGATAAACGGGAATAAAACTCACTGCAGTCGCCAAAATCGTCACCACCCACAGGCTCACGTTTAAGGAAAGGCGATGGGTGATGTTCGTTAAGGCTGACCCGGCCGACATCAAATTCACGGCATTGGCCGTCGTACTCGTCAAAACAATCACCAGCAGGGCAATCACCCCAAGTCCTAATTTAGCAGCCACGGTACTGGGGTCTGAGTTGTTCGGGTCAAAGTGGTTCAGCGATACCGCCGTCCCGATCGTGGCAAAAAGTCCAATCAAGGCAAACCAGAAGAGACCGATGTTGGCCCCTAGAAATGACGCGGTTGTGGCTGCCGAGCGTTTATTGGTAAAACGACTGAAGTCGGAGGCCGCCGTCACCCAGGCCAGGTTAAAGGCCGCTAGGGTATCCGCCGCGACGCCCGAAGACATCTTCAAGGCATGCGGTGGTTGCCAGCTCACGATATCATGGAATGACACCGTCTGAAAGACCACGACCGACTCCCAAAGAACGAAAACCACAACCAGGATAATGCCGACCCGTTCAATCAACCGCACCGACCGTTCCCCCATCGAGATACTCAGGAGGTGCAACACGCTCATGATGATAATCCCCACGATGAGGCCAAAGTTACCACCCGGCTTGCCATAGAGGGGCCATCCGAAGAGCTCCCCAAATATGTAACTGATGGACGTCGCGGCAATAAAGGTATTCACCGCGGCCCAACCAATGAACTGAACGACATTAATAATCGACGGTACAATGCTCCCTCGTAGACCAAACGAGGTCCGCGTTAGCGCCATCGCCGGCAACCCGGTGCGATAACCCATGTAGCTAGCCGCGGCCAGCAGAACGTAGGCCAGAACACCCACCACCATCAGTGTTGTCGAGGCCGTCAAGAAACCACACGCCGCAATCACGCCACCAATATACCAGGTCCCATTGTTAGCATTAGCGCCAATCCAGGTCGCAAATAAATCCCAATTTCCCATGCGGCGACTCTCACGTGGGACCGCATCGACGCGTCCATAAGTCTTGGCTGGTGCTTTGACCAGCGTTTTAATTTCCTGTGCCATGTGTTAGTCCCTCCTTGATTGTCGTGAATTACAGCACTTTCCCGGTAAATTCATTACTAGGTAATTGCTGGAAGTCATAAGTAGCAAGGGCCTTCACATCCTGAGTGTACCAGTGCAAGCTTTCCGAAATCATCAAGTTGACCTGTTCCGTCTTCTCTTGGAGGACGATGATAGGTTTGTGACTCATTGTGGCCACGCCCAACTCATAGGCCGTGCCGGAATCCACATTTTCAGCTTCGAAGTCAATCACCGTTACCACAATTTGAGCCGCCGCAATTTGGTCCATGTCACGGTGATAGATCTCAGTTGCCCAGGGCTTCGTGAATTGTTCGTGTTCGGCGTCTTGATGCAGGCGTGGCGAATAGAAATCCACGACTGTGGGATTGGCCTCTAAAGCTTGTTCAACCCGTTGAACGCGGTCGATTTGTTCGGGACTGAAGAACGGACTTGCAACATAGATTTGTGCCATGATAAATTCCTCCAAGTAGGTGTATTCAGTCCCCGGGCCCACAAAAAAAGCGGCCGAATCCCGCGAGAATTCCAGCCGCTAGCACCCACTGGTTTCCCAGTAGTTTCTACCGTACCTTTGCTAGCCTCACGGGACTAACTTCAAAGGACTGTTTGCTTATTGGAGAGTATTATACGGACTCCTAATCCAATCGTCAAACCCTAAATTGATGTCTTCGCCACTAGGTTAATCGTTTCACCTGCCGCAGTAACTGGTCTAGATCACTGTTCAAAAATATTTTTTCTCCTCCGGATGGGTTGCCGCCTCCCGCGGTCCTTGCTACACTGTTTCTAACAGGAGAGGAAGTTAGTTCATGTCACAATCACAACACCCGCTACCCAACCGAATTAAGCTGATTTGGGGAATCAGCGCTATCGGTAGCCTACTGGTTCTACTCGTCGTAACCGGCCTATTCTGGCTGGCTCAGACCTACTGGGATTGGGCTGCTTGGCTGACCGTCACCATGCTGGTCGTTGCCATCGGTGAACCCATCATTGAAACCGCTCTTATTCCCTATCGTTATCGTTTTACCCGCTACATGATTTCCGACACCGCCGTTGAGATGCAGGCCGGCTTCATCTTCAAGAAGCGCGTCGCCATCCCCATTGCCCGCGTCCAAAATGTGACGCTCAACGCCGGACCGCTGCTCCAATGGCGTAAGCTATCTAAGGTCACCGTAGCTACGGCCTCCACGACCCACACCATCGAAGGACTGGAGCTGACGACCGCCGAACAGCTGCGCGATCAGATCATGCAGCTCGCCCGGGAGGCCCGCCATGACCAAAACTAAACGCACGCACCCCTTAGGCCTTCTCGACCACCTTGCCAAATCGGTTAAAAATTGGTGGCCTCTTTTGATTATTATTCTGGCTCAGAGTCAGTCCTGGTGGGGCAAGCTTCTCATCCCCGCAGCGATTCTCATCTTCGTCATTTGGCCTCTGATCAGCTGGTGGTCCATCAGCTATCGGGTCACCCCAACGGCCTTGGAATTTCACTCCGGCATTCTAGTTCGTCATCATGAACACATTCCCTATGCCCGCATTCAAACAGTGCAACGGAAACAATGGTTCTATCTGGCACCTTTTCATTTAGAAGAGGTCTCGGTTGAAACGGCCAGCCACGAAGATGGCAAACCAGAGGTCCGGCTGGCCGCGGTAACGCCGGACGTCGCAGCCCTCATCGAACACTATCGTCAAGCGGCCAACACTGTCCCGACTGATAGCTCTACAGCGAATTCCGCGGAACCAGTTATCGCTCCTGCCGTACAGGCCACCTACGCCCTGACGACTCGACCTAGGTGGCAATTTGTCCTGACATCGACGGGATTTATCCCCATTCTCTTGGTGGCCTTGGGGATCTACGGTAAGCTCCCTCACAATCTCATCGAACGCCTAGGATCGGACTTGGCCCACTTGAGCGGCCTGTTCCTGATCATTGGTGGCTTGGCGATTGCTGTCGCCGCCTGGCTCTTTACGGTGGTCATGTTACTCATTCGCTACTTTCATTTCCGGGCAACCCGGATTGGTGACCAAATTCAGGTCGCCAAGGGCCTCTTTCAACGCAACACCATCACCGTCCCCTTGCAACGCATTCAGGCGGTTCGGTTCAAACAGAACGTCTTCCGCCAATGGATTGGGATCCAAACGGCCCAACTCCTCCTGGCTTCCCGTGCGGCGGCCGAGGACAACAATGACGACCTGGTGCTTCTCCCGGCTGTCACCCTGCCACAAAGCTATACCGCCTTGCGACCTTTCGTTGACTGGACACCAGCCACCTCACCCGACCTATCGGCCCTGAGTGTGACCAATGGTCGTCGGTGGCTACTGGTCCGCAACGCGCTGCTTATCGCTGTAGTTCCGGTGGCCATTGCTACTTGGTTCTGGCCGACCTGGAACGCCCTCTTTGACCTCGTCTTAGTCATTGCCTTTGGTCAGGGCCTGTTCGCAGCCAATAATACCGGCGGCAGCTTAGTCGGACACAAGCTCTTGGTCCTGCGCACCGGCCACTGGTGGACCCGTGAAACCTACTTGGTGCCCCTGGCTAAAATTCAGTCGGTTCGTTTACGTCAGTCAATCTGGATGAAACGCACTCACCTGATGCACCTCACTGTTAACGTCCGTCACGGTAATCGTAATCAGGCCATTGCCTTGCGTTACTTAACCGCCAATCAAGCCGAGTCTATCTACGACTGGTACCGCACGAACGCCATTTGAAAGGAGTTTTCGTTATGTCCACACAGCGAATCTTTACCATGCCTTTTGCCAAGGTCTACCCTCTCTATCTAAGTAAAGCCGAAAAAAAGAACCGATCAGCTGAGGAAGTTGACGCACCGATCTTGTGGCTCACTGGTTATGACCAGGCTGGTCTCAACCATCAGCTACAGGCCAACGTTGATTGCCAGACCTTCTTCGATCAGGCCCCAGCCTTCAATCCACGAGCCAGTCTAATCACCGGGTCCATCTGCGGCGTCAGAGTCGAGGACGTGGCCGATCCCACCATGCAGCGCATTCGCTACCTGGATAAACTGATCGACGAACTCGCCCACGGCAAGACGCTCGACCAAATCTACCGCTAGATCAAAAAACAGGCACCGCCGACAAACTTGTCAGCGATGCCTGTTTTTGTCGTCCAACCGTTCCCCAACGGTCAAACGCTCCCCCTGGATGACTGACTTCCCCAAGCCATGCCCATCCGATGTTTCTATTTTAAATTCCTACTCTCTAGCCTGTTTACTTTCTCGCCATTGATGCCACTTTTCACCCAAACGGGGCCGCCAGAGCCAACCGTAACCGAAGAGGGCTGCTAAGATAAATGCGCCCAACATGGTTGCGGCATCGGAATCGTAGCTGTACAGCCACGTGACGTACACCACAAAGACAATGTATACCGGAACCCGCAAGCGCGGGAACAGGAGATATTCCCCATTATGTTCGAGTGACAAGTGTGGATATAGAACGGCTCCCCAGATAAAGAGGACAACCGCGGTAATCAGCCAAACGCCCGCACCAATCCATGGTAAGGTTGCTTGGGAGATTTTGAACCAGGACCCACTTAAGATACTACCACCAATTCCACCTAAACCAACTAAAGAAAGAGTAAAGCCTGAGATCGTCACGATGAGCGACCCGGTCTGACCGACAATGAGTGCGGCAAACCAGCTCAGGGAGAACATCCCAATGGAGAAAGCCAATCCCATCGCCCAAGACGTGATCAGTCCTGGCCAGGCCAGCGTGAAGGTCGTGCCATTCGGCTTGCTGAGCCAGTAAAGGAGATATTGAACGGCCAAGATCACCACTGACATTCCCAACAGCGCACTCAGAGCGATCCGCAGTTTAGCCCAGTAGACCTTCAAGCGACTGAAGCCACTGCTAAAGAGAAACTCATTGAAGTGGTCCCGTAGGTCGAGGTGCATGATTTCCAACCCACCCAGCCAGAAGGCAAAGATGAGCCACCAGGAATAAGCGCTAAAGTAGTTTCCCTTATACACTTGCCACTTGTGAATTGACCCCGAAACAATGTGAATATTGGGTTCCGGATTCTGCTTCAGCGCGTGCAGTAGAATCAACGTCATCATGACGGTCCCCAACAGGGCAATGCCACCAATCACGGCCATCATTTTGCGATGACGCCGCCAAATTAAACGATCTAATTTATTGCTAAACATGTCTGCCCCTCCTACTTCATCATCTGGTAACCAGTCTCGTGAGCTAAGTTAGCCCGGAACAGGTCTTCCAACGTTAATGGTAATTCTTCAAACAACACGGGCTTCAAATCTTTCAAGGCCTGATCAACTTCCGGCGTGTAATTGGTAATGACCACCACCAAAACCCGACCAGAAACGCGAATCAACTGGCTGTGTTCCTTTAAGACGGCCGGAATCACCCGGTCGTTTAGGACCAACTGAATCTTCTTAGCCTTAGCCCGGATGTCTTCCAGGTTGTAATCGTGAACCAGTTTGCTGTCCTTTAATAACAACACCCGATCGCTCAACCCATCGAGCTCATTCAAGTCATGTGATGAAATCAGGAAGCCCTTCTGTTGGTCGGCCACCTCGTCAATGACCATCGAGGCAATATTTTCACGAATAATCACATCTAAGCCATCGAAAGGTTCATCGAGAATGATATACGTGGCGTTAGAGGTCAAGGCCAACACCAAGTTAACCAATGCGCGCATCCCTTTAGAAAGACGCCGATATTGGCTATTCCGGTCGAGTTTGAACTCGGCTAACAAGGATGTAAATCGCTGCTCGTCAAAGCGGGGATAAACCGCCATGAAGAAGTCCGGCAGTTCCCACAACCGATAATTATTTAAAAAGTTATATTGCGTGTCAATAAAGAATAATTGCTGTTGCCGACTGGGAACCTGCTGGACGTTCTGACCATCCACCGTGACCTGTCCGGCCTCTGGGACGTAGTGATTCATCATGCTCCGGAACAGCGTGGTCTTCCCGACCCCATTTCGGCCGACTAACCCCAGAATTTCTCCCGGTGCCCATTCAAACGTAATGTCCTGGATGATCTGCCGACCACCAATCTCTTTACTCAGTCCTGCTACATTTAAAGTCACTGTGCTTCCCCCTCATAGGCCACTTTGATCCAGCTCACGACGTCTTCTAAAGGCACGCCGAGATATTGAATTTCCGTCAGTAGCGTTAATAATTGTTTCTTGGTCGCGACGACTTGGGCGGAATCTCCCGCCGGTGCCGTGGTCTCCCGCACGTAGGTCCCTTTACCATGGACCGTTAAGATGACGTGCTGGGATTCTAACTGTTTATAAGCCTTGCTCACCGTATTCGGATTCAACTGTTCCTGGCGCGCCATTTCACGCACCGACGGTAACCGGTCTCCCGGTCGCAAGATTCCCTGAACGATTTGCTGTTTTACCCGCAATACCAGTTGCTCGTAGTATGGCAAACTGGATTGATCGTTAACTTGCATGCTCTTCACCCCTTGGTATGGCTGCCTGTTCTGTGTGTACTATTATACCTAGTACAGTTAAAAAGGCAACCCCCCGAGACGAAAAATCCCGAGCCAACCCCATTTTCAAAAGAAAGAGGGCTCGCTAAACCGCGCCACCCTCACGTTTTGTTTATTTTAAAATTAAGCTTCTGGCCCTTGATCTCCATCGAAGGTATCCGCTGCCGGCTGGTCTTCATCTCTGATCACAAGCTGGTTATAGAACTTGGCCCGCGTCTGATCATAGTACGGTTGCACAAACAAGGCGGCGAATCCAAAGGTAATGCCTTGCAACATCATCCATCCGATAAAACTCAGGTCCATGATAAAGAGAAAGGCTTTGTTGCCGTCCATCAGGCGACGAGATTCCGTGATCGCTTCTAACGGTGTGATCGGATCGTTCCGGTCGATGGCGTCACGATAAATATAAAAGGATTGCGAATACGCATAGGCTTTAATCATACCGGGAACAAAAAATAACAGGCTCCACAGGAAGGTAAAAATCCCCACCAGGATGGCAATAAAGAGCCAGCCTAAGAAGTACTGTCCTTTATCAAATAAGGCAAAACTCCGTTGAAGCGGGCTATCCATGGTAATTTTACCCCGGTCCAAGTCAATCATGGTCAATTGGGACCCCACCCGCATGATCGCAGACGCAATCGTTAGAACTCCGGCCAACGACAGGCCTCCACCTAAGACAAATCCAGAATTATTGTTCACGGCCATAATCCAATTCATACTGCGCTGGTAGGTCAGGCCCCCAATGAAACCCAAGGCCAACCAAAGAATAGTCAGTAAAAAGTAGAATTTAAAATGATCCAACACCTGAGCCTTGGCCCCGAGTTTGAAATCAATGCGATCCTGTGAATCCATAGCGAATCTCCTCCTCTGATGATTGCCCCATTGTAACATAATTGTAACAATAAGTTTAGGGGGTTCCTAAATTTAATGAAATCCGCTATTGCTAAGTTAATACCGGGCAACTGGTCCGCAGCACCTAAAAAAATCGGCAGCTCAATTTTCGAGCCGCCGATTTCAACTTTCATTTACTGACTACTCGATCCACTCTGACTTGGCAGGCCATTCGGCTTGCTAGGACGCTTGCCACTCATGCCCTTAGGGGCGTTTTTCATCTGCTGAGTTTGGGTCGACTTGGCCTGTTGTTGACCCAGAAGGTAACCCGTTCCCCCACCGCCAGCAAACAGGAGGAATCCTGCCATAACAAAGATTAACCAACGCTTGGGGCCTTGATGACTTGATTTCATGACGCACTCATCCTTTCGGAAGCTCGTGGCTTCGTTCATGAAAACCAGTCTAGCATTGGGAGCTTAATGGGAACTAAACGGCGTTGATTGCGGGATAAAAAAAGGGATGACGGCTGTCATCCCTTTGGTTTTTTGAATTTAGATGGTCGAAACGTGCGCTAGAAGGCAGCCAACTCCGCTTTCTATCACACTCTATTCGGCGTACAACGCTGCGACCTGATCCTGAACCTGTTTGTGGCCCAAGAATTCGTCGTAAGTTGTATCTGCTCGGTCGACGATTCCCTTTGGTGAGACCTCAATGATGCGGTTAGCAATCGTTTGAATGAACTCGTGGTCATGGGAAGTAAAGAGAATACTACTCTTGAAGGAAACCAGTGCGTCGTTTAACGCCGTGATGGATTCCAAGTCCAAGTGGTTGGTAGGATCGTCTAACAAGAGGACGTTTGCCTTGCTCAACATCATCTTGGATAACATTGCCCGGACCTTTTCGCCCCCGGACATCACGTCAACTTCACGGTTAACGTCGTCGCCGGAGAACAGCATCTTCCCCAGGAACCCACGAAGGAAGGTGTTGTCACTTTCTTCCTTGGATGCGAATTGCCGTAACCAGTCGATCACAGACATCTCGTTGTCAGCGAAGTAGTCGTTGACGTTCTTTGGCAGGTAGGTCGTGCTGGTCGTTTGACCCCAGGTAATGGTCCCACTGTCGGGTTCCAACTCACCGGAAATGAGTTGCATCAGAATCGTGGTCGTTAAGTCATTGCGGCTAATGAAGGCCACCTTCTCACCGGGACGCAGCGTGAAGTTCACGTCGTCAAGAATCGTGACGCCATCAATAGTCTTGCTCAAGTGTTCCACACGAACCAAGTCGTTCCCCAATTCACGTTCTGGATTGAATGAAATGAACGGGTACTTACGGGAGGATGGCTTGATGTCATCTAACGTGATCTTTTCAAGTTGCTTCTTCCGTGAAGTGGCTTGCTTAGACTTCGAGGCGTTGGCACTGAACCGGGCCACGAACTCTTGCAATTGTTTGATCTGGTCGGCCTTCTTAGCGTTGGCGTTAGCCTTCAGCTTAGCCGCCAATTCGCTAGATTCCATCCAGAAATCGTAGTTCCCAACAAACAACGTGATCTTCCCAAAGTCCACGTCACACATGTGCGTGCAGACCTGGTTCAGGAAGTGTCGGTCATGGGAAACGACGATGACGGTGTTTTCGTAACCTGCCAAGAAGTTTTCCAACCAGCTGATAGATTGGACATCTAACCCATTGGTCGGTTCGTCCAAGAGCAAGACGTCGGGATGACCGAATAAGGCTTGGCCCAGTAAGACCTTCACCTTTTGCGGTTCCGTCAATTCACTCATTGGCAACTGGTGAAGGGATTCATCGATGCCTAAGGATTGTAACATCTGACTCGCTTCGGCCTCGGCTTCCCAACCACCCATTTCGCCAAATTCGGCTTCGAGTTCGGCGGCACGAATCCCATCTGCGTCGCTGAAGTCGGCCTTCATGTAGATGGCATTCTTCTCAGTCATGATGTCATAGAGCTTCTTGTACCCTTGCATCACGGTGTTCAAAACCGTTTCATTCTCGAACGCAAAGTGATCTTGGTTCAAGCTGGACATCCGTTCATTCGGGCCCATGGACACAGTCCCAGTCGTTGGCTTGAGCTTGTTCTCAATGATTTTCAGGAACGTGGACTTGCCGGCGCCGTTAGCGCCAATGACTCCATAACAATTCCCCGGGGTGAACTTAAGATTGACTTCGTCGTAGAGCTTCCGGTCGGAGAACTGCATACTGACATTATTGACGGTTAACATGAACGATACCTCCTGTGATTTTCGCGTAAAAAACCAACGTGTCAATTAACGGCAACGTTGGCTCTGCACTCGTATTCGTTGTGTTATGTTGGCTCAGTCTACCATAAATACCCCATACAAGCAATGGTTATGCTACGACCAAGCCCGTTGTGCGGCATAGCGTTCGCGATAAGTCATCGGGGTCATTTGGAAGTGTTGCTTGAACGTCACGAAGAAATTCTTTTCCGTCCGGAAGCCCGTCTTGGTCGCAATGGTTTGAATCGAATCCTGAGAGGTCATCAAGAGCTCGGTGGCCCGTTCCAAACGAATCTGACCCAGATAGGCCTTGGGGGCCACCCCCATGTATTCCTTGAAGAAGCGGGAGAAATAAACGCTGGAATAATTCAGTCGTTCGGCTAAATCAGCAATCGAAAAGGCCGTGCCATACTTCTCCTGAATCTCGGTCACTGCCTGACGCAGTGGCTCTGGTAGGGGCAGTTGGTCATTGCTGACCTGCCCGTTAACCTGTAAGTGTTTTAACAATTGACCCACCAATTGATATTCCGCACCTAAACTCGCGAGATAGTCTGCCCGCTGATCGGGTTCCGTCACGGCATTGGTGGCTAGCGTGTCCACAGCGCGGCCTAAGTCACTATATGGTCTGCTCTCAGATCCAGGTCTAAAGGCCCCCAGATCGGCAGCTGTTCGTCCTCAACCACATTTCGTAGCCAGGCTGCGGGTAAGAGAAGGGTCACAATTTGATTATCCTCATCCAAATACGTTTCATAACTGTGCACCACTTCAGAGTTAACCACGTAGAGGTGGTGATCCTGCATTTCAAACGTCGAGCTCCCAATGTGAACGGTTCCTGGATGGCCCCGATAAGCATAGGCCAATTCCACCGAATTGTGCCAGTGCGGCAAAACCATTTTAGGTCCACAAGTGCCGTGATCGATGACTCTCAGCGGCAGTGCCATCGTATAATTCAGTCGTTCGTGATACGGCTGTGGCATGGTGATTCCTCCCTTTCAAACTTTGAACAAACCCAGCCATTTCTGGCGTCATGATTTAACTAGACCAATCTTCTCAATTACGCTTAGTATTAGCATACCACGTACAGGACCAACTAGGTTAAAATTAGTAACTCACTCCTTAAATTACGGGATTCACCAAACCCATAATCCCCCATATAATGTACTTGTAACATCCGGATGGATACAAATCATTTGATGCCTGATAGGTCTTTCCAACGAGACCAATTCGGGGTCAAAATGCTTTGTTTGCCGCTTCAACTTGTTTGTGCGCTACTGGGGGGTAACGCATAAATACCGCGACCGTTTAGTTTGTTCGAGCCGTAACTCAACAGCTGGCGCCATCCTGGTTCATGACCACACGTTGTCCCTTTGGGGAGGGACAATGTGGCTGACACCAACCAACTATTTATTACTGGATCACTGATTCTCTTGGGGAAGAGACCAGTGATACGGTTGTTCCAACAGAATAGGCCATGGCCAATCGGAGGCTTTGGGGGAGGCAGCTAGCTTTGCTAGCTGCTTTTTGTGTTCTCGGTGGAATTAAAAGCCGTTTAGAACCTAGTGGGGCAGCGTGTTTGGCCCCTTCGCTTAATCTTTTATAGGTGAATAAAAAAAGCCTGGAAACTAGTCCCAGGCTCTTCTGTCGTTGGTATTTATATGGTGGAAACGTGTGAAAAAGGGCAGTCAGTTCCGCTTAACACTGATAACCAAATAATCCAAAGCCAGGATTATCTGGTTATCACCGTTAATGCTCGCTGACTAACCGCCCTTTTCCACACTCTTTTTCTTTTCTATTCTACCGATTGCATCGCTTCGGGCCGTTTCAACAGAAACGCCATCAGGTAAGAAACGATGAGGAAACCCGCTACCACGAGGTATGGGTAGTGGGGGTTCATGTCTAGTAACATCCCCGACATGATGGGGCCGACAATGTTACCGATACTGGTAAGCGACATGTTCAATCCATTAATCAAGCCTTGGTTGGATTCACTGGCTTTGGTTAACAGCGTGGTAATCGCTGGGCGTAATAGGTCAAATGAGGAGAAGATAATTAGTGTCGCGATCATCACGGCAATCTTCCCGTGAGCCTGAGTAATCCAGACCACACAGATGGCTGCCAGGAAGAAGCAGGCCCGAATAACTCGCCGTTCCCCCCATCGACTCACCAGGGTATCAAACATCGCCACTTGCAGGAATAATGAGATTAATCCATTAAGGGTCAACACTAACGCGATATTGCTTAAGCTAAAGTGGAACACTTCGTTGACGTAGATACTGTAAATACTTTCAAACCCTTGCAGACCAAACGAGGAAACCAGAATCATGGTAAAGAGAATGATAATCGGCACCGTCCAGAAAGCTCGGCTCATGGGATGAGCTGAAGGCTCTGCGATGGGATCATCAACCTCAGCCATGGTCTTCTTGGTTTCGGCATCGCTGGGTAACAGGCTGATCAGGACAATTGCACTGACTAACCCTAGGGCACCAGCGGCCCAGAATGGCGTCTTATAACTGATACCCGCCAGAATTCCCCCGATACCAGGTCCCAAGATGAGTCCCCCACTAAAGGCGGCCGACAGCCAGCCAATAACTCTGGCTCGCTGATGCTTCGTGGTAATATCGGCGGCCAAGGCCATCGCCGTTGGCACCACCATGGCGGCGGCCAACCCACCGATTAACCGTGAAATGTTGAAGACCATTAACCGGTTGGTCAAGGCAAACAGCACTTCGGACACCATGAATAGCAGGAGTCCTGCAGTTAATACCGGCTTCCGTCCGATGCGATCGGAGAGCCGCCCAATGATTGGCGAAGCCACGAACTGGGCAAAGGCAAAGAGGGAATTCATAATCCCCATATCGGTGGCGGTCAGATGCAACTCATTCTTGATAAATGGCATGACCGGAATCACTAAGCTAATTCCTAGACAGACTAGGAATTCACTAAAAATTAAAATAAAAATGGCCCGTTTCGTTTTTTTCGTCACGGTGGCTCACCCCTTCTCTGATTTTTGACGACAATAGTACTACTATATCAATATTTGACGGTGTTTGTCTAATCATCTGCTCAGTAAGAGTGCGAGAACAGGCGTTTAGCCGGCGAGCATTAACGTCAATAACCGAATGACCCTGGGCTTGGGTCGTTTGGTTATTGGGGTTAAGCGGAGCCGGCTGCCTGTTCTCGCACGTTTCAACTATATAAAAATCAAGAAACACTACTACCCTTGTTGTCCCCTTAGCCACTCTCCCCAGCTCTGGTAAGCACCAGCCAGATAACTGTCGTGAGGATAAACCAGGTCCAAGTCATGTTTGAGTTGCCCTGCTTCTAATGGTAAGACATGGAGGTCTCCTCGGGCAATGGCCGTGGCCACCACCGAGCGGTAGACAAAGCTAATGCCACTTCCCTGGGCCACCAGTTCTCGGATGGCCGTAGGATTATTGACGGTCACGATTTGTGGAAATTCGGCGAACGACACGTTAGCTGCCGCGGCGAGATGCCGGAGAATCTCGCGACTACCGGAACCCGTCTCCCGGATAATTAAGGGATAGTTGAGGAGGTCAGTCCAACTAACTGTAGGTAAGGCCGCCAGGGGATGGTCAGCCGCTACCACGCCCACAAACGGTTCTTGCCGAACGACCTGGTAGTCATACTGGCTTTTATCGAAGTTTCCTTCAATCAAGGCGAAATCACTCGCCCCCGTGGTCAACGCCGCCAAGGCAGCCTGCGTATTCGTCACGCGACAGGTAATCTCCTGGTAGGGTCCGGCTTGCTGGAGGTGACCAATCAGTTGCGGTGCGAGGAACTCACTGAGTGACAGCGTGGTACTGAAGGTCAAGTGCTTCGGCGTTCGCGGATGTTTGAGATGGTCCAACACTTTATCCGTTTGAACTTGGACCCGCTGAACCAAATCTGCGAGCTCCCGTCCGGCCAGAGTGATCGTCAGATGCGGCCGCCGATAAGTGACGAGTGTTACCCCAAGTTCTGCCTCCAGACTCTTGATCTGCTGGGAAACGGCCGGTTGGGTAATGTAGAGTTGTTGGGCCGTCTGCGTATAGGATCTCGTCGTTGCGAGCACTAGAAACGTTTGATAGCGATTGTCGAGCATGGCTTTTCCCTCTCTCTTATATAAGTCGTTCTTATGACGCTATTATTCATTCCAATTTTAACTTATAACCAATTTCCGGTAAACTAAGACTTATCATTTTCGAGGAGGAGAACATCTTGGATATTCGAACAACCCTTAGCACCCGCAGCTTCTGGTTCGCGGCCGGGGCCACACTCATCTGTGCGGTTTTAGGCAGTGAACTCGCCCAACTCCCTTACTTAAACCTGGTGGGCGCCCTGGTTCTGGCCCTCTTGCTGGGCATGCTCTGTCAGCTGAGTCCCCGCACCATCGCCGTCAGCCGGGATGGCATTGGTTTTATCAGTAATAAATTTTTGCGTTTAGGTATTATTCTCTTAGGGTTTAAATTAAATTTGATTCAATTAGCCCAAGCTGGTGTCAAGACCATTGCCCTGGCCGCTGTCGTCGTCACGGGTATGGTCCTGCTGACCTACAACCTCAGCCGTAAACTCGGCGTTGACCGCGAGCTCGCAATTCTCACGGCCACTGGGACCAGTATCTGTGGGGCCGCCGCCGTCATGGGCGTCTCCCCACAGATCAAGGTCAGTCCCGACAAGGCCGAACGGCAACGAGAAAACGAAGTCCTGGCCGTGGCCATCGTGGCCATCCTAGGAACCGTGTTCACGTTGATTGAAATTGGCTTGAAGCCCCTGCTTCACTTGACTGCCGTTCAGTTTGGCGTCATGACCGGCGGATCACTTCACGAGATCGCCCATGCCGTCGCCGCCGGCAGTGCTGGCGGTCCCGTCAGCCTTGACACAGCCATCATCACCAAACTTTCCCGGGTCCTGTTGCTCGCACCGGCTGCCCTCATCATTGGCTGGTGGTATCAGAAAAAAACGACCACTGCCACGACTTCTGAGCACACGAAGCTACCAATTCCTTGGTTCATGGCCGGCTTCCTGTTGACCAGTATTCTTGGTACCTGGTTGCCACTGAGTGCCGCTACCTTGGCCGGGTTGGTTAAGTTAGCCTACGTCTTTCTGGGGATGGCCATGGCCGCTCTGGGGATGAGCGTCAACTTCCGGGTGATTTTCCAACGCGGGGGCAATGCCTTTCTCGCCGCCACCCTCTCTTCGGTCGTGCTCATGACTGGGGTTACCATTGCTAGCAAATTATTCTTCTAAATTCGAAAATGCGATCAGGATAGCCTCCCGATCGCATTTTTTATTTATAATAGATGAATCAGGTGGGGCACCGTACCACTATCCCATAGGATATACAGGCCGATTAGGATGTAAACGACCACGGTGATGTAGCGTCCCTCTTTTTCGAGGATATCCGCCACTTTAGGTAAGCACGCCAGCCGATACCCAATCTCCCAGAAAATCACAACCATGACAGCAAATGTCAGGAGGATCAGAGGAATCGTACTTGGCGCCACCGTGGTAAACAACGGCACGTAAATCCCCACGTTATCCGCCCCACAGGTTGCTATGGTGATCAGGGCAACACTCCCGATTAGCCGTTTCGGGTCTGCCACCTTGGCCGCAATGGCGTCAGTATCGTCATCATCCCCCGCAACCCACAACTTGATTCCCAGGAAGATTGGAATTAATCCCAGCAAGCCTAACAACCATGGTGCCGGTACAAATCCTAGGAAAAATGCGATAGCTAACGAGCACCCAACTAAGGCAATCGTTCCTAAAAAGTCCCCAATTAGGACCAACCAGCGGTCTTCATGCTTTACGCGGCCAAAGATTACCATTAGAATAATTAAGTAGTCGAGTCCGGTTGAAATGTACGCTGTGACTCCTGTTAAAATTGTTTTTATCATGACGCATCTCCCCACATATGTTGTTCGTAACATATGTTATCATGATCATATGAAAGGAGCAAGCTTTTTCATGTCGGCAACCACTCAAAATGTCAAATTAATCCAGGAACCCGCACTCAATGCTTCTCAGGATATCTTCAAACTCCTGAGCAACACCACGCGGCTACAGATCCTTTATCTCTTAGAGCAAAGGAAACTCAACGTCAGTGAGCTCAGCAACCTGCTGTCTGTTGAACAATCCGTTATCTCCCACCAGCTTGCACTCCTGAAGAAGGAACAACTCGTGACTTCTCGCCGGGTGGGCAAACAAAATTTCTATCAACTCGACGATCCCCATATTTTGGATATCGTGAATGAAACTCTGGCACACGTGGATCACGTGTTGCGGGGGAAGAAACATGGACAGTAAAAGCGTTTGGAATTTAAATTCCAAACGCTTTTTTAGTCCCTATTTTGCCACTAAATACATGTGCTAATTCAAGCTGTGTTTACGTTCACCCTTGTAGTAGTGATTGCCATACTTTTTTGCTAACTTCTTCGTATGATAACCATGACCCGTCGTCCAATACCCGGTGGCCGGACCACCAGCTACTTGTAAGACTGGCACCTTATGGCCGTCAAGCTTATGCGTCGTCACACGATAGGCAGCACAGTCGCCACCCCATTGATCCCAGCCCCAAACGGTAACCCAAGTTTGTTTCTTGGCCTTCGCGTTCTTCGCAATAAACCAAGATGGATGTTTCGAGTTCATCGTATGTTTGACAACGTATGATGTTTTTCGTGAATGCAAACGCTCTACGAAACCATTATTGATAAATTTAGTCGCTGTAATCTTATACTTATACATCGTGTTGTATTGATAAGAATACCAAGTTCCCCGCATACTCTTTGGAAAAGTCTTTAACGTCGTCTTGGCTTTCGCATGGACAACTTGTGCTGGACTGGCAGCCGCAACACCCACGCCAATGAATAACGATAATCCTGTGACTAGCCAGACACCGAACCGTCCTAATTTCATGAATATCCTCCTGTAGAAAATCATTCAGTATGTACATTGTAATTATGGCACAAACATTTGCGGTCAACAATACTTTCCACTAGCCGAACACTGCCTAATTATTTTGGTACTTATACATTGATTCTTGTTAATTTTTCTGCCGCGAAAAAGGTATTCGCTCAATCGTTATTGTTGGGCCGACTTACTTGCGTTAGTTGACTAGTTCTCGCCACTAGATCCGGAAACTTGTTGCTTCTGAAACGTGCTACGCGAGCCAGACTCCTGCGCTTAGCCGTTGCTGCCTGAACTAGCAATCATTTGACTGGCTCTCGCCACTAGATCCGGAAACTTGCGGCCTCTGAAACGTGCGAAAAAGGGCGATTAGGTCCCTGCGCTTAGAAAAATAAGGTGCTCCTGCTCGGCGTAGCCGAACAGAAACACCTTATTCCTCTAATGCTCAGGACCTAATCGCCCTTTTTCGCACTCTCTTACATTTTCATTCCCATCTTCTCATAGGAACTCATCCCCGCTAAACGGAGATCCTTAACGTCAATTCCACGTTCTTCAGCGATCGCGTTCATTAACGTGTCCATATCCATTAACTTATAAGTCTTCGGATTATCGGGATCGTACGCTTCGATTTGCGCCATCATCCCGCCATCTTCGTGTTCAATGATATGGCAGTGATACATGTAGACCCCAGTGTGTTCGAACCAGACCTTGATGCGAACCGTTTCGCCGGGGTTGACCCCAACCGTATCCTTTAATCCGTGCTCATTGGCATAAGGTTCATGGCCATTTCTGGATAACACTCTGAATTGCGTCCCGTGCATGTGGAATGGGTGAACCATTCCGCCATCCATATCATTCGTGTTTGTAATATCCCACAATTCAACATTGCCAACCTTCTGGCGGGCGTCGATACGTTGCATTTCAAATTTCTTGCCATCCATCATGACTGCTTCATCCATCCCGGACATGACAACCTTCCGGACTGGGGTATCGGGCGTGACTTCTGGATCAGGAATGTCGACCAAGTGCTCTGGCAACGTCACATCATCTGCGGCGAAGTCGTGAACCCGGAACCGAACCAGCGGCACGTCATCCGAGTAAAGCGTCACCGTCTTCCCAGGTTGAATCTTCCCGAAGTCGACAATGATTTCGGCCCGTTCGGCACAGGTTAACATCAAATGGGTAAATTCAACTGGACTTGGCAAGACCCCACCATCGGAAGCGACCTGCGTGAATGGTAAGTCGTCACTAAAGTGAAGCCGCCATTCACGCCGGTTGGCCCCATCCAAAATCCGTAGCCGGAGCCGTTGCGTGGTGACATCAAAGTAAGGATTGATAGTCCCATTGATCATCGCCGTTGGTCCTTGGACCCCATCGGGATCGTAGTCGGCATCGTAGTCCCACTGATTATCTTCGTGGAAGCGCCGGTCCTGTAAGACTAACGGAATGTCGTCGACCCCGTAGTGACGTGGAAATGGCAATTTAGCCTCGACATCGTCGGTAACCAAGGCCAGACCAGCGAGTCCATGCCAGACCTGTTCGGCCGTTGATGGACATGGATGGGCATGTAGCCACAGCGTCGCAGCGGGTTGATCGACCTTGAAGTCGATGTGGCGGGTCTTCCCAGGATATACGGGCGCGTGACAGCCACCGTCCGTGTAAGGACCGGGAACGTTCAGACCGTGCCAGTGGAATGTGGTCAGTTCCGGTAAACTATTTTTCAAATCAATATGCATGGTCTTGCCTTTAGCGAAGACGATCGTTTGACCCAGCAGACTCCCATTGTAGCCCCAGGTCTTGGTCTTCTTGCCTGGTAGGAGTTGTGTTTCTCCTGCTTGGGCTTCGACCGTGTAGTAAGTATCCGTTGCGGTTTCCTTATCTGGTTTCAATAACGGTGGAATCCGCAAAGGTTGTTCAGGCGTGGTGGGTTCTTCCAAAGGAACATAGCCACCATCGTGGGTGTTATAAGCCGGTTCATCAAAGAAATAATCGGTGTAGATAGATTTTGTCATCTTTCAGGCTCCTCTTCGATTTAATTGAAACCACTTACAGCTTTATCATACCGCAATCGACCTGGCTTAGGAAAGTAACGTTCTCTCCAAGTGGGTGCCTAGCGATCCACTCGGGCCCGCAAGGCATAGAGGATGGTGACGGTGTCAACAACTTCCTGAAAGACAGCCCCAACGATGGCGGGAATCACCCCAAAGCTAGCAATCAGCATCAATCCGGTACAGATAAAAATTCCAATCAAGACGGCTTGTTTTGCCACCCGCATCGTATCCTGCGCAATCTTTCTGGCCACACTGACCCGCGTCAAATCATCCTTGAGGACCACCGCATCGGCGGACTCGCTGGCCGCCGTGGCACCGTGTGCTCCCATGGCAATGCCAACATCGGCCGTTGCCAGTGATGGGGCATCGTTAATTCCGTCTCCAACCATCGCGACTGGTAACTGTTCGACTGGGAGATCCGCCAACACCTTAATTTTATCGGCCGGCAAACACTCCGCGTGAACCTGGTCGATCCCAACTTCTTTAGCGATAATTTCCGCTACGGCACGGCGGTCCCCGGAAATCATGAGGAGGTGTTCCACACCGGTGTCACGCAAAACGCCCATAGTCGCTTGTGCCTCAGGCCGAACGCGATCGGTGAAGCTCACGTACCCTTGATAAATACCAGCCACGGCTACGTATACCGCTGTTTGGTCCGGCTGTTCCACTTTATTTTCGGTGACAAAGCTGCGCTTACCGACGCGGACCGCTTGCCCGTCGATCGTCGCCGCCACTCCTTGAGCCGTGGTCTCATTGACCCCACTGGCTTCTAGAAGTGGTTCCTGGTTAGCGGCAACTAGCGACTGCGCCAAGACGTGACCCGAGTGCTGTTCAGCACTCGCCGCGAACTGGAGGAGTCGATCACTACTGAGCGCAGTGACGGGCACCACCCGATCCACCACAAGACGTCCTTGGGTAATCGTTCCGGTCTTATCGAAGGCCACCGTTTTAACCTTGGCTAACTTTTCTAACGTCGTCCCAGTCTTCACGATAATTCCATTTCGACTAGCCCGACTCATCCCCGAGATCAGAGCAATCGGTGCTGCTAAAATCAGTGGGCAAGGTGAAGCGACGACCAAGACTTCGGCAAACCGCACGGGGTCCTTTGACACCGCCCAGGCAATCCCCGCGATCACATAAGCTAATAGGGTAAAGGGCACTGCATACCGGTCGGCCAACCGAACGAACTTTGCCGGCCGTTCCTCGGCTTGTTTAACCAGCCGGACGATGTTTTGGTACTGACTGTTATCGGCCGTCTGATCGGCTCTAAGTTCCACCGCAGCCTCACCGTTCAAGCTCCCGGACATCACGGTCATTCCGACTTGCTTGTCTATTGGCCGAGCTTCCCCCGTCAGTGAGGACTCATTGACCGAGGTTGGCCCCGTCAGCAATGTTCCGTCCACGGGCATCACCTCACCAGGCTTAACCAGGAGGCGATCGCCCACGGAAATTTCACCGACAGCAACGTCTTCCCAGGATTCGTCCCCGGCTCGATGAGCAATCTGGGGCGAATTATTTAGCAGCTCCTGAAGTTCACTGTTGGCCTTACGCGCCGCAAAGTCTTCCAGCGCGTCCCCACCAGTCAACATTAGTAACACGATCAGCGCCGCCCAATATTCGCCGACGGCTAGGGTTGCTAGGACCGCCGTAATCGCCAACAGGTCAATCCCAAATTTTCCGGAACGTAGGGTCTGAACCATTTCCACAAGCATCAGCAGTGCCAGTAGTAACCCAAACGCCGTAATTAAGATCTGAGCCAGGTTAGCGCGCTGTAACCCAAATTGGAGTCCTAATGCGATGACTCCGAGCGTTATCACTGCCCAGAATTCCTTGTATTGTCGTAATCGTTTCATCCACGCATCCTCCTCGACCGTTCCTTTTACCCTGAGTATAACAGAGCTTGTGCCGTTTTCCACTTAATAATCATTCTAAATTAAAAGCCCGAACAAATTTGCTCAGGCTTTCGAAATTCATTCAATTCAATGACTAGAACCGACGCCGTAAAACAGCACTCAGTGAAATCAAAGTTAAGAATCCAGCAACCGTGACGAACCACCCATTCCGGTCATTCGTTTGTGGTAACTTAGTGTTCTTGTTAGCAGTCGTCTTGCCAGCGGTTTGCGTTGTCGTAGCCTTAGCGACCACCTTCTTGTTAGGCTTGGCTGGACTCGTCTTGGCAGGTGTCTTCTTGTCCTTATCCGTCGTCACCTTGTCCTCAACGAAACCACCATCGACGTCGTCCGTCCCGGTACCAGTCTCTTCATCGGGATCTCCTTCGTCGGTTTCATGGTTACCATCGGGATCGACGTGGTCCCCACCACCGGACCCACTGTTCCCATTAGAAGATGAGACATTGCCGTTAGCTTCTTCGGAGTTAGGCCCACCATTGACGCCACCGCCCCAATTCATCACGGCGTTGTTTTTAAATTTATAGCCGGAGTCAATCAGTGCCGGATCGGTAATCTTGGTGTAGTAGTCAATCACAATCAAGTGATCTACCGTGTCATTAAAGGTCATATCAAAGCCATTGTCCTTGTAGTTCACGTCATAGTCTTTGCCCTCTACCAAGGCTGGCTTCTTTCGCTTATAACTCGTCGTCGTTGACCATTCACCATCACTGACAGTCACACCCGGGATCAATTCTTGATTGCTCCCAATGGTATCGCTAATCTTTAGATTTTTCAGATCAACTTCGCGGCGGTCAACCAAAATGGTCCACTTGATGGTCCCATCATCTTGGATGACGCCCTTCTTTGACAAGTTAGCTTCATCAGAGACAACGTTAATTTGTGAGGTGCTACTCCCATTGTTTTCGAGTGGGAAATTAACATCTTTTTCTCCCGTATCTTCGTAACGGTACTTCGTGTCGAGATTCAAGGTCAACTTGTCATTGGTTTTTCCTTCGAGTTTATCATTCATGGTGATGACCACTCCGGTATCGGAAACAACCGCTTCCCCGATCACAACACCCTTTTCATCATAGACTTTGAAAGTATCCCCTGGCGTCTTCCCTTTCAGATTCTCTGGAAAATCCAGGGTAATGGTATCGCCACTTTTAATCGGCGTGTTCCCAAAGTCCAAGTTGTATTGAACTTTAATCGTATCTTTGTGTTTAAAATCTGGGCCATTGGTTACGCTAGCCGACGTGGTAAAGTCGGCCCCATTATGATTAGTTGCCGCTTGAGCTGGCGTGGCAACTTGGCTGACAATTAGGAGCAGTGCTAAACTAACGAGCCCCACAACTAGTCGCCAAAATTTATTGTTCTTCGTCAAAAAAATCCCCTCCCGCAACATTTACGTAGTTAAAGTATACGCGCACGCCTACTAAATTGGCAATAGTGTTGGGACAAGTCGATCGATCTGAGGGGGCACACTTAGCGCAAATTAAAAAGGCCTGGACGACTGTCCAGACCTCATCAAATTTCTTAGCAAATTCGGGTACCTAACGTCTGCATCTCTCGCTTCAGGTCCAAGTCGGACTTCTCTTGCGCCGTATAGGTTATCAAGCCCACGGCACTGTCCAGCACACCAGTATCATCTCGCAATGATAACTGATTAAAGACCCGATCCAAGATTAAACCATTACCCAGGTACAGAGCCGTGTCAGCATTCGTTCGAATCGTCAAACCGGCATTATTGTCAACAGTTAACGGATAGTTAGCATCATCCTCGGTCAAGGCGACAAATTGGAACTTGTCACCGATGGCACAAGTCCCCCCGACCGTCGAATACCGATTGGACCCGTCATCCGTGGTTAGTAACAGCGTCATATTGGGCTGAACGTGAGCCGCCAGATAAGCCTGAGCGGCGTCCTTAATTGTAATGTTCATGAGTCGTTCCCTCTTTCTTGGATGAATGCACTAATCAATTGTACGCAATCTACTATACGAGGAAAATTGAGAATTGTAAACTAAACCGACTTTAACCCCCACCCTGGTGAAAATGAAAGACGAGTGTGACAAGTGGCGATTAGTCAATGTGCCTTAACGTCGATAGATGAATAATTCCAGCCTTGGATTGCTTGTCTACCGGAGTTAAGCGGAATCAGTCGCCATTTGCCGGTCGTTTCAACTATAAACGTTCGGAACGCAATAGGGGTCTGAGACTTTTGTCTCAGACCCCTACCTCTTTGATTTTAGATTGTCGAAACGTGCGTCAGCAGGCAGTCAATTCCGCCTAACACCCTCAAGCTTCATAGCCGCGCCGAATCAATTCAATTAACTCGTCTTCCGACAGATTGAGTTTACGGGCCTCACTCGTGAAACGACTGACGTAGCGGTCGTAGAATTCTGCCCGCCGCTTCTCACGTATCGTCTTTTCGGCGTCTGGGGTGACGAACATCCCTACGCCACGGCGCTTTTCAATCACACCTGCCGCAACGAGTCGGTTAATCCCCTTTAAAACCGTCGCCGGATTAATATGAAATTCTTTGGACATCTCAGTCGTGGACGGCACCTGTTCCCCCGCCCGATAGATTCCGGTAAAGATGGCTTCCTCCACCTGTTCTGCGACTTGCAGATAGATTGGTTCCGGACTATCGAAGTTAAATTTCATTTTTCATTCCCACATTCTTTATGAACTCACTTGTGTTCCGCTTGAGCTTGGGCCGGAGCCTGAGGCAACACAATTTGCCAATATAGGGCGAGCGTAATGAGATAATAAATCGCATACAACCCGATGAAGATGGCAAACGTACTCCCGATTCCCAGATAGGGACTCATGGGCTTGGGCATCAACGGCTTAAACATTTGGAGACCGAACAACACATCGATTACTCCCATGATACCAGGAATCATGAATAAAATCCCAATTTCTTTTGCGATCCCGTTACGCATCAGGTTGTGGCGGACCCCAACCTTGTAAAGCATCCGGTAACGTCGCTTGTCGCCGGGAGCACCGGAGAGAATCTTAAACATCAGGCAGGAAGCCAACATTGCTAGGAACGCAATTCCCAGGAAGTAGCCCATGAACTCGAGACCACCGAAGAAGGCCAGCATGAGTTCGTAAGACTGATAATTCCCAACGGTCAGTTCACTGGCATGTGGGAAGCGCGCCAGTTCTAACTGGTTGAGTTTCTTCAAGGTTGTACGATCCTTCTCGATGTTTTTGACGCGAATCGTCGTCACCGGAACAGTCTTCCCAGATTGCCGGGCAAACTTGGTCGCGCTCAACATCTTCGGCGCGTACAGATTGTTCTGACCCAATACAGCTAGGTTCAAGAAATCGAGGCTGTTAAGGTCAGTCGATTTCATCTGTGCAGCCGTCTTCTTTTCATATTTAGGGGTCATTTCGCCTTCGTTGAATTCATAAGGTTGTTGCTTGAACTCTGCGGCATTGTAAAATACCGTCTTCCCTTGGCGCTTCTGGGTGTAAGTGGCTTGATGTGCCACGTCCAGCTTGCTAATCAACTGCTGTTCCTTAGCTGTCTTATCATGAATGGCTACCGTATAAGATCCCAGACTATCAGCCATCATTGGTAATTGGCGATGGTAACCGGACCCCACCGTGATGGCACCTAAGTCCATGGCAAAGAGCAGAGAAACAATCGTCAACATCCGTGTGTAGTTGTAGACCCGGAAGTTCAGTTGGCCCATCAGGAACCCATTGAGGTGCTTCTTAGCCCACTTGGTCTGGCGTAACCACCGAATGATGGTCAACAGCGTCGCTCTGAATAACAGGTAAGTTCCCAAGGTAATTGTCACGATGGCAAATGGAATAGCCGCTATCTGAAATGCTTTAATATTGGCTAACGCCCAGTAACCCGCAGCTAATAACACAATCCCCACGATACCGGCAATCATCTGCCGGATGGGCTTAACCTGTGGTTGATTGGCCTGTTCATCGGTATGCAGGAGCTTGAGAACCGTGGTCCGCGTCAACTTAACCAAGTTGAATAGCGAGGCCAAGATAAACAGGCCCACATACAGCACGGCCGTCGCGATGATCGCCGGCAAATAGAAGGACTCCAGGTGTGCTAAATGTAATCCCAAGGCATTTAGCAGGAAGCCGACGAGGAAGCGACTCATAAGTAGTCCCAGGACAATCCCGATAGCTGTCGCTACCGCTCCTAAGATCAACGTTTCCAGGAAGACCAACTGGCCAATCCGCCGTTTCTTAGCGCCCAACATCATGAAGAGGCCATAGTCATGTTGCCGCATACTAAGTAGGAAACTATTGGCATACATAATGTAGACAATGGTAATCAAAATCAAGAGAACGGCCCCGAAACCAAAGATGAGCATGGATTGGCCAACCACCCCATTGGCCTTAACGAAGGCTTTGTTGGTAGCGAGGTTCGCAAACATATAGAAGATTGCCGCGGACATGGTTAATCCGGCCAGAAGCACCAGATAGTCGCGACGCCGGTTCTTAATTCCGGCTAGCGCTAATTTTCCTAACATGTGTTTCCCCCCTACTCGTTAAACGTGCCCAGCTCATTTAAGATCTGCTGGTAAAAAGCACTCCGGTCCTGATCGCCACGCCGAATCTCTGAACCAATCAACCCATCCTTGATAAAGAGGATACGTTGACAGAAGCTGGCGGAGAACGGATCGTGGGTGACAAGTAAGACCGACATGTGTTGTTCTTGGTTGATGGTCGTCAAGAGATCTAACAACTCTCTGGCACTCGTAGAATCCAAGGCACCCGTGGGTTCGTCACCCATCAGGATTGAAGGGTGATGCACGATCGCTCTGGCCGCCGCCACCCGTTGCTTTTGGCCCCCAGATAACTCAGATGGATATTTCTGTAAAAGATCAGCGATGGACAGGGTCTCCGCCACTTCGTGAATGGCCTGATCCATAATCTTGGAAGAGGTCCCCTTCAACGCCAGTGGCAAACCGATATTTTCTTCAGCTGTTAGGCTTTCTAGCAGGTTAAAGTCTTGGAAAATAAAGCCGACCTCTTGTGCTCGAAAGTCTGCGAGCTGATTTCCCCGCATCTTCGTCACATCGTGACCGTTAACGATCACATCACCCTTGGTGGGGACGTCTAGCGTCGACAGCATGTTCAGCAGCGTGGTCTTCCCGGAACCAGAGGCGCCCATGATCCCAACAAATTCACCGGAGGCCACCTGAAAGTTTAGCCCCTTCAAGGCCTGATACTGCCGTTCGTTGACTTTTCCATACGTTTTTTCCAGGCCGTGTACGTCGACCACTGCGTTACTGCTTGTCATGATTAAAATCCCCTTACTCTTTAGATTAAGTTTGATTACGTGTGTTGGTTAGTTACTTGTGTAATTAACTATAACGGTTCTCCGAACAAAGTCAACCATTTTCTGATAAATAAAGGGCTTTCACGCGAAATCTATGGTAATCTGCGGTAAGATTATTAGTGGATTTGTAAATCTGTTTGATAAAGGAGTTTTATTGATGAAACAATTACGTTTAGGTGGGACAAACTGGCAATCTTCCGCAGTTGCCTTAGGAATCATGCGGATGGGTGTTCTCGATCAACCAGCCGCAGTGAACGCCCTCGAAGCCGCTCACGATGCCGGAATTACTTACATCGACTCCGCAGATATTTATGTCAACGGTAAGTCTGAAGAAGTCTTTGGCGGGGCCTTGAAGGCTTCCGGACTATCCCGAGACGACTTCTACATTCAATCCAAGGGTGGCATCATCGTCGACCCCGAACGGAGTCACGACGACCTGGTCTTCGGTAAGCGTTATGACTTCTCGAAGCAACACCTGATCGATGCGGTTGATGGCATCTTGTCACGGATGGGGATCGACTACCTCGACTCCTTCCTGCTTCACCGGCCAGATCCACTGATGGAACCCGAAGAAATTGCCGATGCCTTCAACACCTTGCAGGCTGCAGGTAAGGTTCGTCACTTTGGGGTTTCTAACTTTAACGTTCAACAATTCGAAATGTTACAAGAAGCCGTCGACCAAAAGTTAATTTTTAACCAACTTCAATTCAGTGCCGCTCACGCGGGCATGGTTGCCGCTGGTCTGCACGTTAACATGGACGACAAGCCAACCTCCAATGACTTGGGGATGTTGGAATACGCCCGCCGTAAGCATGTGACGGTTCAGGCTTGGTCGCCATTCCAATACGGTCTCTTCGCTGGGATGTTTATCAATGACCCGAAGTACCCTGAATTAAATGCCGAATTACAGAAGTTAGCTGACAAGTATGGTGTTTCCAAGAACGGGATTGCCGTGGCCTGGATTCTACGCCACCCTGCCAACTTACAAGTCTTACTGGGAACGATGACTCCTGCTCACATCAAGGACAGTGCGGCTGGTGCCGATGTTACCTTGACCAAGCAGGAATGGTACGACGTCTACTTCGCTGCTGGTAACGATTTACCTTAATCTATAATCTACCGAACCACGCTATCACTCGTTGATGGCGTGGTTTTTATTCTCCAAATTGGCTTAAAACAGCCCGCTTGCGGCTGTCAGGGATTACGCCGGATCTGACTGATCTTGGCCACTACTAATAACTCTGCGACTAGTAAGACTGACTGTCTTGTTCTGACTATCGTGCCCAGTGTCCGATCATAAATGACAAAACCAATAGATAATGGGAAGCATGGAACCATGTCGAATGACCGTCGTTCCATCCGAACGACCTGTTAAAAAAATCCCTAATCACCGTCAAAATGGTAATTAGGGACCTCGTTATTTAAAACCGTCTAGTCAAATTTTTAAGTGTCGACATATGTCAAACAAAAGTCAGTTTCAAAATTTTCACCGTGCGCCCTAGTCAATTCAAAGCACATTTCCCCCAACCATTACAAACACTAGGGAGCATCCGCCAGTTGCCAGCGGAGTTCGCCCTGATACCGGCCAGCCGTCGCGCCACCATGCACCTGGATCAGCATTCCCGAGTTCTGGTGCCAGCCACCGATCACGTCGGTCTCTTCACCCAAACCGTGCGTCTGTTGCTCGTGAACCACAACCGGATCGGTGCCAATGACTTTCTGTTCGTGTCCAGCCTGATACACCATATCACCTTGCAATAGATGCCCCCGTTCATCTCGTAGCGGCGCCGCCAAGCTTGCCTGAAGTTTCCAACGATTCTCGCCAGCTCGTTCATCACGCACTCGCAATTTCCAACCGTTGTCTCTGCTAATCAATTGTTGCGTCCCGGTCAGCTGACCGGCAAAACCATTTTCCGGCGAGATGGCGCTAAACACTAGGTCTCCAGAGAGCTGGATAATTGGAATCGTGAGGTCTGGGGCCACATCATCACGGTTCGTTGCCGCGATGGTCAGCTTATTCTTGCCTTGATGCAATAGTGCGGCCGGTACCCGCAATTTAAACTGACCGGCCGTCCCCGTCCACGCCCCATCAAGCTGCGTAAATGTGTATGACTTGCCGTTAACCGAAAAACTCAGTCTAGAATCGGCCATAGCGTCTGGCTGGATCGTCCGGCCATTGTTACTTAAGCGACCCGCTATTTCGGCATCCGCTTGTGGCACCACCGCCGCGGTAGGTGTGCCCAGCTTCTCGAGTTTTAGGTTCAGCTTACGTTTCAAATAATAACCCACGGACCTGACCGCCACATAATGATTTTCGCCGTAATAAATCGCAGTCTGTGGGGCAACGTAGGTGTCTTCCTCCGGCGACTGCCCCTTGGCCTGTAGCTCGGTCTCGACGGTCGGTTGATCCTTAGTGAAGACATCCTGTCCAATGGCATGCGACATCGGCGGCTCTGCCAACTCCGCGGCATTAAACGCATAGAGTGGCGCTGACTGCCCAGGCTGCTGGACTCTTCCCGCCAACCATTTAAGCGCTGGTGCCGAACTTAGAACGACCGCGGTCGTATCACTCGTCCGAAAGCCGTCTGGTTGGCCAGTTGCCTTGAAATGGTAGAACACTTCCGCATCTCCCGGAATCCGATCGCCCTCATGAACCGGTTGGCGTTGCCCGTCCGCGGTGACTACCTGAGTGTCTTGGTCAACATCGAAACGCATCTGCCCAGGTTCCTGGTCAACCACTGCCAAGTTATTCTCACCTCTTGAACTCGTAGCTCCAGTCAGTCCCCAGACGGCACTGGTTGCTGGTTGATCCGGTGTCCCCAATTTGGTCAAGTCAATCGAGATACTGTCCTGAACCTCCGGCGTGAGCGCCTGCCCAGTCTGTGGATCACGGTCGTTGTAGGCATAGGTCATTTGACTCTTGACCTTCTGCCAATCCATGGTCACATGATGCCAACGGCCATTCGAAGGATTAGCCATAAGCTTAGGCTGGCGGTGTTTCAATCCAAAATAGTAATGCCCCCGACTGCCAAAGATCTGATAACTCCCCTTCTCACCAGGATAATTACTGGCAATGTGTGGGCCTTGGCTCGGAACTGCCTCATAGTCAAAGTAATTGGCCTGACTCACGCTATTGACGACGTTGTTAACGTGGGTATCAAATTCTAATGTCCAGCTCTTCTGCAAGGCAATTTGAGAAATGTACGACGTATCCCCACTGGCGTTGGTATCGCCGCCCCAAACTCCCAGCGACTGACCGGACCCACCTCTCGCCAGCGCATCCGTGCCGGTCGCCGCATTTTGGAGCGTAAAGGTCATCCCATCCGCAGCCTTGTCACCCTTATTACCAAAGTACAACCAAAATGACCAGTGCTGATCACGGGTCAACGGGATGCGCCGCGGCTGACTCTGCGTCCCTGGCACCTTAGACCACAATACCCCCACCTGACGGTACATCTGATTGAAATTATCATTGGTTAACTGTGCAATCTGTTTCGGTATGGCGGGACCATCCAATAACCTGTCTGCCGCACCGTATGATCGACCGGGACTAAAGCCCCGGTCGAGTGAAAATCCCGGCGGCGCACTCGCAATTGCTGCGAGCATGTCATCGTCTCGGGTTATGGCCGCCTGCGCTGAATTGCTGACCATCAGGCCCCAACCGCAGATCACAAGTAATAGAAATAATTGATACAGCTGCTTACGCCCCAAAGTAAGCCCCCCAGTTCTGATCTAGATTCTGAAAGTATACTGGAAAAGTTTGGAACATCGTGTCCCGCGTTAGTCTTCAGCCACAATCCACTATAAAATCACTAATATTACGAGTAGCGTTGCCTATTACCTCGCCCTTAACTGGACAACGCTTCTCCCACGCACCTTTAGCAGGGATTTCTTCGAAATATGACGACTCCCGAATCATCACCCACCAAAAAGAGGCCCCCGACAACCTGTCGAGGACCTCTTAAATCATTCATTCTCTCTAACGATTAAACTTTTTTACCAATCGCTTGGCTGGACGAGCTAAGCGAATCAGGCCGACCGTAAGGCCAATACTGATGGCCACCATCACGGCACCGAAGAACGGTGTCCACCCTAACCCAACTTGGCTTGTGACCTGACCACCGATGCCAGAACCCAGAGCGATCCCCACGTTAAAGGCTGAGATGTTCAAGGCCGAAGCCATCGTAATGTCAGCTGGCGTGTACTTCTCCGCTAACTGGACGATATACAACTGCAAGCCAGGCACGTTCATAAAGGCGAAGAAACCCATCGCCAGAACGGTCAGGAGACCCAACCAGTGGCTACTTGCCGTCAAAGATAAGACCAACAGCGTCACGAAGAGTCCCATGAACATTTTCAATAAAGCTGCCAAGGGCTTCTTGTTCGCCCAACGGCCACCCAGGGTGTTCCCTAAGGCCACCATCAAACCATAAACGACCAGAATCACCACGACGGCACTGCTCGACCAGCCCATCTTTTGTTCCAATAAAGGTGACAAGTAGGTGTAAGCGACGAAAGTCCCCCCATAACCCAAGGCCGTGACTAAGAGTGCTAATAAGAGTTGTGGGTTACCCAAAACGCGTAACAGCCCCTTTGCGGTCGCCTTACTTGGTAATGGCAACTCGCGTGGCACTAGAATATAGTCGGCGATCAAGCCAATTAACCCAATTACACTAATAAAGATGAACGACCAGCGCCAGCCACCCAGTTGCCCGATCATGGTGCCCATTGGCACCCCAGTAACCGTGGCTACCGTCAGTCCGGTAAACATTACGGCAATTGCCGAAGCCCGTTTGGAAGGTGCCACGACATCGGCCGCGATCACCGAGGCCACCGTCATGAAGATCCCATGAGCCAGAGCAGCAATCACCCGTCCTGCCAGCAAAACAGCAAACGTTGGGGCAAAGGCCGCCACCAGATTCCCGGTGATAAAGAGTAACATGATGATGACCATTAAGGTGTGACGGTTAATCTGACCGGTCAGGAGAGTCATGACGGGTGCCCCAATCATGATTCCCATCGCATAGACGGAAACCGTCAATCCGGCCTGCGCCATGCTAACGTGGAAGCTTTGAATCAACATCGGAATCAACCCGACACTAATGAACTCGGTTGACCCAATGGCAAAGGCACTCACAGCGAGCGCTAGTAACGTCAAGGTTGCTGAAATTTGTTTTTGTTTTGTCATAATACCCTCCTCAGATTGCGTACGTGATAAATATTGATTATACTGGCTAATAACTAGGGAACAAGAACCCACTTTAAAGTGCCCTACTTACCAAAAAGTAACCATCAACGAGGAGAACTGTTTTATGCCCACCAAGACCTATCACATTGGCGTCGAGGCTACCATGGAAATCATCGGTGGCAAATGGAAGTCAATCATTCTATGTCACTTGCGTCACCGCACCATGCGGACCGGCGAACTAGCCCGGGCCATCCCTCAGATTTCGCAGAAGATGTTGACCCAACAGCTTCGCGAGTTAGAAGCTGCCAATATCGTCTCGCGCCACGTCTTTCACCAGGTCCCACCTAAGGTTGAATACGCCCTGACGGATTATGGTGAAAGCCTCTCAGGAATTCTCCACGAACTCTGTGTCTGGGGAGAAGACAACATCGATCGCCGGCAAGCAAACGGTGAGGCGATCACACTCTTAAGCCGCGACGATGTTTAAAACCCTTCAATATTAGGGTTAAGAATTTCACCTTTTTGCATTTTTAGGTGGCAACCCTCCCAGATCTCGGTATAATAGGAGTCGTTGCCAAATTACTGTCTACTAAACTTACATACATTACGGAGAAGGAAAAATTATGCACGTTTTCGTTAACATCGTGCCGCAAGCACAGTTGGACTGGGCCAAGCTCAGTTCCCTCATTGAGGAACTCGCCAACCAAAACTTTGCCGCCACGACGCTGAATCTACAACTACCAACTGAACAATCGCTAACGGCCGAACAACAGGCCCAAGCCGCCAGCTGGCATCTCTCAGTCAATGACCTGAATTTGCCCTCGACACCCCACAACTATCTCCTTAATCTACGCGAGACGGATCATGTTTTACCGGGTGCCCTGCAACAATGGGATCAACTGGCAACGCAACATCCCGGCAGTCCGATCAGTCTGTCAGCCTTTGAAACGACGCAGGATCTTGACGAACAGATCTCAACTTATCTCGCCGAACACGATTCATCTGCGACTCAACTGACCTTTCAAAATCTAACCTCGGCCACACCGACGACCCCCACTGAACGCCAAATGACGTTATGGGCCCGTCAAAGTTACAGCATTCAAACCGATTTACAAAGTGTGGGTCGTCTGACCCAACGCATCCGTCCAACCGGGTTATTGTTACCCGTCACGTTACTGGATCACGACCTGCCCCTAGTTTCCATCGCGCAGGCCTTTCATGTGCTCCAGCTCAGCCAAGACGTCTTACGGCTCCACGTGCCAACGATTCAACGACAAGTCTGGGCGGAAGCCACCCCTGTCGAATGGCTCGATGAGCTCCAACACATCGACGTACAATCATTGGGTGTCATGTGGCAACCCGTCTTCACAGAGTACTTCCAGCGTCAGCTGAATACTCTGTTAGACACTGCTGGCAAAAAAAATCTCAGTGCGGCCAATCATGTCCAGCTCCTGAGTCGGATTAAAGAACTCATTACCCCACCAACCAAAGTTTGGTCGCGGTTAGGGCTCTTGCGGATGGTGTCACCACAGATGGCACATCGGCTGTTTTATTAGGAGGTTGTCATGAAATTTAGTTTAATTACACCCTGTCAAACGGGTGAACTACATCAACTATTAGCCCTACGGCAAAACTTAGTCCACCAAACGACTCACGATTTCGAGTGGCTTATCGCGCTCAACGCGCCCCTCGACTTCACTGAATCAGAGTGGCAGGTGCCGTTCAAGGTCCGTCAAGTGTCCTTTGATGGTAACACCATGGGTGCGGCCCGCAATGCGGCCGTGGCTGCGGCAACCGGTGACTGGTTAGTCTTCGTGGATAGCGATGACTTCCTGGTACCCAGTGCCCTGGCAGAAATGGCAGCGATCAATCCCGCTACCGACACCCTGGGCGACTTGAACCAATACCCCACTTACGAACCCCAGTCGTCATTCCTCAATAGTTTGGAACAGACGGAAGCCTTGGACACCCTGCCCAAATGGGGCGGTGCCAAGCGGCGGGCACCTAAGAACTTTGCCTTAAACTTCGATCCATCTGTCACCCAACAATTGCCAGATGCTCCAGCGGTTGACGCCAGTGCGTTGAACTGGTTGGAACACAAGTACGTTCAATTGCGTGGTGACACGCGTTGGGATCAATTTAACCGTCAAATTAAACTGACCGGTAAGGTGATCGACCGTAAATTGGTTCAGGATCATGACATTCAATTCATGCCTGACAACCAACTCTACCCCGACTTTCCCTTCCTAGTTCAGGTCATGGCCTTAACCAGCTCGTATCTGCGGTTAGCCACGCCTCACTACATCCGGGTCAAGCACAACGACCCGATCAACCAACCTTCAATTCACCAACTCGAGGTTGGAACCCGTTGGCAACAACGGGTAGCCGCCTGGCAGGCGAGTCTGGATCTCATCAAGAATGATGATCTGCACTTTGCCTTCAGTCGTTATACCTTGCTACGGATGCACCGGTTTCTCTATCAAGCCTTGGCTACCAGCTCACCGGTCACGGTGGACGACGTGCCAGCCTTGATGAACGACCTGCACCGCTACCTGAAGGACACGGATGCCGCCGCATATGGCGACGTCTCCCTCCTCAGTCGGCAAATCTTGCACCACATCCGGCGACGCCCAACCTGCCCTCAATCCCGAATCAACAGCCTAGTGCGGTTACGGCAATTGAACCGGGTGCTCCACCATCACGGCCGGGGTCTCACCCGTCTGTCTTACATCTGGTGGTTTACCAAGATGCCCATCAAGCCACGGGTCATCATTTACGAATCCTTCTTGGGTCGTAACTTTTCGGATAGCCCTAAGGCCATTTACAACTACATGCAGGAAAACTATCCTGGCAAGTTCAAGCACGTTTGGATCATGAATCCCGACGTCGAAGACACCCCGGCCGATCGACCAGATACCATCGTGGTCAAACGGTTTGGCTGGCGCTACATGTACTACCTGGCAACGTCTAAGTACCAGGTCATCAACATGCGTCAACCACAATGGTTCGTCAAGCGTCCTGGAACCAAATTCCTGTCAACTTGGCACGGAACTCCATTGAAGCATTTGGTCTTCGATATGGATAACGTGGCCAGTGCCAATCCAATGTACAAGGCGATCTTCTTCTCTCAATCCCGTCAATGGGATTACCTGGTCACCGCTAACCAATTCTCCGTCGACGTCTTCGAACACGCCTTCATGTATCCAGAAGGTCAGATGTTGAAGTCAGGTTACCCACGTAACGATATCTTAAGTGTCCCGGACAAAGATGACCGGGCTCGTAAGATTAAGGAACAGTTGGGAATTCCGCTCGACAAGAAAATCATCCTCTACGCCCCAACGTGGCGTGACGATGACTACTATGGTGTCGGGGACTACAAGTTCACGTTGAAGCTCGATATCGAACGTCTGAAGCGCGAACTCGGTGACGAATATGTACTGGTCTTACGGACCCACTACTTCATCACGGAACACTTGGACACGACCGGTTTCGGGGACTTCGTTTATAACGAATCCAGCTACGACGATATCGCCGAGCTGTACCTGATTGCCGATGTACTCATCACCGACTACTCCAGTGTGTTCTTCGATTACGCCATCCTGAGACGCCCGATTCTGTACTTCGTTTACGATTACGAAAAGTACGGGAGTGTCTTGCGAGGCTTCTACCTCGACATGGAAAAAGATCTCCCAGGACCACTGTTGAAGACCAATGACGATGTGTTGTCGGCCCTGCACAACCTGCCTAAGGTTGAACAGGAATATGCCGGTGCTTACCAACGTTTCAGCGATCGTTTTAACAATTGGGAAGACGGCCATGCTAGCCAACGGGTTGTCGACGCTTTCTTCGACAAGGAAGATTTGAAGTAAACTCTTTTTAACAGTTAAACCGTCAAGCAGTGTAGAAATCACTACTTAAAGTGAACCCCCAAGGTTGGACAGAAAAATCCAATTTTGGGGGTTTCATTTATG
>NZ_JQCA01000165.1 GCF_001437125.1 Levilactobacillus paucivorans | reverse complement strand
GATACATATTATATGTACGAAGGCATTTCATTTACACAAGATTCTTGACGCTACCGTCTCTGCCGATGGGGGCGTCAAATGTCCCTTCACCAGCCAGGTGACCAGCCACCCAGGCCAAATAGGTGCGTTGAACGCGCTTCTCGGCAATGTTGCGTACCATGATCGGCACGACAGCAGGGGTCTTGGTCATCATCAAAGCACCCGTAGTTTCCTGATCCAGCCGGCTTAAAATATAAGGGCCGGGTTGATCGGCTCCCAGGTAGGCCGCAACGTGGTTTAGAGTGGTCCCACGTTCACTCGGTTGGTTCGGGTGCGTCTTACTGCCCCGCGTCTTATTGACGATGAGGAGGTCCGCCGTTTCATAAATAACGGCCACGGTAGCCGCACTGTCGGGATCGACCTCGGGAAAGGGTTCCTTGAAGTCGTCGGGGACAAAGGTCATTTGAACGAGGTCCCCGGGTCCGACGAGCTGGTTCATTGACCGGTAACTGCCATTGACAAGCACGCGCTGATTAATCCGCAGATCATGAACCAGGTGGCTCGGGAGTAACCAAGCCGTCAGCTGGTCTCGTAGGGAACGGGATATTTGAGTTGAGGGCAGAGTGCGCGTATAGGTCCAGTGCAAAGGAGGTTACCTCTTTCTTGAGTTGGTAGACGATTTTGTCTATCTAATTACTAACCATCATACCATTTTAGTCTCAGATGTTACGTAGAGAAAAACCGGCCAGTCCCACTCCGAGTAATGCGGTAGTGGGACTGGTCGGTTAAGTTAAAAGTTAATTGAATACCATAGGAATACGAGACTGAGACTCTCGGCTGTACTAAAGAACCAACCTAGCCGGAGGAGGTCAGGGATGGAGCCGGCCGTGGCGGTACTGTTAGACCGAGTGTTTTTCTCGGCCTTACAGTACGGGCGACCTTTAAGACCCGTGCCCCTGGCGGGGCTTAAAGTCGAGCGAGAAGCCCGGTTCCCAGGCTGAAGCGTCCCCACAGCAGGCGTAATCCCTGGCAGCCGCAGGCGGCCTATTTGTTCCAAATCTCTAAACCAGTTTAGTCATAGTCTTCGTCAGCGGTGCCGGAGAAGTAAGGCTTGCCGTTGACCCGATAGCTAGACCAGGTGGCATAGGCATAGTACGCATCCTCAAATGGGAAAAAGTCTTGATTTGTTTGACGATTCAAGTCTTTGATAGTCAAACGGTATTTGCCTTTGGCAAGGCGTTTGTTGGGCAAGCCCTTGATGGCCCGATGGGTGTAGATTTTCGTCGTTCTACCCTTGGTCGTCACTTTATATGCCTTGGCCGAGTGGGTTGGCTTCCAAACATCAAGACCCGAGACAGTGGCTACAGCGCCGTCGGGGGCAAACTTTTTCATTGCTGAAGCATTGTAGTATTGAACGTAGTGGTCCATCGTCAAATAAAAGGCAGCTTGTGACGTAAATGTCGTGCTATTTAGGATACCTTTGAAACCCTTACCGGCCTGATACAGCGTAGGCTCAGCCCCTAGTTTGACGATCTTAAAGTTCGCCTTCTTGAGGGGAACGGAAACGTTACGTTTATAGGTCAGATTCTTGATACGACCATAGTGGTCGGAGACGTTGGTAAAGCCGGCATTGACAATCCAATTGCCGTTTTTATCCTTTTTGTTATAGCCCATGCCAAGGATTCCCACGATGGTGCCCTTCTTGCTCTGAACACGCTTGAAGGTCTTCCCCGACTTCTTCTGCGCGCCAATGTAAAGGTTCTTCTTGAGCTGGACGTAACGGATAAATGAGTGGTTTATATCTAAGTATGGGGACTTGGTAGCCGCATGGGCCGTGGTCAGACCGCCAGTTAGGCCGATCAGACCGATAGTCAGGGCCAGAGACCCCTTAAGTAAGTTGTTCATGTTTAACTCCTCCTGTCATCACGAAGGATGACTTTCCCTAAAAGTAATGAAACAGACCCGCTCCGATTCGGGCCGTAGATGGTGATCTACAGAGATCTATTATAGCCCTATTCGCTGGGAATGTTCAGGGGGTATTCAAGTTAGCTGGCCACAAAAAAATCCCCCACCACAAGGGTGAGGGACCAGTTGTTTATTTGAGTTTAGTTGGCTTAACGATTAAGACGTCGCAGATGGCAGAACGGCTAACGTAGTTGGTTACAGAACCAACCATTAAACGTTCAACGGCGGTCAATCCAGTTGACCCAATGACAATCAATTCGGAACCGTGGTCCGCTGGGAATTCTCGGGCGATAACCGGCTTAGGATTACCGAAACGAACGTGGATACTGACGTCAGTCACACCGGCGTTGATGGCTTGTTGTTTCAAGCTATCAAGTCGTTCCTGAACGTCCTCAGAAAGCTTGTAAATGACGTCACCACTCACAGCACCACCATAAGTGTCGCTGAATTGGTTAACTTCAAGGACATTTAAGATATCAAGATGGGTTTGGTTGCGTTTAGCGACTTCAATTGCCTTTTCTAAGACTGGTTGGGTTGCTTTGGAGCCATCAACGGGAACCAGAATGTTCTTGTATTGTTGTAACATATGGAATGCCACCCCTTCACGAGTCATGTTAAAACTTTACCTATACTATATCATTAATTTAGCAGAGTGTAAGTAATTAATTCCTAGAAACCCGTATGAAAAGGGATGAAAACGCGGGAACTAGGGGGTACCTCTAGGTTGAAAAATTATAACAAAAGTTACGAGAGCTCTTCTTTGGCTCATTTCATTTTAATCAAGGCAGGGGGACCTGTCGCTGTTAGATTCTCTACCGCGAATATTTCTGTAGGATCTCATCAAGTGCCTGATTGAGGTCCTTTTTCATGGTTAGCAAGTCATCCGGGGCCGGGGCGGTATTGTCGGCATACATGATAGCAGGATCAACCCACCAGATAGGCCCAGGTTGCGGCGTATCCCCGTTATGGCGCGGCAGAATGTGCCAATGAGCATGTGAATCGCCATTCCCCAGCATTTCAATATTCATCTTATCAGCCTTGAATGCGATGGCACAGGCTTCTGAGACCCAGCTCATTTCTTTTAGGAACTGGATCTTAACCGCCGGGTCCATTAAATGGAGCTCGGTGACGTGTTCCTTTGCTAGGAACAAGGTGTAACCACGGAAGTATTGGGTATCCGCTAAGACTACGTAACCTGTGGGCAATTCTCTAACCAAGTAAGGGTTCTTATTCGCCTTAATTAAGGCAATGCGTTGACAAATAAAGCAGTCATTAGTCATATTAACTAGCCTCGATTCGTTTTCTATGGTGAGTTAGGCCGTGAAAGAAGGGCGTTTCTGATGGCCACGGCCGCTATCTTAGGATAAACAAAAACCGCCGAATCTCGCTGGATTCGACGGTAATTGAGATGAATGCTTACTTCATGCTAGATGAAGTGAGGGACAAGTTCGTCCAGAAGTTGTTGTTAGCAGCGCCCATGTCAAAGCCCTTAACCCGCTTGTTGACAGGTGACCAGTTGTAACTGAAGTTATCAGGGACAACGGCGGCTTGTTCGTTCATGTAGTTCTGCCATTGCTTGAAGATCTTGGTCCGGTAAGTATCGTTCCAAGCCTTCTCGTTGTTCATGTCACTCATAAGTTGCGTGTTCTTCTTAGTGACGAAGTGACCCATGTTGTAGGTTGCATCTTCACCGTAGATTTGCGTAGGCGTTGGTTCAGATGACAAGCTCCATGCGGCGGCGTAAATGTCGACCGTGTTTTGTTGTGGCTTCTGGATGGTGGAGTAGAAGCTGTTCATTTCCATCGTCTTACCAGTTGCCAACTTAGCGTTCAAGCCAACCTTGCGCCATTGTTGCAGGTAGTCTTGGTATTCAGCGGCTTGGGCTGAAGTCCCAGTCATCGCCCCAAAGTTAATGGTTAATGGCTTGCCCTTAGGATCGGAACGCCACTTGCTACCGTTACGCTTCTTGTAACCGGCCTTATCCAGTAATTGGTTAGCCTTCTTGATGTTCAGAGGGTAACCTTTGGCTGAAGAGTCCCAGTACTTCTTGAAGATTGGTGGAATCAACGTGTTCCCACGCCAAGTGATCCCATTACCGAACTTCTTGTTAACGGCATCGAGGTTCAAGGCGTACATCATGGCTTGACGTAAGCTCTTGTTGCTCATCTTGCTGTTCTTATCCATCACGTTCTTTTGCGTCTTAGTGTCGTAGTGACCAACGTTGAACCCAAAGTAACCGTAGGAGAGGGCAGCTTGACCAACCATCTTGTAGTTCTTGGCGTTCTTGATCTGCTTGTAGTCAGTCCCACGCATGACACTGTTAGGAACAGTGAAGTCGTACTTGTTGGACTGGATAGCTTTGTCAATGTTGTTGGAAGAAACCACGTTGATGCTGATGTGCTTGATTTGTGGTGCCTTGCCATAGTAGTACTTGTTTGGTGACCAAGTCGTGGATTCACCTTCAACAACTTTATCCAACTTGTAAGGACCGGTGAAGAGTGGGTCTTTACGAACTTGCTTGGATGAAGCTAATTTGGCGATTGGCACGTTCTTGATGTAGTTGTATGGCTCTACTGATTGCCAGATGAAGGAGTTCCCAGAATACTTCATAGCTGGTGTAACCTTCGATAAGTGGATCACAGCCGTCCGACCAGTTTGACCGTCAGGGAAGGTAATCCCAGAGATGGTCTTAGCACTACCAGTATGGTATTCGGCCATCCCTTTGATGGCGTTGTAGTCAGCGGAGTATTGTTGTGAAGTGGTGTTTTTGTTCGCAATAACTTCGTATGGGTATTCGATATCTTTGGCGGTAACCTTGTCACCGTTAGACCACTTAGCATTCTTGCGTAAGGTGATCGTCACGGTCTTAGCCTTCCGGTCAATCTTCTGGTTGGCTAACCCACCATCAATAATCTTGAAGTTGGCGTCGGTCCGGAATAACCCGTTGATGTTACCGGGAGTATCTCCACCTGGTGAGAAGACATCGGCGTCTTCGGCGTTAGTCGATAAGACGGGGTCAGAAATCCCTTGGAATGGCGAATCGTTAGGTTCTGCGAGCTTTAATGTACTGTTCTTCGTCGCGGACTTATCAGTGGCTTTCGTGTTCTTATATGAAGCGGACATTTTTACGGAAGCGCCACTAGTCCCGGAGTTGGAACTGGATGAACTTTTGCTGGAACATGCTGCAAGGCTGAGTGTTGCAAGAACAGCCACGGCAGACAATGCGAGCTTTTTCTTATCCATACTATGTTTCCCCCTTGTATAAAATCCTCAAGTTATAAGCCAACCGATTCTCCTCAGGATCGGTTGTGGAACCAATGTTACGACTGACGCAGATGAAGGGTGGCACCATCTCCTCAAATGAAATTGGGTGATTAGTCGGCAGCACCTTGGCGTTGCGAAGCATCCGCAGCGCGCCGCAGAACTTGGCCGACATAACTAATCGCTAAACAAAGAATGATGATTTCCAGTGCGGCTGGCAACCAAGTCCACCAGTATTGTGTGATGTTGTTGGGGTCATTGGCGTTAGAAATCATGGTCCCGAGTGAAGGCGTCTGGCTTGGTAGCCCGAAGCCCAGGTAAGACAGCCCGGTTTCAACCCCGATATTTTCGGCGAAGGACAGGGTGCAGTCGACGATGATCAGAGAAGAAATGTTAGGCATGATTTCTCTGAAGATAATCTTCCAGTGGCTAGTCCCAGAGGTCCGGGAAGCAGCCACGTAATCCTTCTCCGCTTCGGCCAAGGTTCTGGACCGAATCAGCCGTGACGTTCCTTCCCAATAGAAGATGGAGAAGATGAACGTTAAGGTCACAGAGTTATAGTGGGGGATGATGGTAACCAGGACGATAATCATCATGGTCATGGGTAACATCATCATGAAGTCATAGACCCGTTGCATGCCCCAGTCGATGTAACCGTTGAAGTAACCGGAGATGAGTCCCCAACAGATCCCGAAAGTAGACGAGATGATGGTCAAGCCAATCGCGATCCCAATGGAGTTACGAGATCCGACAATCAGCTGCTTGGCCACGGAACGACCACCGGAGTCGGCACCGAGCCAGAATTCAGGGGTGAACGGCTGGTTGAAGTACGCCATGATGTTGGTTTCCATCATCTTGGGAGTGTTGATAAATAGCGCACCTACCATCACGAAGACAATGAAGCCAACGATGATGAAGAGGGCAGCCATGGCGGGACGATCCGCCTTAAATTCACTCCAGATGATTTTGGCCGTCGATGGCGTAGCTTCCGCCTGAGCCTCCTGTGATAGGCGGGCCAAATCAGCTGCGGAAATATCTGAGTGTTGTTCGAAGTTTTCTGCCATTCTGTTTAGCCTCCTTATTCAATCCGAATTCGTGGGTCGACGATGCTCAAGATGATATCGGAGAGCAGGGTTCCCAGTAAGTTTAAAATCCCATAAATGAGGACTAGAGCGGTGATAACCGTGTAGTCCCGGTAGCTGATCGAGTTCACGAACAGCAAGCCCATCCCAGGGTAAGAGAAGACCGTTTCGGTAAAGATTGACCCGTTCAACAGCCCGGTGATGGAGTAGCCGGCAAAGGCGGCAATTGGTAAGAGTGAGTTTCTGAAGATATGGTGTAAGTAAATATCTCGGTTCGGCACCCCTTTGGACCGCGCCGTTCTGACGTAGTCTGAATGCTTGGCGTCGATAACTTCGGAACGCAGGTACTGAACAATGTTGACGGTACTAAACAGCGCTCCGAGAAGACCAGGTAACAAGATATGGTAGAAACGTGACCCGACGGTATGTAGCCAGCCGGAAGCGTCCGAAGATATTGACCCGGTCGTTGGGAACCACCCTAAAACGTAACCGAAGATCCAAATCCCGATAACCAGGATAACGAAGAACGGAATACAGTAGGTTACGTAGGTGTAGACCCGGATAATGGTATCGGGTAACTTACCTTCGTGACGGCCAGCGAAAACCCCCATTGGGAGGGCAAAGACGTAGGTCAGGATCATGGTGAATAGGGCTAACCAGAGGGTGTTCCCGGCCCGGCCTTCAATCAGCCGTGTAACGGGTTCTTGGTACTGGTAGCTGTTCCCTAAGTTCCCATGGAACAAGTGCACCACCCAGTTCCAATACTGTTGGTACCAAGGGTCGTACAACCCATTCATACGCATTAAATGCTTGATTTGCTGGGGGTCAGCCTTGGGGTTAATCGAACCGGTAAATGGGTCACCGGGCATCGCCTTAGCCAGGAGGAAGACCAGCAGACTGAGAATAATGACTTCAGGAATCATAATTAAGAAACGCCGGAGAATCGTTTTCCACATTAGGCCTGCACCTCTCCTTCCTGGGTGGCAAGTTGCTGAGCCAGAGCTTGGGGTAAGGCTACCGCGTGGGTCTTAGAAATCTGAACCAGTGGGTAGGCCTCGCCGTCATCGTCGTAGTACTTGCTTTGTTGTTCCTGGTAGACCTTTTCAACAGCCAACCGAGAGGCTCTGTGGGCTTCACGTTGGTTGACGTTGGTTTCGGGAATCGCTGCCAGAAGCCGCTTCGTGTAGATATGTAACGGGTGATTGTAGATGTCGTCACGGGTTCCAATCTCGACTAACCGGCCCCGGTTCATGATGGCAATGTTGTTACACATGTGCCGCACAACCCCTAAGTCATGAGAGATAAACAGGTAGGAAATGCCGAATTCACGTTGAATCTTCTTCATAAAGTTCAAGACTTGGGCTTGAACGGAGAGGTCCAAAGCGGAGACCGGTTCGTCAGCGATGATGAGCTTGGGGTTGGTAGCCACCGCACGGGCGACCCCAATCCGTTGCCGTTGCCCACCGGAGAATTGGTGCGGGTACTTGTATAAGGCATCCGCATCCAGTCCAACGATGTCGAGCAGTTGTAAGACTCGTAGCTTCTCATCATCCTTGCTGAGGTGTTCGAAGTTCCGGAGGGGTTCGGCGATGATGTCTTCGATCCGCTTCCGGGGATTCAGACTCGACAGGGAGTCTTGGAAAATCATTTGGACGTCGCGGTTGTAATCCAACTTGCGACGGTTTTCAGCTTTGGTGATGTCCTGTCCTTTATAGAGGATGGACCCGCTGGTAACCTTTTCGAGGCCAACGACGGACTTGCCAGTCGTGGACTTGCCGGAACCAGATTCACCAACTAATCCGTAGGTTTCACCGGCTTCAATATTGAAGGTGATGCCATCGACGGCCCGAACGGAATCGGTGATGCGGTTCCAAAATCCGGTGCGGATGGGATAGTGAACTTTGAGATCTTTGATTTCGATTAGGCTCATTCCGTCACGCTCCCCTTCTCATCTGGAAATGTGAAGTCCTTGTAACAGGTACAACGGACTTCGTGCCCCGGCGCAACTTCGTGCATTGTCGGGTGTTCTTCGTGGGCACTGGCTGGTACCCAAGGGATCCGTGGGGCGAACCGGTCACCCTTGCTAGGCATCTTCTGTAAGGAAGGGACGTTACCCTGAATGACGTAGAGGTCATCGTTTTCGTTGTCTCGTTGCGGCATCGACCGTAAGAGGGAACGGGTGTAGGGGTGTTCCGGTGAATTGAAGATTTGTTCCGCGGTTCCTTGTTCGACGATCTGGCCGGCGTACATAACCGCAACTCGGTCGGCGGTCTCGGCCACAACACCCAAGTCATGGGTGATGAGGATGATACCGGCGTGGTTCTCACGTTGAATGTCTCTAAGGACATCCAAGATTTGTGCTTGAATCGTCACGTCCAACGCCGTGGTTGGTTCGTCGGCGATGATTAAGTCCGGTTTGCAGGCAATCGCAATGGCAATGATGACCCGTTGCCGCATCCCCCCAGATAATTCGTGGGGATATTGGCGAGCGGTCCGTTCGGGGTTGACGATCCCAACTTGGTTGAGCAGTTCAATGACCCGGTCATGCTTGGCGGACTTAGATAAGGAAGTATGGTAATCCATGACCTCACTAATTTGGTCCTCAATACGTTTGAGGGGATTCAAGGCTGACAGGGGATCTTGGAAGATCATGCCAATCTTGGCACCTCTGAATTGGTTATAACCATCTTCGTCTAAGCCAAGTAGGTCGGTCCCTTCGAAGTCGACGGAGCCGGAAATCTTGGTCTCGGCTGGATCATGAAGGCCCATAATCGTTGTGGCTAAAGTACTCTTACCACATCCTGATTCACCAACGATGGCGAGAATTTCGTCGTGTTGGACTTGGAGGTTAATGTGGGAGATGGCGTCGTAGTAGTGTCCGTTAATCTTGAAAGCCGTGCTGACGTCTTTAATATCTAGAAAGTTTGATGCGGTTTTCACGGAAATCCCTCCCCAATGTTCTAATCTACCTCTCATTATGTAGATTAAGCCCGATGAATAAACGTTCTTGCGTATTCAATCTGCTATCGAACAATAATTGGTTCTGATTATAATTAATCAAATTCTCATTTACAACCCTTATTTTTTAATTTTAATCATGATTTCTTCATAAACCCCTCACAAACTCTGATGTATCAAGTTTCGCAGACAATAGTTAAAATGATAAAAAATTTAACCTAAAAGGGGGTAGTTGGACAATTTGCTTGTCTAACCACCTATTTATGGGCGTAATCTATGCAATTTGTTAGAATAATATGCATGTATATTCTCTATGAGAAAGTTCTCAGGGGGTCGCCGCTTTCTCATCGCCCTGCGATGGTTTTGTGGTATGATATTTGTATCGGTTACATGCGAATACAGACTTTTTGAAAGCGATGGCTAGACGATGAGATTAGACTTTTCCGTTGCAGTCCATAGCTTGCTCTACCTGGATGAGAATCGTCCCCGGAAGATTGCAAGCCGCGAACTGGCAACGTCACTTCAATTGAATGCGGTGATGATCCGCAACATTCTCTCCGTACTCCATAAGCAGGGGTATATCGAAGGTTCCGTCGGAAAAAACGGCGGGTACCAACTCCTGCGCAATCTTGATGAGATTAACGTTGGGGAACTCTACGACCTGACGATTCCCCCGACTATCAGTTACGCCCGATTCATTACTGGGGATTCCAAGGGGACTCAGGCGACCGATGATACGGATATCTCGGCCAACATCTCGCAAACGTTGACAGACCTGTTTACCCTGGCCGATGAGGACTACCGAAAGTTCTATCATCAATTTACGATGACTGACCTCAAGGAAGACCTCCACGGTCACGGTTACTTCCGTCGCCTGGTAAATGGCCAGAATGACTAGGCACTTTTCTATAATTATTTCGTTAAAGCGATTATAATGAGGGTATAAAAGGGATGGTGACTACGGCCACCATTAATGGCCATACTTTCAACGCCAGGGGTGAACCCTGACGCGGCTGACGTCAGACTTCGGTCTGGCGCCTTTTTTTGTTAAAGAGTGCGATCAAAGGCGGTTAGCCGATGAGCATTAACGTCGATAAGCTGATAATCCTGGTCTTGGATTACCAGCTTATCGGGGTTAAGCGGAGTCGGCTGCCTTTGATCGCACGTTTCGACCATTTAATTTCAAGGAACACAATCCCTAAACAAAAAGCCACAACCACAAAGCCACAACCACAAAGCCACAACCACAAAGCGAGAGGTCCGCCCCCAATAAACCACACCGGTGCTCAACAAGGTTGCGTGTTAGCGCTTATCTACACCACACTCCGAGAGGTTCGATCGCCCAAATATCACCCAATTTATGAATAAATTCTTCCATAGAATACGTGTAAATTGTAATCGTTTTCAGAGCGTGCTATCATTTAGCGTAGCCGGGTCGTACCCGGTGGCTGTGTCATTTGAAAGGGGTCTTAGGTTTATGTACTGGTATGCCATGAAGTCACACGATATTCGCCGGAACCTGGCAACGGAACAATACTTAATGAACAATAAAAAATTCGATGAACCATTGGTCCTATTTTATTACGAAGGCCCTTGCATCATTGTCGGCCGGAATCAAAATACGCTGGAAGAAATTAACCAGAAGTACGTTGAGGAACAAGGGATTACCGTCACCCGTCGGTTATCTGGGGGTGGGGCCGTGTACCAAGACCTGGGCAACCTGTGTTTCAGCTTCGTAGTTGACAGTGACAGTGAGGAGTTCGGGGACTTCAAGTCCTTTGTTCAACCGATCGTCGATGCCCTGCACGCCATGGGCGCCACGACCGCGGAAGTCTCTGGCCGCAATGACATCTTAGTCGACGGCAAGAAGTTCTCCGGTAACGCGATGTACTCTCACAGCGGAAAGACCTTCTCCCACGGGACTTTGATGCTCGACGTGGATCAAGACGTGATTGCACACGCCCTGAACGTGCCCGCCGACAAGATGAAGTCTAAGGGGATCAAGTCCGTTCGCTCTCGGGTAACGAACCTGAAGCCATTCCTGGCACCGCAATACCAGAACCTGACCGTGCCCGAATTCAGAGACACATTGTTAAAGGAACTCTTCCACGTTGATGACCTTGCCGCGATTGCGGATAAAGAGGTTCAGATTGCGGATAGCGAACAGGCCGCCATCGACAAGATTTTCAATGATTACTATGCCAACTGGGATTGGGTCTACGGCAACTCGCCTGAGTTCACGGTTAAGAAGCGGCAACACTTCACGGCAGGGACGATCGATGCCCGCCTGATGATTACCGCGGGTAAGATTGAAAAAATCACGTTCTTCGGGGACTTCTTTGGTCCCGGCGATGCGACCGAATTAGCAGATAAATTAGCCGGTGTGCGGTATGACCGTAAGGATGTCGCCGCCGTCTTGAACAGTGTCGACACCCAGCAGTACTTCAACGGGATCGATACCGCAGACGTCATTGACTTATTAGTCGATTAACTAGTCGATTTGGGAGATCTGCTGATTTTATCCGGCGAATACGTTAGAATAGAATAAATTGACTGAAGGCGTCGTCGGTTTGGTGGCGCCTTTTTCTTATTCTTAACTATATTGAGGAGTTTAATTCTAAAATGAAAGATCGTAACGTAATTGCTTGGGACATCATTTCTCTCTTCGGGTTCTGGGTAATTAACTTTTTAATGACCCGATCCTTTGTCACGGGCAGTGGCCAGGAAAATTCTATGGCGGAATTCTGGCATACATCACTGTTAGCCTTACTGTTTTACGCCATTCCGATCGTGATGGCAGCACTGAACTGGCGGCTTTCGTTCTACCTGATGGGGCTGATCATGGCGCTCTATACGCTGGCGCCGGTTGGCGTGATTCTAACCATGTGGTACGGCCATGCGGACATGATGGTTCGTTTGGGGATGGCCCTGGCGAGCCTAGCCGTTATCGCAGCTAATGCTTACTGGCTAGTTCTGGCCTTACGGTTACGGAAGGCTGACCGAGAACGTGAAGACCGGCGACGGTTCCAGAAATAATAACGAGGTGTTAATCTAAGATGAAACGCAACGTAGATGATTTTATGGCGGCTGTTGAAGCCGATAATTTGGAACATTTGGAACAAAAGACAACTCAGGCGAAATTCTTCGCCGATCCCGATGGCGTGATGGCGCCTCTGGCGGCCTTCATGCGCGACAAGATTCAGGCGGACACGCTTGCCCAAGCCACGCTGACGGTGACCGATACGGACATCTCAGTGCGCTTAGAGCTCAGTGTGATTAACCTGCCACTGCAAGACACCAAGACTATTGGGAAAATCATGACGACCGACGTTGAGGAACCCCTGAACGTCTACGCCGTGATTGAAACGCCGGATATCAATGTCTCGGGCTTGCGAATCGATGCCTTGGCACCGGCCGATACCTACGTCGAACAGGCGGAAACGGCCGACCAAAGCCTGCACGACTGGCTGAAGTTGCAGATTGAAAAACTCCAAACGGCTGAAGCTAATCGCGAGGAAACCGACGTCAAGAAAAAATAGGGCTTGAAGCGACGGGGAGTCTGTGCTATGATTCTCTGTATGCGATGAGTCGAGAAATCACGCGTTCCTTGCTTGCAAGGGGCGTCCGCGCAAGCGGCTAGGTGAATTTGTCAGCAGGGCACATATGTCACCGTATTGTGACGTGTCTGATTTTGAGGGAATGTGGATTCCGAGATAAATCCATTCGTTTCGACGAATGCTGTGGTAAAAGCGTTCAATTGGTCTTCGGACTGGTTGAGCGCTTTTTGTTTTGTCCAGATTCGGTGATCTGCTGGGAGATAGATTGAGAATGTAAACGTTTGCGCATATAATTCAATTAAGAAGGTATCGTTATAGCCATAAAGAATTTCAAATCAGCTCTTTAAATGAAATTATAAAAGCTTCAAGAGGATAGTCAAAGGGGATAAAGGTTATGAAGAAGCAACACTGGATGAAAAGTATTTTAATAATTATGGTCGGTCTGATTATGGGGTTAGTCGTGACAATACCAGTGTCAATGGGAACAGCGACAACTGCCAAGGCCGCGGATGATACCGTGGTTACCTTTAGACTCTATTATTCAAAAGAAGTTTATACAGACTTTGATATACCATTCTCGAAGCTTGATCTGCCACTAACCTATGGTAAACTTTTTGACCAGTCGGTAATTGTAGGGGGGTACGGTAAAGCAGGAATGCTACAGGAATCGGTAAAAGTGGCAAATTATGTGCCAACGCATATTTGGGAGCCTGTACAGGGTGTCCAAATGATGGAGCCGTTTATGAGTGACACGTCTCCGGCAATGTCGGATGCGGAGGTTTCAAATATGGTTGCGGACAATCAAGTACTAGATGTGGCACAGTTCGATCAGGATATGCAGAAAACACCAACCTATGATGCCAATGCAGCGGATATTAAAATAGACTATACCCTCCCGTTGAAGGAACCAAATATGACCATGCAAGTAACTTATCAGATGGCGGATGGCTCCGATTTACCAGCTTCGGTTACAGATATTAGTGACAATCCCACAAGTGATACAAAGACTACAGCAACGAAAACGATTAAGGGCTTTGAAGGGGAAACCTATCAAGATACGCCACATTATCTGATTCCTCAGGTTGCGGGCTATACGGCGAATGTAAATACTGTGACCTTCACCCAGGATGGCACGGATGCGACGAAGGCAAAGCCAGTAACGATTACTTATACCAAGAACTCTCCCAAAAATGCAGTTGCGACACCGAGTGAACCAAAGCCAGTCAAGACGCTCTTCAAGGTGTATGGTAAGCGGGGGCTCTATCGGTATCGACACGTTGATTTCAAGAAGGCTGAACGTTTGCACCACTATGTCAAGAAGCCGCGGATGTATGCCCCAGTCTTCGATGTTGTAGGGACAGCGACGTCTAAAGCCGGCAACCCGCGTTACTTATTACGAGATGGTAGTTATATCACGGCTAAGAAGGCCTTTGTGAATAAGCTGTACTGGCAAGGAGCTCAAACAACGCTTTATGTCACGAGTCCTAAAGGAACGAACCTGTATCAAGAGATGCCGTTAACGACTAAGGTTCGTCATCTGAAACAAGGGAGTTCTGTTCAAGTCGTCAAGCTAGTGAAGAAGGGGTATTTGACGCGTTACCAGTTGGCGGATGGGACTTATATTACCGGAAACAAGCAGTTGGTTTCGCCGACTAAGCCCAAAGAGGTTACTAAGATCAAAGCTAAAGCCAACATCAATCTGTACCGCGATGTGGACTTACAGCATCGGATCAAGCGAATTACCAAGGGCCAGACCGTTACCGTTAAAGGTTGGGATTATTCCTTTGGTGGGATTACGGGGATGACCGGTAGTAAGCGGTACAAGGTGGCTGGAGGCTACATTAGTGCCAATAAAGCCCTTGTTAAAGTTATGAAATAAGTCAGTTGGCAGCCAGGGGTAAAACTCTCGGCTGCCTTTTTGAATAGGGGGAATTGATGCAGATTAAAACGGAAAGTTCGAATTAAAGTTGAGTTTGTAAACGCTTTCACATATACTGAACCTAACGACATATCGCAAACATCGCGGACTTGGAGGGGACTTATGATTAAAAGACTACGAACGGTAATCATGGTAGGTTTGGCAGTTGTGGTCGGACTTATTGGACTGATTTTCACGGATTTTGGCGATATAATTGCTTTGGCGGGCGACACCGTGACAGCTGAGCAGACGGATAAAAGTGAAGTCCACATTAGGTATAACAATTTGAATCCTGCCGAAGATGGGTCAGGGTTCGACCTAAATCAGTACGATGTTGGTGATTATTTTTTGACCGCAGATACCACAGTAGGAGATTTATTTGATGCGTTGCCGATAGCTAAAGCGGGTGTGACTATGAAAATGCTTTGGCAATTTGGAAGCGGCGTAAACAACCGGATTTGGACTAAAGAGCAAGGTAACAAATTTCTGGGTGTTCCTGAAGATACTGACACGTCTGCCATTCTAGTTGTATCGACAGGGTATGCATTTAATGCTGATCGTTATGAAGAGTTGGTTAGGGAGAAGGCTTTGGAACCAGGATCGCAAATTCCAAGTCGTTTTGATTATTTCATTGACGCCGATCATATGCCTTTCGAAAAGGCAAACCTGACTTTAAATCTGACTTACAAGATGTCGGACGGAAGCGTGGTACCTGAAAAAGATTTCGATGATTACCAGAATCCTCGGGTGATCACTGGTTATTCGGGCCAGGTCTATATGGATACTGAACACTTTCTAATTCCTCATATCCAAGGCTACACGGCGAATACAGATAAGGTCAGTTTCGTTCAGGAGCAAGCGGATGAAACCCGGGCCAAACCGGTGACTATCACCTATACTAAGAATCCAAGTGTTCCTTCAAGTTCAGAGACCGGTAATGGAGTAGGGAGCTCATCCTTCAAGGTCTACGGTAAACAGAAGTTATATCGCTACAAGAACGTCGATTTCAAGAAGAACGAACGGGTTCAAAAGTACGTCAAAAAGCCACGGATCTACGCGCCGATCTTCAAAGTTGTTGGCACTGCCACTTCTAAGGCAGGCAATCCTCGCTACAAATTGAGTGATGGCACTTACATCACAGCGAAATCGGCTTATGTGGCTAAGTTATATTGGCAAAAGATGACGACCCAAACCATGTACGTCACCAACCCTAAGGGAGTCAAGACCCACGCCACGACAACCTTTAACGACCAGATCAGCCGCTTAAAACAGGGCACCGCAGTTCCCGTGACCAAGCTGGTAAAGGTTGGCAATGTGACCCGGTATGAGCTGCCAGATGGCACCTACATCACAGGCAGCAAGTGTTACGTGACACCTAACAAGCCAAGAACGGTCATCAAGGTTCAAGGCCGAGACGGTCGAAACCGCTACAGTGACGTCAACCTGAACGAACATCTCCAGCATTACAAGAAGGGTCATATCTTCAAGGTAACTGGCTGGGATTACTCCCACGGTTGGAATACCGCGGTTCATGGCACTAAGCGCTACAAGGTGGCTGGTGGGTACATCACCGGGAATCCTAAATTAGTTAAAATTGTCAAATAAGTATCAACCGACGGGCTCCCCAACTTATGAGGAACCCGTTTTGTGTGATCGCTTTACCCCCGGAAAACGGGTAGACTAAGAGGAAAAGGAGTTAAAGAATTATGCCAGATTATCCCGTCATTGCCGATCAAACCTTGGCGTTTGATGATATCGAAATGGAACATACCTATCAGAACTGTACCTTCACGCCAGCCAACGCGGCCATCCGTTTGATGGATGTTGAGCTGGATCACTGCACGTTTCAACAGACCAACTTTGACGACGGTGAGTTTGTTCGGGTGACCTGGCGGCACAGCCAGTTGGTGAATACCTCGTGGCGTGAGACCCGCTGGTATGACTGCGATTTACGCAATCTTCAGTTATCCGGGGCGGAGCTGACTGGTAGTTTTTGGCAACGTTCCAGTATTCAAGCGTCGAAGCTGGTCTATGCCAATTTTAGCGAGGCTCAGCTGAATCAGATGAGTTTCTTGGATTGTGATCTATTGGAGAGTGCTTTTCAGGCCGTTCAGAGTAAGAAGGGCGTGGACTTCGCCGGGTCACGACTGACCGGGGCCAGCTTTATTGAAACGCGGTTGGCTGGCTTCGACTGGCACGCTGCCGACTTTGCCGGCGTTAGCCTCAATGCTGATCTAGCAAAGGGCTTAAAGATTAATCAATTTCAGGCGGCCCAACTCATTGGCCTGCTAGGGATTGAGGTCGCGGAGTAGAGCGATCGCGGCGCGCTATGCTATTCTAGAGTGAGTCTTGAAATTATTGCGGAGGAGTCTCGTGTCATGCAAAATGAAATGTTCGCTATTCCCGCTGTCGTTTACCTGGGGTGGTTGATTCCCTTGGGATTTGGCCTGATATTTGGGGTCAGCTACGGCATTGAGAAACGCCGTTTGGGAAACGGTATCTGGTTTTCGCTATTTTTTTACTCGTTTTTAACGATGTTAGCCATCTCGATTCTAGGAACCAATAATAAGTGGCTAATTGTCATCAGTATCGTCTTGTTTGTCCTGCTCCTGATGTTAATCGGGGTCGTGTTTGCCCTCCAAGCCTTCCTCCTGTTGTGGAACGCGTGGATCGTCTGGAAACGGGAGAGTCATACGATTGCCAACATGTTGACACTCTTTCTAGGTGTTGCGATTCTCCTGGCGCCATTCGTGGTCCGGTTGACATCGCTCTACCTGCCAGTTCCGGTGGCGACGGCGATCAACCTGTTTCCGGCGATGGTGATTTTCTACGTCCTGTTCTGGTTCTACAACTACCTGACGATGTTGTTCATCTACCAGTTCAATCATCCCCGCTACAAGCAGGATTACCTGGTTGTCCTGGGGGCGGGCCTGCTAAATGGAGATGAGGTTTCACCCTTGTTGAGCCAACGAATTGACCGGGCGATCACCTTTTATCAAAAGCAACTGGCCAAGACCGGTCGGGCACCCGTAATTATCTTCTCCGGGGGTCAGGGTGGCGACGAGACCGTACCGGAGGGTGTTGCCATGCGGCAATACGCGCTACGACGCGGCTTGCCGGCCGACCACACCATCGCGGAGGACCGGTCGAAGACAACCTATGAGAATATGGTATTTTCCAAGGCGATCATCGATGAACAGGGGCCGACAAATCCCCGCGTGACCTTCGTGACCAATGGCTATCACACCTTTAGAGCGGGGATGATTGCCAAGAGGGCCGGACTCAAGGCCAACGGGATTGGGGCGCATACCGCCAAGTTTTTCCTGCCTAATGCCATCCTACGCGAATACATTGCGATCTTCGTTGGCAACAAGCGGTGGCATGCCGTCGCCATTGGTCTGATGCTGATCCTGACGATTGCGTTAACCTGGGCTGAATATCAATAGATGAAAAAAACGTTGACCAAGTGGCCAACGTTTTTATTTTGAAATACTTAGTCATCGTTACGATGGGTCTGGTAGCTGGCAAAAGCGGCATAGCCGACTGCCACAACTAACAAGGTCCCCACGCCATAAAACAAGATGTTCCCCAGTGCCATCATGATCGGATTCCCCCTGAATAGATTGCTACTTGTATGATAGCAAATTCAGTATCCAGGATAAATAGTTTGCAGGTAGTTTGTTGATTTGTAATATTTACTAGCCCGCTAAAGGTCTAATCCGATTATTTGACCAGGTAAACATGGTCCTTGATCAGGTCGATCGGGGTGTAGTGCCGGTTCAGGTTACGCGTATCCTTATTCTCTAAGAGTTCGGCGTGATCCCAGAACTCATTGGATCCGGTGGCCCCATGAGGTTCACCCAAGACGACGAAGTCCACGTCGTTATCGGACTGTCGGATGGCCTGAAGTAATTCCCAATCTAACGGCAGACCGTCGGGAGACCAGGACATGACGACGACGCCCACCTGGTCGTGGTAGGTGTTCCAGGCGTCGAGCGCGGAGAGGGGCTCGATCGACGTCAGGGGATGCCGACCGGTCTCGTTTTCCTTGGTCCAAGTCTGACTGTCAGTGGCGTAGACCGTCTTATGTGCGGCCCGTAAGCCCTTAGAAATGTAGCCGTTACCCGCCATGACTTCTAGTATCGCGCGGTCGCCGACGAACTTCGCCAGGTCACTCACGAACGGTGCCGACGTGTAGGCCCACATGCCATAGTGGTTTTCAAGGTAGTCTCTAAATGAACGCAGGTCGTGGTCCAACTCTGGCAACGCATCGGTCAGACTGTTCCACAGCTTGTCACCTTGAGCATCACCGGTCGGGTATTGTTGGGCCAGCTTACGATAAATCTGGTCCTGAATATCATCGGGAAGTTGAAGTAACGGTAACTGTTGGGGCAGGTCCCCAGCGGCCAACATCCGGTCCGCCAGAAGGATATTACTGATGAGAATCTTCACGGCGGGATAATCCCCAAACTGGTGGTAATAGTCCGTCATCCGGTCAATATAGGCCGTCTTGCGTTGGCTCAGGGGTTGATGCCGAATCTTCTTTTTTAGTTTTTGCAGTTTTTTCGGGTTCACTTGAAGGATCCTTTCCAAGATAGGTCATGAAATACTTTGACAAAATTTGTGGCTGATAAAAATTATTGTGCTAAACAACTCTTTTGGATGAGTAGAGAAGACTGATTTGAGCCGACTCACAGTTTCAGTTAGAGCGACTTTTATTGATCACAACTGATTTGAAGCCGGAGGAGGCCGGGACCCACGCAGTGTCGATGTCGTTTGGTGGCGTTACTTGCCGCCTTACGACATGGGCCGTCTTGGAAACTCGCGGGATGGGCGAGGTTTCAAGGCGCTCTGAAGACTCAGTTTTTTTTGAGGCTTCAGAGGTTGCCCCACAGCGTGGGTCCCGGCAGCCGCAGGCTGGCCAATTTAAACCAATGCCAAACAAAAGAGCCGATCGATTAGCCCCAACGGCTGATCGGCCGGCTCCTAAATGGTTAGTGGTCGTCGAGATGGAGATCCAACTCTTCTTGTTGGTTGGTTTCCGGTGCGGTGAAGCGGTTTTCCTTACCGTGCAGGTAGCCATCGATAAGTTGATAGATTTCATAACGGTCGCGTCCGCTCAATAATTCCCGGTTGAAGCTCAGTTGCTTCCCGGAAAGGAAGAGCCGGCCGAGGTCGTATTCATCGCGTTCCGCTTTACCCGTCAGGTAATCCATGGTGACATCGAAGTATTCCGCGAGCTTGCGGACCTCTACGTAGGACGGGGTACGAATACCGCGTTCCCAGTTACCAATTTGTGACGCAGTGTTTGAATGATCATCCGTTTCCACGGACTGTTGTTCGTTCAGGGCTGTGGCCAATTGTTCCAAAGTAATGTGTTGGCCGCGTCGTAAGGCCCGAAGTCGTTCAGAAAACATGTTAGTCACCCGTTTCTTCCATTAGTCTATACGACCATTATACCACTTAGCGTTACTTTTAACCTAAACTTGACTATTTCACTAGTGAATCGGTTAGTCGCATAAATTCTGCGACATCGCGCTTGATGAGTTGGACGCCGGCCAGCCAGAAATCAGGCTTGGTGAGGTCGACTCCCAGATGCTTTTGGGCCAACTCTTCCGTCGACATGTTGGCGGTATCGCGTAACAGCGCGATGTATTGATCTTCGAAGTTGCCTTCTTGTTGAGCCTTGGCATAGATGCCCAGGCTGAAGAGGTAACCGAAGACATAAGGGAAGTTGTAGAAGGAAGGATCGGCGATGTAGAAATGCAACTTGCTGGCCCAAAGGTGCGGGGAGTAAGTCGATAGGTCGTGCCCGAAGGCTTCCTTTTGGGCATTTAACATCAGCTCGTTCAACTCAGCTGGTGTGACCAACTTCTGTTGCCGCAGTTGATAGAAACGGGATTCGAAGAGGAACCGGGCCCGGATGTTTAGGAACATCGCCAGGGGGTTATCCATTTTGGCATTGATTAGGGAGATCTTTTCGGCGTCGCTAGTGGCGGCTTTGACGTTGGCGTCGGCCACGATCAGTTCGCCAAAGGTCGAGGCCGTTTCCGCCACGTTCATGGCATAGCCTTGCCGGAAGTAAGGCAGGTCGTTCATGACACTCGAGTGAAAGGCGTGACCGAGTTCATGGGCCAGTGTGGAGACGTCATTTGGCGACCCCGTAAAGGTCATGAAGATCCGGGATTCATTGGTTTCGGGGGCACTTTCCATCCAACCACCAGGGGCCTTACCCGCGCGGTCTTCTGCTTCGATCCAGTTGTGTTCGAAGGCGTGTTGCGCTAAGGCGGCCATCTTAGGTGAAAATTCACCGTAATGCTTGATGATAAAGGCCGCGGCCTCGTCATAGGTGAAGTGGTGGAGTTGGGCACCTGGTAAGTTCAAGGGAGCCTCAACGTCCTGCCAACCGGCGTGCTTCTTGCCTAACAGGGCAGCTTTTCTGTCGAGGTAATCGAGCAGGAATTGCTTGTTGTCATCGACGACTTGCCAGATGGTATTCAGCGTTTCAGCACTTAACCGGTTGTCCTTGAGTGGTTCTTTCAGGAAGTCCGTGGTGCCGTGAGCGGCGTATTCCGTCAAACGGAAGCCGGCCAAGTGATTCAGGGTGTCGGCAAAGAGCTGTTCCTTATCCGTCCAGGATTTTTCCCAGGCTGGCAAGAGATCGGCTCGGTATTGGGGGTCGGCGTTCCCGAGAAGGTTGTTGTCGGCTTGCCCGGCAGACAAAGTGACGGGGTTGCCATCGGTGTCGTGGAAAGGCACGTTCACCGTTGCCACTAAGGAGTCGTAGTGCGCACTCCAAGCGGAACGGCCGTCCAGATTCAGGCGGCTGATCAGGGTTTCGGTCTTGTCGTCCAGGAGTTCCTTACCAGCGTCGCGCATTTCCTTTAAATTAAAGGCCAATGGTTGTAGCTCAGGTACCGCTAGAATGGCGTTTAAATTGGTATCGGGAACCTGAACCAAAACTTTTTTCAACTTGCCACTGACATTTTCAACTTCATTTTCGAGGCCGTCGAGCTTGGCCACCATCGGTGCTACTTCAGGGTTATTGACGTCGGCGGAACCAATGGCTGTCATGAAGAGCCCAGCCTGGCCGATGCCCGCCTCAACCTTTTGGAGATGAGTGATCAGTTTGATAAATTGTTGGTACTCAGGGGCATCACTCGCCGCGTCCCATCGGTCCAACAGGTCACCCAGAGTCGCAATGGCCGTCTTAATCTGCGTTAATTTTGTTGCCAGCTGGGCAGAATTAATTCCACCGGGAAACAGAGAATCCAGATCCCAATTCATCGAATACTTCATCGGCAAGTCCTCCTAAATGATTTGTGTATGTGAAGCCTGCGGTGGAACCGGGTCACACCCTATGGGGACCGCCCGAAGCCAAAGCGCGGTCTTCGGACTCGTCTCTAAGCCCCACAAGGGGCGTGGGTCTCAGAAACGTCCCATGCTGTAAGGCCGGCAAGTTCACCGACCTAACACCATCGACACAGGGTGTGACCCAATTCCACCTTCGGCAACGCTACCACAACTAATCGTATGATTAAGTAGTTCCAGGTAATATAACAACTAGTTTTAGCCGGAGGCAACCAGACAGAACCCCGTGTCGGTGGTCTTAGCCGAGGTCTTCTCTCGGCTTAGAGCACGGGCCAACTTTGAAACTCGGGTTTTTCGAGGTTCAAGGTTGCCCTGAAGACCGTTTCTCAGGCTTCAGGTCTGCCCCACAGGGTGGCGTCTGGTTGCCGCAGGCAGTATGGATAAGGTCACACACGTAAGTTGTGCTTATTATAGCAAACATCATAACGATTGCGCTGATCAAAAGAACTTCGTATACTTACTGAAGAAGAGAAATGAGACATTGGGAGGAAACGAAAATGAGTAAGCGAAAAAAATGGGGACTAATTAGCCTCGGTGTGATTGTGGTGCTGGTAGCCGGGGGACTGCTAGGGGCCAGTCTGTATTTCTACAACATGACGGTGGCGAGTGGTAAGAAGAGCTTCGTGGGTACCGAGAAGCCACTACGTAAGTCCGATCGCCTGTACGCCCAGAAGAAGTGGTATCGCGACGTTAAGAAAGAACAGTGGACGGAGAATGCGGCCGGTACCCATTTGAAACAGGTCGCTGACTACATTCCTGCGGACAAGACGACGAAGCGAACGGTCGTCTTGGTTCACGGTTTCGGATCGAATAAAGAAGCCATGGGCGGCTACGTGGCCCTCTTTCACCAGCTCGGGTACAACACCTTGATTCCGGATACTCGCGGTCAGGGTGAGAGCCAAGGAAAAGTGATTAGCTACGGTTACTACGAGAGCCGCGATTATTTAAAATGGGTCAAGCAGGTCATTGCCAAGCAGGGACCCCAGTCCCAAATCGTGTTGTTTGGGGTTTCCATGGGGGGCGCCACGACCATGATGACCAGTGGCTTGAAGACGCCGACCCAGCTGAAGGCTTATATCGAGGACTGTGGCTACACGGACGCACAAGCCGAGATTAGCTATCAAGCTAAGCAAATGTACAACCTGCCGTACTGGCCATTAGTGCCGTTGACCAGTGCCGTAGCGAAGGCCAAGGCCGGCTTCCATTTCAAGGACGCCAATGCATTGGCTGCGGTCAAGAAGAATCACAAGCCGATGTTGTTTATTCACGGTGGGGCGGATACCTTCGTGCCAACGCGGATGGTCTATCAGGTCTACCGCGCGGACGCCGGGCCTAAGGAACTCTTGGTGGTCAAAGGTGCCCAACACGCGGCAGCCTTGTCCCACAATCCGGAGCTCTACGAAAAAACCGTCACGGCCTTTTTAGCCAAATACATGAAGTAAGTTAGAGGAGTCTAATTATTTTGGATGATGTCACGCGACAATTTCGACCGGTAACCGATACGATCCTGACACTGGGTGCCACCCTGGTGATGGGCGTTATTGATGCCGACACCTTCTTGAAGCACGGCGAGGTCTTCGTGAGTGCGCAGACGGGAAACCTGATTGTGGGGGTTATCAAGCTCATGGAACACGGTTGGCAAGCCGCCTGGACCAATGGGTTTGTTTGGATCGGTTACTTTCTGGGGTGCTTCATTGCTCAGGGTCTGAGTGAACAAGTCAGTGCCCGCAATCCTCGGCGGCAGATGCGCTGGCTCTTGTTGATTGACGTGCTGGCCTACGCGCTACTCGCCAGTCTGCAGACGACATTGCCGGACAGTTGGCTCATCTTTTTCCTCGGGACGGTGGCCGGTTATGAACTCACGATCTTTCGCCAGGTCGGGGGCATCGCCATTAATAACGGCATCATGACGGGGAACACCAAGGCCTTTGCCACGAGTTTCTATCGGGCGGTGGTCAATCGCGATCACCAGGCGGGCCAGCGGGTGATACGTGTCGGCGCCGTCCTGGTAACCTTCCTGTTAGGGTGTGCGATCGGCGTTCGTTTAGCCAATCTGGCGGCCTTGGATGTCCTGTGGGTGGCGAGTGGCTTCAAATTAATTCTGCTCGGTTGGTTATTTTTACCGGTAGCTATGGAAAACCCTTAACTTGAACAGTTGGGTTGTGGGCATAAATAGCGTATAATTAACGGGAAAAGTGACAATCCCCCCGGGACACCCGGGACTGAAAATTAAGGAGCACATTATATTGTTAATAACAGGACTGACTATCGGTCTGTTGTTGATTGGGATTGTGATCGGTTACCTGGTTCGGCAGCGACAGCATCGCGCGGAATTATTGGCGGTTCAGGCCAAGGCTAGAACCATCATTGCTCAGGAGACCGAGAAGACGAAACAGCGTGTCGACCAGCTTACCAAGAAGAGTCGGCAAGCCACACTCGCCTATCAGCAATCCGTCAAGGACGAATTGACCGAACAACAAAGTGATATTCGCGTTAGAGAACAACGACGGCAACAACGAGAACGTTTAATGGGACAGGCCACGGTCCGGCTCGACGATCAAACAGAAATGTTAGATGAACGGAGCCAGGCTAATCGTGATCAGCGGCAAGCCATTCATTTGCTCCGCGACCAGGCCGAAGAGCTGACGACGACGCGCAACCAGACCTTAGCGCAACGCGCGGGGATGGATGAAGACGACGCTAAACAAACGGTGCTGAATCACGCCGAATTAGATTTGAAGCGCGACCGGGACATTGAAATAAAGGCCCTCAACGACAATGCCGTGGCCAACGCTGAGAAGTGGGCCAAGGATGTTGTCTTGTCCGCCACCGAGAGTGGCCCTCAGGATTTACCTAAGGAACACATGGAACACACTGTGACCGTGCCGAATGGCGATATTCGTAGCAAGATTATCGGTCGTGACGGGCAGCACATTCGCTTGTTAGAGACCCTCACAGGGACGGATCTAATCTTCGTACCGGATGACAACACCACGTTGTTTATCAGCACGCATGACCCAATCCGCCGTGAGATTGCCCGGGTGGCTCTGACCAACTTGGTCGCCAGCCGCCGCATCTCGGCTAACCAGATTGAGACGCAGGTTGAGAATGCGCAACGTGACGTGAACCACAGTCTCTGGGAAACCGGGGAACAGACGGTTAGCCTACTACACGTGGGCTGGATGCATCCTGACCTGATGAAACTGATCGGCCGCCTCAAGTACCGGACCAGTTACGGTCAAAACGTGTTACTTCACTCGATTGAAGTGGCCCAACTGACCGGAGCCATGGCCGCCCGCTTGGGTTACAATACCCGATTAGCACGGCGAGCCGGTCTCCTGCATGACTTGGGGAAAGCCATCGACCACGAAGTCGAAGGAACCCACGTGGAAATCGGAACGGAATTTGCCCAGAAGTATGGGGAAGATCCGATCGTGATCAACGCCATCGCGGCGCACCATGGGGACATCGAGAAGACGTCACCACTGTCCGACTTAGTTGCGGCAGCCGATGCCATTTCCGGTGCCCGTCCTGGTGCCCGAAGCGAATCGGTGGAAGATTACATCAACCGGTTGCGAGCCCTCGAACAGATTGCCAACGAACAGAAGGGTGTCTCGGAAAGCTACGCCATTCAAGCTGGGCGGGAGTTGCGGATTATGGTCAAGCCACATGAGCTGGACGATCAGGCCGCGGCTAGCCTGACGCAGGAAGTGGCTAAGCAGATCGAAGACAAACTCACGTATCCTGGTAAGATTAAGGTCACGACGATTCGCACGCTGACGGCGGTCGAATATGTTGGTGATGAAAAGAAAAAGAAGAAACACAAGAAAAAGAAAAAGGTCGCCAATGCTTAACACGCTGGCAACCCAAAAGCCCCGCGACTTCCAATTTGGAAATCGCGGGGCTTTTGATATGTAGGTTAGCGCTTGACGCGCCATTTGAATTAAACGTAAACCGATTTATTCGGGATGATTAACGACTGTAAAATTGTTATTGGCCGTCGCCGGGACCGTCGGGTGTTCTTGGAGGTAGTCGGCAATGATTTCACTCATCGCGCCTTGACCCTCCGCGATGATCTTGTCGGCGCTATACATGGCGTAGTGGCCGCCGCCGACTGCGCGGTACTGGTTCAATACGATCCGGAGTTCCTGATCGTCCGTCACGGGTTTACCATGATAGGTCAGGTTTTCGATGCGCTGACCCTCGGGTTTCGCCACGTTAATCTGGTAGTTCACACCCTCGTACATGTCATAGTTATACTGACGCCGTTTGGGATGGACGAAGGCCGGGTTGACGGCAATTTGGTCGTCTTTGATCGCAAAATAGCGGGCGGAAACTTCCAACGCGGCGCGCAGGTCGGCCCCGGTGATCTTTAAGAGGGACAGGCCATTAGGATAGACGTAGTTGGTCATGATGTTTCGCATGGTGATGGGATTCTCAAAGCCGCGAGCCTCGTCACTGAAGAGGGCCGTGGCCGAGATGTCGGCGCCCATCGTGGCCATTTGAACTTTTTGGATAAATTCGATATAAGGGGTCTCATGCATCCGTGCCGCAAAGGGATCGTCAAAGGTCATGTCGCCTTGGATGTGACCCAGTGGCTGGTCGAGCCAGTGGCCGACCTCACTGTTCAATCCGTTAGCGGCGGCGAGAACTTGGGGATCCAGTGGGGCATGTTTGGTGGGAACCAGTTCACTTTCATGGTTGAGAACGGTCACGCTACCATCCGCCTTGCGTTCGAGATCTAACGTAATCTTTCCGATAGCTTGCCCCCGGAAGCCGGGCTGGGTGATCGGCGTATCAAAGACGTCGGTTGCCAATTGTCGGTGCTGGTGACCCGTGACCAAAGCGTCGATGCCCGGAATGGCCTCTAGGATGTGGTAGGCTTCGTTTTCGCCAACATGAATGTCATTGGGCTTACCAGTGGTTAAATCGCGCTCAAAGCCCCCGTGGTAGCATACAACGACCACATCTGCCTGTTCTCTGATGATGGGCACATATTTCTTGGCGGCCAGGTAGGCGGACTCAAATTGAAGTCCGCTGATGTTGGTAGCTTTTTCCCACTTGTAGACGGCCTGGGTGGTGAGCCCCAGAATGCCGATCTTAATGCCGTCTTTTTCAATAATTTGGTAGGGCTGCCCGTATTCGGGTTCGCCATTGTGATCCAAAATATTGGCGCACAGAATGGAACGTTTGGCGTCTTTAATGGCGGCCTGTAAGTATTCTTGGCCGTAGTTAAATTCATGGTTGCCGAGAATTCCGCAATCATAGTCGATTTGGTTATAGATGGCCATCAGGGGTGCTGGATCGCGGTCGGGCTTGACCCGAGCCACGTAGTAGGCCAGCGGCGATCCTTCGAGAAAGTCCCCGTTTTCTACGGTGACTACGGGACCCAGGGTCTTCGCCTGCGCTTGCTCACGGGCAATAACCGTGGCAGCTCGAGCCAGGCCAAAGCCTTGGTGACTGCCTTTCTTTACATAGTTCGTCGGAAAGACATACCCGTGGGTATCGCTTGTCGATAAAATTGTCAGCTTCATGAATTCTCACCCTCCATTACGTCTAACAGACCCTGAGCACAACGCCGAATCTATAACGTGTTAAAGAAATTATAAGCTAGTTTGCTAACGGTGTAAATTTATGAGAGCGCATTCGTCCAGATTATGAGTAAATTTCTAACAAAAGCGTGGGGGATGGACTATTATCGGCTAGAATTTTTAGTTGTCTTAGTCTTTGATGCCTCCGGTGGGACGGGGTCACTCCCCTATGGGGAACGCTTGAAGTCAAGGAGCGGTCTTCAAGCTCGTTTCCAAGTCTCACTAGACCCGTGAGTCTTGGAAACGTCCCGTGCTGTAAGGCCGGGAATTCGTCGACCTAACACCACCGACACAGGGGGTGACCCCGTCCTACCTCCGGCTAATAGACATTGTTGTTATTTGAGTAGCGACCCAGATGATAGCAAGTGTGGGAAGGCTAATTAGGCTAAATTGACGTCAGTTGTTAGTCATGTAGCGAATTTCGACGAGGATTTCTATTTTTTAACTAATCTCAGCCGGAGGCCACCAGACAGAACCCCGTGTCGGTGGTCTTAGCCGAGGGTCTGTCTCGGCTTAGAGCACGGGCCAACCTTGAAACTCGGGTTTTTCGAGGTTCAAGGTTGCCCTGAAGACCGCTTCTCAGGCTTCAGGTCTGCCCCACAGGGTGGCGTCTGGTGGCCGTAGGCGACACTTTTTTCTTCTCCTGGAAGTTTAAAGACAGCAAAAAAAAACAGCGACCGGACCGTAATTGTCCGCATCGCTGCTAAATAAAAACACATGTTACGTTTGGAGTGGGCCGGTATCGCCGTAGCGGTCCGCCCGTTTTTTACTTTTGGAGGAGTAAAATTGGTAACTTATTCGTTGTTTAATTCGTAAGTTATGCGACTACTATAGCATTCAATTGTGAAGAAAATGTGACGCTGAGTGGTCAATCTATTCTTCTCCAGCAATTTCTTGGGTATAGAGCATCTGATCGGTTGAGACTTGTTGGTAGAGTTCATCGGCCAGAGCCCTTGGAATCTCCTTAGATGACCGGCGTTGGCGAATGTAGGTGTACTCGTGTTGGAAGGCTTGAATAAAGAGTTCACTTTGTTCGTTTGCGGTTTGAGTCGATTCGAAGCGCCGATGACGTGCGTTGTAGTAGTAACGAACCGCGTTCACTTCGGCTTGGTTATCAATAGTGGTGGCTTCGGTCAGAAAGGCCATGACCTGAGTGTAGATAGTCTTTTCAACCAACATAAAACTTTCGCGACGTTCTTGTTCGGCCGCGGAAACGTGACCGGGACGTGAGCGATCGCCACCACGATGGCTGTGGCGTTGACCGGTTTGAAGTCGTTCTCGGCGTTTGCGTCGGTCACCATGGTGGGTGATGAGATGCCAGAGTCGGTGTCCCACGAAGCGGAACCAGATGTTGGTGTTGACGAGTGGATTACGACTACTCATTTGAGATTTCATCAGGAGTAAACGCACGTAGCGGTTGGCAAAAGGCGTGGGGATGGTACCATCGTCGGCAAGTCCCTGGACCGCTTTGACTTCCATCTGAGTCGCTTGATTGAGGAGTAATCGTGTCACTTTTTTGTCCGGCCGCGTATTGTTCGTTTGGCTATTTAAGACCTGAATCACCGCTTGGGCACTGGCTGGGGTGTCGGGATTTTCTTGAGCCAACCGCTCACTCGCGTAGGCCACGAGGGCCTTGCGTTCCTGTTCAAGCTGGTCGGGATCGACCGTGGCCGTCTTCTTGGGGAGGACGAATGGCAGGACGATGGTTGGTACCAGTAGACTCAAAATAATTACGACGGCGGCCACAAAGATCATGGTATTCCGATAAGGGAAGGCCGCGCCGTTAAACGTCAGGGGCAGTGAGAAAGCCATGGCCAAGGTAATCGTTCCGTGAACACCAGATAGGGCGCCAACTAAGGCATATGAGCGCCGTTTCTTGGGCTTAGAGTGGATGAGAGCCCAGTCGAAACGAATCCAGAGATAACGCAAGGCCGTCATGACCACGTAAAGCACCACGGCTAAGATGAGGAAGGTTGTTAGGTCCTTGGTGTGATCTTGTTGAATATTTACCCAGACTGTTGGTAGTGTCGCTCCTAAGAGGACGAACACGAACCCATTTAAAATGCTGGTGATGATGTTCCATGAAGAGCGCGAGACCAGTTGGAGCTGGGTACTGGAGAGACGGAGTTGCTTTGAAGAAAAGCTGTACATCAGCCCAGCCGCGACGACCGCGAGAATTCCCGAGAGTTCAAGGTGTTCGGCGGCGAGGTAGATCAGGAAGGGCACGATGATGTCGTAAGGGATGATGACACTGGAAGAATCCATCCCACTTTGAACCAACAGGACACGGGCCCAGACGGCTAAGCCACCCAGGATAACCCCAATTAGCAGGCCCCCGAAGAAGACGATGAGGAAGTGTTTCACCCCCATGCCAACGGAGAACTTACCGGTCGTAAAGGCCGCCAACGCAAGGTTGAAGGCCACTAATCCGGAAGCGTCGTTGAATAGGGATTCGCGTTCCAGCATGCCCATAACGCGTTCTGGCACGGCCATATTCGTGGTAATGGAGGAAACGGCGACGGCATCGGTTGGCGTCACAATGGCTGCTAGCGCGAAGGCCAGGGCCAATGGAATGCCGACCACCATGCTGTGGGCCAGGTAACCCATGGCGACCACGGTCAAGACGGCGAGGACAATCGCCATGGAGGCAATCGACCCAACGTTGCGCCGAAGATCTTTAGCGCTGGCGTTCTTCCCATCGAAGAACATGAGGGGGCCAATGATCAGAAGCATGAAGACTTCAGGTTCCAACGCAAAATGGTGGAACATGGGAATTAATGACAACAAGGCCCCAGCAAAGATCTGGTAGAAGGCCTGAGGAATAACGGAGAAATAGGGATAGATAGTGTTGGCAACGATGGTCGCCAAGACGAGTAATAAGACGGAATAAAAGGCTTCCAAGACAAGTTCCTCCTGAGAATAATTGATGCCACCATTTTACGCCATTCTTAGGGGGAACGGGTCGGCGATCGCTCGAAAAGGCAAAAATAACCAATTTAATAAAGCTGTGGGAGTGAATTTAATGGCTGATTAAGATACAAAATGGATAATTTTACATAAAGAGTGAATATCCATACATTTAACTGAAAAAGACACGCGTGGCGGGTTCAACCTTAACGGAACCTAAAAATGCAAAGGATAATTGGTTGAGCTTAAGAACTTTGTGGCGGGATAATGGACGAGTTAGGGGGCTTTCGTCGGATTTATCACAAGTAAAACGATGCACGTCACCTTAGTTGTGGGGGCCAACCAACACGTTAAAAAATGATGAGGGTTATTTAGAAAGTTTCCAAAAAGGGTTGATTATTCATTCAATTGTGGTAACATATAAGTTGGTTCTACTAGATAGTTCAGTGAAACATTTCGGGGGAACCAAGTTGTCTGTGTTTCTATCGTTACTCAATCCAACGATAAGGAAGTGCTGAGATATGATTAATTTGTACATTGCGCCAAGTAGCGCATCCAGTCGGAAAGCACGCGCATGGCTTAAGGAACATGAGATTGCGTTCAAGGAACGTAACATCAAGTCTAAGCCACTGAATGCTACCGAGGTTAAACAGATTCTTCGGCTCACAGAAAATGGGAGCGAGGATATCATTTCTACCCGATCAAATATTTTCAAGCAATTGAATATTGATTTGGACAGTCTGTCGGTCAGCCAATTAGTTGACTTAGTTGTTAAGTATCCGGACTTAATCAAGCGCCCAATCATCTTTGATGATAAACGACTTGAAGTGGGGTACAACGAAGAGGAAATCCGTCGTTTCTTACCACGTGAGGTACGGACCGCCGAATTACACCACTTAGAATCACAATTAAGCTCATAGACCTAGTCGATCAGTTCTCGGGGGAGTGCTGGTCGATTTTTTATTGACATTTTTATAATCAGACGCCAAAAGTCCAGGACACGATGAGATGTCCTGGACTTTTTTGATCGATTAGATTTTCGGATTAGCGATGATAACCGCTAATAATTACCAGCCACGACTAACTAAGCGTGTTGCCGGCGGCGGTAATTCTGAGCCATATTCCCATAACCTAGTTGTTCCAAGGTCTCCACAATCGTGGCTTCAATGGTTCCTGTGGCAACCACGTCAAACCCTGCCAATTGGGCAACAATGAGACTTTCGACGCGGTGAACTACCGTCGGATCGTTGGTCAGTGTTGTGAGTGACCGATGAATCTTTCGCGAATTAAACGGAATGTGCGCTCCTGCTGAGTTTTCCACGGTGAGACCACCCGGGTACATCGTTGCCTGTGATCGTCTTAAAACATCCATCGTCTCTAGCCCTCCTAGGGTTTGCCGAACCCGTTAGTGTGTCTTTATAACGCCCGGTCAAAAATTAGTATAGGTCTATGTTACGATGAATCAGCAGAAATTACAACTAGATATAGGGCAAATGTGTGAGACTTTGCCACATATAGTATGAAAGTGACAGAGCGTGGTGCTCACTTTTTAGTGTTACTTGATACCACGGAGAGACTCTTGACTGTGAATTAACTGCGTCAGTAAGGCGTTAGTTGGTGCCGGAACGCCGAGTTTCTTTCCCAGCTGGGCAACGTAACCATTTAAGAAGTCAATTTCAGTTGGACGCTTCTTCGCCATATCTTGGTGCATCGATGGATAGTGTCCCCCGTTCTTATCGGGATCGAATTGTGCGGCGATGAGGGTCGTGTCAGCAGCTGCGTCGAATTGAATATGAGCGGCCTTAGCCACGGCGGCAAATTCTGTTAAGACGGCATCGTTCAGTGTCCGCCAATTTGGCAGGGAGCCGAATTCACCAATATTGCAGTCAAAGAGGGTGCAGTAGGTGTTCAGCACGCTGTTTAAGGCGGCCTTCTTCCAGATAGCGGCCAGCACGTTCTCAGCGGGACTGGCGTTGAGGTGTGCAGCATTCAAGGCCGCGATCAAGGCTGGCAGCTCGTCGAACTTCTCGGGCACGATGGCTTGTAGGGAGATGCTCCCGGTTCCAGTAACCGTGATGTGACCTGGACCCGTCAGGCTAGAAGACCAAACCGTGGTGCCGGCCACGACGCGATCCTTGGGAACGTGGCGTTCAATGGTTTCCACATTGCCAATCCCATTGGCCAGGGTCAAAACGATGGGCTGGTTATCCAAAATACCACTGAGTTGTTGAAGCATCTGGTCCATTTGCATGGCCTTGGTGAAGAGAATCACCAGGTCGAAACGTTCCGTGACATCCGCGGGGCGTTTAGCAGTCATCGGTGTGATGTGGTCTTGGCCGTCATCGGTGGTGACGGTTAAGCCGTGTTCCTGAATGGCAGTGACGTGATCCTGCCAGTTATCGATCAGGGTGACTTGGTGGCCGGCGTTCTGAAGCTTGACCCCAAAACGGCACCCCATGGCACCAGCACCAGCAATTGCAATTTTCATACTTGCTCACTCCTTATCACATTAGTTACTTTCAGTGTAGCGGTTTTCCGTCGCGGGCGCACGTGAAGGCTTGAATTGGGTTTGACAGGGGCCGAACCGGGAGCGTAAGATAAAACGCAACCGTTTAATGAGAAAATAATGAGAATGCCAAGGAGTGGTGAGATGACCCAGAGCGTGCAAGCACAGGATTTATTTAACCTAAAATCAATCACACAACCGGTCGTAGCTGGCGATCGGATCTTTTTCGTAGAAAATAGCGTCGATCGGGCCAGCAACGGCTATCGTGCGGTGGTTCGCGGCGTCAGTGGTGGCGAGGTCTGGACCGCGGGAAGCGTCGGTGAACAGAATACCCGACCAGCTGTAGCGGGTCAGCGACTTTACTTTGCCGCGAAGGTTGGACAGGCCAAGCCACAACTTTTTACCACGTCACTCAATGGTGGTGAAGCGCTGGCCGTAACGACCTTAATGCCGGAACAAGCTGTCAGCACGGTACTCGCGAGTGGCGATCAACAGACCATCTTTTTCAAAACTACCGAGACCACGGAACAACCGAAATTCTTGAATGCCGAGGACTTTCCGCAAACGCGACACGTTTCTCGCCTAATTAATAAGGCCGATGGTCATGGCTGGTTGCCCCAGCACGTGACCTATCGGGTTTGGCGCTATCGACCAGAGACCGATCAGCTGCGAGAGGTTTTGAGTCAAGGGACGGACTTTGACTTGACCAGTGCCAGTGCCGATGGCTCACGGTGATTAAGGACGTCCGGCCAGACGATGACCGGGATTTCACGCGTCATGCCTACTGTTTAGACACTGCCACCCGTGAGTGGTCGGATCTGACCAGTGAACTCAAGGGTCAGGTGGCCGATGCCACAATTTCCGCGGATGGTCGTCGAGTCCTTATTGTGGGCAACGATGGCTCACATGGCCTACATACCGTGGCCAACGTTTATCTTGCCAATCGTGAGACTGGCGAGTTAGTCAATCAGACGGCATCGTTGGATGCGGATCCGGTACCGGAATTTGCGGCTGACTTCACCCAGAACCCGAGTGGCAAATTGGCGCAGTGGCTGGATGGCCAGCACTTCGTGTTCACCGCCGCCTTCCACGGCCATAGTCAACTCTATGTGGGGGATGGTGGCTTGGTTCGCCTGTTGGACGATCGGCCACGCGAGATCGTTGACTTTACCGTTCTCGATGACGATGCCGTCGTTCTTGCGGTGTCTGCTCAGGATCGGCCAAGCCTCCTTGTTCGGCATACGCTGAGCGATGGTAACGAACGAATCCTAGTGAACCCAAACGCAGCCTATGAAGACACTCATGAGTACGCTCATCCGCAACGCTTCACGTTTGAGGCTACCGACGGCCAAGAGTTGGAAGGCTGGTACCTCCCAGCGCAAACGACCGCTAAGCAGACGCCAGTCCTGCTCTACGTCCACGGGGGACCGCATGCGAACTATGGCGATACCTTCTTCTATGAATTTCAGGTGCACGCTAGTCGCGGATATGGGGTGGTCTTCTTCAATCCACGGGGCTCAACCAGTTATGGTCAGGCCTATCAGGACGCGGTGATCGGTCATTATGGTGAACACGACTATCGCGACGTGATGAGTGGTTTGGATGTAGCCCTCGCGAAGTTCCCTGAGTTAGACGCAGACCGTCAGTACATTGCCGGCGGATCTTACGGGGGCTTCATGACCACTTGGGCCGTGGGTCACACGAAACGCTTTGCGGCAGCTGTTGCCCAACGATCGGTGACCAACTGGATTAGTTTGTTTGGGACCAGTGATATTGGCTTTTACTTCAATCCGGATGAATTGGCCGGGGATCTCTTCGATGAGGGCGGCGTGAGTGAGTATTGGCAACGCTCGCCGTTAGCTTATGCCCAGAATGTCACGACGCCAATTCGATTGTTACACGGTGAGTGGGATATGCGCTGCCCAATCAGTCAGTCCGAAGAATTCTTCACCGCGGTTAAACGCCACGGTGTCGATGCCGATATGATTCGTTACCCGCAGAGTTTCCATGGGGTGTCGCGTAATGGGCTACCAAGTCTTCGTGTGCAACGGATAGACGATATGACCGCGTGGTTTGATGCGCATCCGTCAGTTAAGGAATAACTAAAATAGGGCGTTAGTTCCGTTGTTAACGGAAACTAACGCCTTATTACTTACCGTGATTGATAGAAGACGTCATTGGGACAAATATTGTTATCACGGGATTCGCAACCGGTTCTGCCCGGGTTACGGGCGCAACTAGCCCGGGCAAAGTACGTGATGTTCGTCTTTGCTTGCTAGTCGCCCCTGGCAGCTCCGACTATAATGTGAGTTAATCAAGGGGGATGAAGTAGATGGAAAATGAATTTAGTCAGCAGTTAGTCAAGATCCGCCGACGACGGAATCTGTCTCAGGAACAGTTGGCGCGTCAGCTATTTGTCTCACGTCAATCAATTTCGAAGTGGGAGCAGGGGGAAACGTCGCCGGATATTGGGACGCTGGTTAAGCTGGCCAATTTGTTACAAGTCGACTTGAATGAATTGGTTAGTGGTGAAGCCGAAGGAGAGCGTGTGCGTGACCCTGAGACACCACGGCAAAGGACGTCTGAGGAGAATTTCTGGGAGTTCTTGTCAAACAATTGGTGGACGGTCATTCCGATCATGGGAATTGTGTGGATGATGTTGAGCGGTTTTAACTGAAATTCGGAGATTAAAGGAGTCTTGTTGGCTGGAATCTGGCTGGCAAGGCTCGTTTTTGGTTGGGTGAAAGTTTGTGAGGATGTGGGAAGTGGCTTAACTGGCGTTGTCGTGGACTGCTGTAGGTCCTTAATAAAAGAGGATCGGTTCTCGCCGCTCTTTACTGGTGCTGGCGGCTTCCGAAATGTGTTCCCCGCTTAGGTTCCTGCGCTTAACCCTATAACCGCAATGTCCCAGACCCGGGGGCATTACGGTTATGACGTTAAAGCTCAGAACCTAAGCGGCTCGGGGAACACTCTTATACAAAAATCCCCCATCGCGACGTACGATGGGGGACACAGTCTATTTACTTATGAAGGTTAGTTAAATTTAAATTACTTAACGTTTGCTACGCGAGCGTAACCAACAGCGTGCCACCAAGGGGCGTGAACCTTTTCAGTCACAACACCACGGTTTTGAGAATCAATCATCTTACCGCCACCAACGTAAAGTCCAACGTGAGAGATGGAGTGCTTTGAACCACCGAAGAAGACCAAATCACCCTTCTTGATGTTCTTGTAGCTAACGTGCTTGTAGTGGTTGTATTGGGCTTGGGCAGTCCGTGGAATAGATTTGCTACCACCCTTTTTGTAAACGTACTTAGTGAAGCCAGAGCAATCAAAGCGGGAAGGACCAACTGAGCCCCAACCGTAAGGCTTACCTAATTGCTTCTTGGCAACCTTATGTAATTTGCTGTAGGAAATCGTCTTTGCGGATGCACTGACCGGTTGGGTCAAGGCAAAGCCAGCCAGCACGAATGCGGCCATGGCGATCAGGGATAATGCGATTTTAGCTAACGTCTTCTTCATAAATGTAAACAAACTCCTCTTTTTTAATTAGTATTTTTAGTTTTGAAAACTTGTTCCGTTCGATTCAACAGAACTAATACTATCAGGGAGTTGTTACAGTTATGTCTCAAACCAATATCAATCGCGTTAAAGGTAATGTTAAGCTTTGCAACATTGGCGATTAATCAACCGGATAGGCATGAGGGAAATTCCGGTGTGACGCCATTTCAGGAGTCAAAACGATTTGTTGCAAACGCCGTGATCGGCGGGATTGAAAAGTGAGCATTTTGGCTTCTAAATTGAAAATTGATCGGTAATGGGTGTAATTATGGTTGGGTTGACCCTGTCTTTTGGGGTCAAATGGGAGGCTAACCTCTGCTAACCATTGGAAAATTTCACGGGTGCTGGACGCATCATTTTCAGCGATCGGGGTCCCCCAGCGCCGAATGGCCATGTGAATGAAACGATCGGTGGGGATGGTTTTGGCTGGCAAGGTCTGGCCCGAGGCAATGACGGCCTTGGCAGCTTGAATAGTTTCCAAGGTAAAATCATCGCCAGCTACCCCCAGATAACGGTTGAGGTTTTTCAAGTGGGTGGCCAGGATCGGGGTATTGGTGAGAATGCCGGCCGGGTTGACCTGCGCTTGAAGGGGGCCACCCGTCGGTTCAATCACGATTGTTTGCCCGGTGGGATCGCTTAGGATCCAGTGGAAGGGGTAGACGGCCGTGGCTTGGCCCCAGCGACGGTTGAGGAGCGTCACCCGCGGAAGATCGGCGATGATTTCAGTTAAGGTGGCGTGTTCACCTAAGGCCCAGGTGATGAAATCCTGTGGTCCCAAATTAATTTTCCCAGTGACGGTGTGGTCGACATAGGTGGCTGCGCCTGGCAAATACAGTTCAGCACAGCTCAGACCGGCCTCATTGATGCCATCTCCGAGGAGGTAGGCGTGCCAATCGCTGGCTCGGCGACCGCCGCCCAGAATGGCGTACTGACTCGTTCGTAAAGGTCCGACTGCAGGCTGCCAATGATAGTGTCTTGGCAGAAAAACCGGGCGCCACGGGGTAGTCGTGGGAAAATCCATGGTCCGGGCAAAAAAATGGTGGGCAGAAGCGGTGGTATAGGTTAGACTAGTACACACGGGGAACGCCTCTTTTCTAAGATGAGAACTACCCTCAGTATAACTTAATTTTCGCCGCTGTGGCTTGTATTCCCGGCGTGAATCTCGTAAGCTAATAGAGAACAGAAATACCCATATAGAGGGGTTTATTTTTGGAAGGGAATTGGGAAACTATGAAATCAACTTGGAACTTAGTGGGGATGACCTTGTGGGTCCTAGTCCTGGTCGCGTTGGTCTGGATGGTCCACGACATGCGGGTTCGCCGCATTCACCTCATCGTGACGGAACATCACAGCTTTTCGTGGCGTAATTTCACCATTTCAACCGTTGAGTTAGTGGTGTGGCTGTTGTTCTTTGGTGGGATGAGTTACACGACGTTCTTCCAAAATGTGAACCAGCTGGGCAGTCGGGTTAGCGAAACGACGCGCTATGAACCCCTGGTAATCACTACGGGTACAGGGAGTGGCTCCGCCTATTATGTTGTGGTCCACAACAGTGACGGTAAGAAACCGGTCCAGCAGTACACGTATCTGACCGAGGGTGAAAAATACCAGGTCAACAGTACGGACGCCACGGTCGCAGCGGGTAAGAAGGCCATTAACTTGCCAGCCTCAGCCTATCAATGGGATGAAAAGAAGGTCAAAAAGTATGATCAACGACACCAGAAGGCTTGGGTCGGGGTCATCGAGACGACCTACAAGAAGTCCTTTGTCAATGGGATCGGGTTACATGCCGGCCGATTGGCCAACCGCTTCACGTTGATTCGGATTCCGGATCATTCGTTTATGTTAAAGGAATAGTGAGTTGTAGCCGAGACGTTCTGTCTTGGCTATTTTTTATCTTGCTGGCATTGCTAGTTGTTTTGGACATGGCTAACTCCTGAGCGTTAAATAGATCTAAATAATGAGGATCAGCGCCTCAGGGCTGGTGAAAATGAGACCGGAACGCTGTGGGCGCACGCGCGGAGCCAAAGAGCGGTCTCCACGCTTAGGTTCGAGCCTCTACGAGTCTCAAACCTAGCAATTCCCTAAGCGATACAGCCCATCGCTAAGGGAATTCCCACGGCTGGGCTCATTTTCACCAGCCCTGCGGCTGATACTAGTTCGGGTCATCCGGTGGTGGATTTGATTTATTCAGGTAGCCAGTCGGTCAGCCAAAAGAGAAAACCAAAACAGGAGTCGAACGCTTATCCTCAAGATAACCGTTTGACTCCTGTTGATATCAAGTGATATAGATTCTTGATGACAAACTTTGAAATTCAGTGTGACTCACACTCTGTCGTATTCAGAAATATTGTAAGTCTGACAAATCGTGTCGCAATATCCAGGATTAAGCCAACCATGTTACTTCCAAAGACAAGTCTAGCCGGAGGAGGTAGGGATGGAGCCGGCCGTGGTGGGTGATGTTAGACCGAGTGATTTTCTCGGCCTTACATCACGGGCGACTTTGAAGACCCGCGCCTCTGGCGGGACTTCAAATCGAGCGAGAAGCCCAAGGGGCTGAAGCGTCCCCACAGCAGGCGTAATCCCTGGCAGCCGCAGGCGCCGGTTATTTTCTATCACTCCGAAATAATCTGGTAGTCATTAGGATTTGCTGCTGAAGGGCCGTATTCGTCCATCTGGCTATCGCGATAGTCCCACCACTCGTTGCTATAGCCCACGAAGCCCGCCGCGGTCATGGCGTCGTTCAAGATGCGGTAGTGCTGTTCCTGAATGGCCGTGCGCGGGGCATCGCGATGGGCCGATGCTGTGAAATCATCGAACGGGGTTTGCATTTCGAGTTCGTTACCGTCTGAGTCACAGAGCGTGAGGTCAAAGGTCACGCCTTTCTGATGTGAGAAGTTGGAATTGGGTTTTGCGACGAAGGACGGGTCCGGGTAGACTTCAAAGAGTCGTTCCTGGGCAGTCACGGGACGGTAGGCATCCCAGACCTTGAGCCGATAGCCCTGTTCACGGAGCTGAGCACTGGCGGCCGCGAGCTTCTTAGCCGTACCGGTACGGGCGATGGCAGTGGTAAAGTCGTAGACAATTTGGCTGGTAAAGTTGTTTGTGGTGGCGTAGCGCAGGTCGACTTGGATGCTGGGATCCAGCGCTTGAATATTGCTAAAACCAGTTTCGAGTTGAGACATGGGGCACCTCCAATAAGAATTAGGCTCAGTATACCGGGTTCATCAACGAAAAGCTTGTGAAAGGGCTTACCGTTTGGGCGCAAAAAAAGAAGCCCGATGGTTATCGGACTTCCCGTCAAGAAACACGAAAGTCACTCAGCTTTCGCACAGTCTAGTGTAGCGTACTTTCAAGGCCCACCCGGAGTGATTAGGCGGGGTTAGGGTCGTTGCATTACCAAGTCCTTAACGGGCATGTTCGAGGCGATCCTGGGCGTAAATTCCAATATCAGCGACGTGGACGGTGCCACTGTGACGTTTCCCGGTAGCGGTCAACAGGCCAATCTTGTTGTAAGCCATGGTGACCGTGCTATCGGCGACAACCGCGACGCCCATGACCTCACCAGTGTCGGCGTTGATGCCTGAAGGCACATCGATGGCGACGGTCTTGGCATCGGCGGCGTTAATGGCGTTGATGGCATCGGCGAACTTGCCGTGAATTTCACGGGAGAGGCCGACGCCGAAGATAGCGTCGATGATGACGGTGGCGTTGACCACGTGGTTCAGGTCAGTGGTAAATGGAATGTGGTAGTAATTGGCAATCTTGAGCTGTTGTTGCGTCTGAGGGGTTGCCTTGTCGGGGTCACCCAGCAGGTAAACCTCGACGTCGATGCCGCGGATGTGTAAGAGGCGGGCGACCGCGATGCCGTCACCACCATTGTTACCAACGGCGGCGACGACAACGACACGGCTCAGATCGAAATCATCATTTAAAATGTTATTGAACGTTGCCAAAGCGGCGCGCTCCATGAGAACCAACGCGGGAATACCGATCTCGTTCGTGGTGTGCGCGTCGTAGCGTTGGGCTTCGGCAATGGTAATGGCTTTACTCATCATTGATCCCCTCCTTAGGTGGGTATGAGAACTTATGAGTGTTGTTCCGTGACCGGACCGGACTGTAGAACCCGACTCGATAAATACTGGAGTTGGGTGGTGATACTGGCGTAGTCAAAGTCAGTATCTGGGGTCACCTGTTGCCACCAATCATGTAAAACGGCAATGGCCTGCGTAACCAGATCCTGGCCGGCAATCGTGAGGGTCAGGCGCCGGTTACGACGGTCCTTAGGGTCAGTTTCCTTTTCAATCAAGGCTAGTTTGACCAGGTGTTGAACCATTCGGGCCATTAGGCCTTCGTCGACCGCCATGGTCCAGGCTGCCTTGCGTTGATTTAACTGGCTGGTTTCGGAAACGAGAACTAACAAATAGAATTCAGTGATATTTACCGGCATGGCATCGGCTTCCAAGATCTGGTTCATCGCCCGCTGAAATTGCCGGTGGAGGATGGCCAAATTCGTGGTAAAGTCTAGTATCGAGTCTTCCATGAGCCACCTCCTCAGTCGTCGTTATGGTGCTTACTCTTAGTTTACACCAGATCGCCAATGGGGATGAGGTCAGCCACTTATCTGGGGCAAAGAAGTGCTAGAATAGCAGTAAACCTAATTTATGGGAGGCATTATCACATGTACATTCAAATTCCAACCGATATGGATGAGGTCCAAATGCGTCAGCTGCAACTGAAACAACAGGGGGAAACCTGGAGTGAAGACCAGATCATCCATCAGGCCGTGCTGGATACCTTCCAGGCTTACCTGGATCAGATCGAAGACGGGCACTATGACACGGCGACTTGGCAGGATGAAGCGTTGATCGTGACCGACATCAACGGTGATCAAACCGCCACGGTTCAGCCACAGGGTGACACGTTCATTGCGGATTTTAGGAAGGATGCCGATCAGACGTCTGCCGATCTGGAGCAAGCGGCCATCAAAGCTTCCGGCGCCCGCTAGGAAAGTGGCCATTTAATAAATTTTGTACTAGAATAAAGGTGTTGTGCGCCCTTAGTGTAATGGATAGCACATGAGATTTCGGTCCTCATGATCCGAGTTCGACTCTCGGGGGGCGCAATAAGAGTTTAGACGAACTGAATAGAGTTATTGATTTGACGTGCGTCTTGGGCTGTACTAAAAAGAAGCTACCGTAAAGGTAGCTTCTTTTTAGTACAGCCCTTTAATAGACACAGGTGCAATCTTTTCTTGAGCAGGAAAAACATAACTGCCATAATCATTAGCCAGATAAATTTGGTCATATCGAACTAATGGTTGAATATTTAATTTAATATTGTTGTTAGTTCTATAGTATACGTCCCATGTATACTAGCTTGCCAATCTGGTAATTTTCAAAAAATCCAAGTCGTCTTATGATTGATGCATTCACTTCGGAAGATAAGTTGTGTTTCAGGTTGAGTTCTCGAAATTAATGCAGTTCTAGCAGGACTTAGATCTTGAACTTGACCCGATCATATTGAGATAGGGGTTTGTCATGACTAAGAATAAAGAAAAATTTGGTATTGTGTTACCGATTATCCTGTTGAGTTACTTCATGATTCTTTTGGATAACTCGATTGTGTTTACCAGTACGGTAAAAATAGCCGCGGATCTACACATGGATGCTCAGACCTTGGCATGGGTCAGTAGTGCCTACACCTTAACCTTTGGGGGATTCCAACTGTTCGGCGGTCGGATTGGGGATGTCTATGGTCGGAAGCGAGTCTTCTTGATAGGACTACTGTTGTTCTCTTTTGGATCCTTGATGGTGGGGCTATCGACCAACGCCCCAATGATTATTGCCATGCGGGCGTTTCAAGGCGTGGGGTCGGCTATCTTGGCACCGACCACGCTCGCCTTGCTACTGGATAATTATCAAGGGAAGATGCGGTCACGGGCAATTGCGGCCTATGGCACCACGGCTGGGATTGGCGCTAGCTTTGGGATGGTATTTGGTGGGATCATCACCAGCCTGTTTTCTTGGCGTTATGGTTTCTTCTTAAACGTTCCAGTTGGTCTACTGATGTTTCTCATGGCAATTCGTTTTGTGACGGATGATGGGCGTAAGCATTCGGGGCAGCTTGATATCATGGGGACCATCTTGTCAGTGCTTGGTCTATCAGCGTTAGTCTATAGCATTGATGGGACGGTTTGTCAGGTGCCTGCCTTCTTTGTTTCAGTGGTGACACTGGGAGTCTTTGTCTATGTAGAACACGTGGTGAACAGTCCAATCATGCCATTACGACTTTTCAAGGACCGCCAGCGTAACAGTGCCTACATTTCACGTTTCTTCTTTATTGGTGGAGCCTTCGCTTACTACTTTGTGACTACCCAAGCCCTGCAGCACACGTATGGCTTTACGCCGCTGTTGACCGGTCTGGCCTTTTTGCCCGTGACCATTCCCCAATTTATCGGGGCCCTACAAGTTTCAAGATTGTCGGATAAGATCGGCAATGCTCGACTGATTGTGATTGCGGATGTGCTCGTTACCTTGAGTTTCTTAGTGACCGTCGTCTTGGGTTTGGAGCGCGGCTACTGGGTAGCGGTGGTGAGTCCCATGATTATCTTTGGATTTGGTCAGGGATTGGTGCTTAGTCCACTAACCATGGAAGGGGTAGCCAATACCGATCCTGAAATTGCCGGGGCTGCGTCCGGCGTGGTCAACACGGTCCATCAATTTGGACAATCGGTTGGGGTTTCAATTGTGATTGCCTTGACCAGTGGGGTTCACAACTTTTCAATGAGTTATCATGAGCAGTTGCTGATTATTGCAGCTATCTCAGGTCTAAGCTTGATTGCGGCTCTGTTTTTAAAGGGAGATCAGCAACGGGAACCCGTTCAGCAATCTCAAAGTTAAACGAAGGTGCCTGCCATTAGCTTGGTAGGCACCTTTTATATTGCTTTCGAGGCGATAAATTTGGGCGTCCGGGTTCGCTCTGAAGTAAATATTGTAATTTTTATAAGTGATTATCGAGAATTTACCATTAAGTGTTGGTAACCAGTCGAAATGGCCTATACTTAATGAGTCGTTTCGACCTGTTAGGTGAAGGTGCAACAGGTGCGAATGATCAATATTGAATACTTTAATAACGCGGGATGTATGTGGTTATAAGCTTTAGGGAGTGTCTGGGTTCCGCGACGAAATGAATGGAGGAAATCAGAACAATGAGTAAGTCAACACGAAGTTGGATTGGGCTAGTCGCCCTTTCCCTGGGGGTTTTCATGGCCTTACTAGATGTCACGATTGTTAACGTGGCTTTGCCCACCATGGTCCGTGATTTCAATGAATCATTTAATAATGTGCAGTGGGTCCTAAATGCCTACTCATTGGTTCTGGGGGTTACCTTGCTGATCGTGTCTAAGATCGGTGATATGTATGGGTTAAAGCGGGTCTTCGTGATCTCCTTGGCGATCTTTGTCCTGGCTTCGGCGATTAATGGAATGGCGCCGAACCTGTTGGTCCTAGACATTGGTCGTGGGGCCCAAGCCTTGGGTGGCGCGGGAATGAACGCCCTGGCAATGGCACTGGTTGCGGTTAGTTTTAAGGGAAGCAAACGGGGCGTGGCCCTCGGAATTCTGGGGTCCATCATCGGGTTGTCTTCGGCTTCAGGTCCGCTAGTTGGCGGTTATCTGGTGGCCCAATTTGGTTGGCGATCAATCTTCTACGTCAATATTCCAATTGGGATTGTGGCGATTATCTTAACGGTCATCTACGTTGATGAGGTGCCCGATCTGAGTCATAATCATCAGATTGATTTTGCCGGGATGGCCCTGTCCGCCGGGAGTTTATTTGCGCTCATTTATGGCTTAATCCTGAAGGAAAATCATCCGAACTGGACCTGGACGAGTCCGCAAATGCTGGGCTGGTTTGGCGCAGCGATCGCTTTCTTTATTGTCTTCATCTGGGTTGAAAGCCGGCTGAAGCAACCGATGGTCAACCTAGAAATGTTTAAGAATCCACACTTCGTGGGTACGGTCATCGTCGCCTTGGCACTAGGTGCGGGGATCTATTCGTATAACACCTACCTGACGGCGTTGATGCAAAACTACATGGGTTACTCGGCCTTACAGGCTGGGGTCCGGCAATTGACGATTAGTATCTGGTCTTTAATTTTGGGACCGCTGACCGGATATCTCGGCAATCGTTATTCTAAAAAATGGATGATTAGTGGCAGTCTCTTCTTAGGTGGGATTGGGTTTCTCATGTTGGCCAACGCCATGACAGTCAACGTTTCCTTCGCCGAATTATGGCCAGGGATGGTGCTCATGGGGATTACCAATGGGATGGTGAATCCACTTCTGAACAGTAGCGGTATGGAAGGTGTTCCGGTACGGGAGATGGGGATGGCTTCCGGCTTAATCAACGTTTTCCGGCAAATCGGGGTGACCTTGGGCATTGTTAGTCTGGGGTTGATTCAAAACAATGTCTATGAGAATTACTTAACGACTCACTTTAGTCAGATCAACATGCCGAAGGCGGCCGCGACCGGCATTCACCAGGCGCTGGTTAGTGCGGGGCCATTCTCGGGTCACGGCATTGCCTTCAGTGCTCGGCTAGCGAAGATGCCATTTGCCCATGCCATTCAACAAACTGTTTGGCAGGCCTATGCCAATGGGACGCGTGCGGTAACGTTAACGTCGGCCATCATTGTCGTCGTTGGGGGAGTCTGCGCCGCTGTCTTTATGCGAAATCATAAGGCCAATACATCTGAGTTGGATTAACACAAGTGAGTTTATCAAGAATAAAAGTTATATAGCACGTCGAAAAATCCCACAGAATTTCTGTGGGATTTTTTGTGAATGCAATTAACTTACTTGATGCCGCGAACATACCGCGAATTACCAGTAACGTAGCCTCCGCTAACCTTGTAGCGCAGGGTGTCACGCTTGCTGAAGTTGTTCGCATTGGAATAAGTCCAACCCGTTACCTTGAGCACGGTGTTCTTGCGGTAATGGTGGTTGCGCTTGGTCAAGTTGGCCGTGCGATACCGATTGATGGCGGTCTTGGTGACGATCTTCTTGGGCATCGTCTTTTTTCCGGCAATGACCAACTTCTTATTGGCCGTCACGTAGCGACCGTTCGTTAAGACGAAACGCGTGGTCAGGTTGTGGCGGACAATCTTCTTAACCTTGAGGACCTGTCCTTGACGATAGTGGGCCTTCTTCTTGGTCAGATTCTTCTTGGCATAGGCGTTGATGCCGGAAGGGTTGGTGACGGTAATCTTGCTGGTCTTCTTGGTGTAGTAGACCGGGGCCACGACAGACTTCTTGGCCGTGATATATCCCGTCTTCCCGGCAGTCTTACTGTGGTGGTTCACGTCACGAACCTTGTAGCGCTTGGCGCCACTGGCCGATTTGGTATAGCCAGTCACAACAAACATTGGCCGGTTCTGCCGTGATTTCTTAGTGTAGACGGTGATGCGGTTCTTTTTGGTAAAGCTGTTCTTTTTATACAGGGCGAGCTTCTTGAGACCATAAACGGCGCTACCCTCGGGAGCCACCGTTGCCCCGGAACCACCCGTCTGAATTTCGGGATCATAGACGTAGGTGACCGTCTGAGCCTGGCTGGTGAAGGTGCCCTTGGCATTGGCCGGGGTCTGGGAAAGCTTGTAGTTCTTAATCGTGAGGGCATCGGTGGCATAGGCACTTCCCAGGCTTCCTGTCAGTGTCTTATCCGGCGCAATCTGCTTGCCCTTAGCATCAACGTAATAGACGGTTACCGGTTGACTTGTTGCGGGATTGGGATTCGGATCGGGGTCTGGCGTGACGGTATCTACGAACCAGGAACTAAAACTTTGAAATTGAGAACCGACGATCCCGTCCATTTTATAATTACCATCACCCAGAGGATGAAGATAATTTGACATTGGGGCCGTAATCAAAGCCCGCGTTTGTCGCGCACTGTCATCTGGTTCAATGGCAGCCAGCTGTTCGTTGGTTCGCTCCCCCAGATGGGAACTCAGTAGGCTATTTTGCAAGAGATTTGAGACGGTACTGAAAAATTCATCGTCGTCTTCAAGTTTGAACAGGTCATCGTAAATCTTGATCATGCCTGACTGACCTAATTCGACTAACTTGGGACGGAAGTTAGTCTCATAGCTAGTTTGCATCTCTGAACGCGTGATTTGGTGGGTAATATACTTAGCGTTCGTTCCAATCATCCAAGCTGGTAGGTAGGCAGATAAGACCATGTTGTTGATATAGTCGGCTTTAGACATTCCAGCGGCCTCTTCGCCACCGATTTCTCTAAATTGATAGTCGACCATAGATTCACCTGGTAGAAGATCAATGTCGACCATGCTATCCGCAAAAGTTCGGGTCAAATTGCTAAGGTCTGTGATTTCTGGATACATGTCGTTGAGTCCTTGAATAAATGCAGGATCCTCAGCCTCAGCTTTGGTGATGGTCGTTGGCCATTTTGGATACCAGTAGAGTTTTTCGTTACCATTTTTGCCACTCATGAGAGTATACATGGGTTCCATGGCACGCACTGGATAGGTCTGCAGGTCACTAGTTTTGGTGGTGACAGACTGAGTCGGGTCAGTCGAGTCGGCAAAAGCAATACTTGGGCTAACCACACCGCCTAGTAACAGCAGGGTTAGTCCGGAGATGGTGATCTTATGGATTAGTCGATTCATTTAATACACCCCTTATACGTTTAGTGCCGTTATTATGATTGTAGTATATCATATAAACAAACTAATTAGGAGGGGAGAATACTGGTATAACGGTAAACTTAACTCTCAAAACAGTTGAGTCAGTCAGGTGAATTAACTAAGTTGATGAATCGCACAGATTTAAAAATGTGACCCCACTTGGGCCTAAGTATCGGGACCTATTTTGGGACGCTCAGGCGGTGAATAAAGGCCACGATGGCCGTGGTCGACGTCTGCTGGGAGTCGTGTCCCCAGAGACTGATGAGGGTGCCACGGGTCGTCACACTCGGTTCAAGCGTCCGGTTGTGATTTGCGTTGGTCCGATCGATTTCGTTAAACATCGTCGGGGTGTAGTCGTCACGGAGATAATTCAAAAAGTAGGTATCATAAGCGACATTGCCAATGTATTGCAACTGATAGTAGGTGGCATAGCTGTTACAGTTAATAATTTGGCGGTTGCGGGTAACCAGATTGGGAACCGACACACGTTTAGCGCGCCGGTTGACGAGCTCGGTCCGTTCAGTGTGGTTGCCAGATTGGGACCAGTAGTTGACCACAATGTTGGCATCTAATTTCGGTAGCTGCTTTTTTAGAATGGAGTCATTCCACACGACGGTGGTAAAGCCGCGCTTATTCTGATCGCGGTTGAGTTGATTGACGAATTTGGTCAGATAGCGGTAATCACTGTCCGTTCCTGGAACCTCGTCGGCACCAATGATGAGATCACGATACGGTTGGTTTTTAAAGCTACCATCCAGTTCGCGATAGATCTTCTTGGCGACGGTGATTGCCTTAGGACTGGTGTAGTCGAGGGTTTCTCGGTCGAGTTTGACGGCACAATAGGTCTTGCCGTGTTTACGTTTGAGTTGTTTTAGAATCGCACCTGCATGCGAAGGGAGATCGACGTCCGGAACCAGTTGAAGTTGGCGTTGGTTGGCAAAGGTGACCAGCCGCTTGAGGGCCTTGGGTGACAAGACCGTCTTCGAGGCCCGATTCCCCAGATAGGCCGATTGGAAGCTGAGGTGTTCATTGTCGCTGAGGTGTAGAACCACGTAGGTGAAATGTTGGTCGGCCGCGGCCGTGATGACGCGCTTCAGGGAACTCTCGGAGAGGGGATGGCGGCCAAGATCGATGAGGAGGCCTTGTTTGGTCGCCAGCTGGGAGCGTCGTGCCGCCTGAGCGGTCGTTGCGATTGGTGAAATGAGAGCCAAACAGAAAGTGATTAGAATCAGCATAATGAATGAACGACGTTTCAATGGAGTTCCTCCTCTGGTGAGTCATTGATAGTACAGTCGCCCCTAGCATACTGTTTATGACTTGGCGGGGTCAATGAAAGAATGGCTGCCGAGTCAGATTTGGTCGAGAATCCGTGAAAATATGTTGGGGTGGGATGATTGTGGGGATAGACAGAGCCAACTTTTTTCTATAGTCGAGGCATCATCGACCGGAATAATTAGCTGATATTTCTTGAAGTTGTGATGAAAAAACGAAATTGCTGACATTATTTGTCGGTATCTGCTGATATAATTTGGTTATCAACTGATTTCACTAGTACTCCTGACTAGCGAAATCTAAAAAACTGAAGGGGCGATGTCGATGCTGAAAAAGAATATTGATTTGAACCAATACCTGGCCGACCAACAGATTTACGCGAACCTCTTAATCTATGATTACAGTCAAGCTGACGCAGTGGTGCCAGAGAGTCGAGTGACTCTACTATCTTCGGAGCGGCGACGGCTAACCCAGCGCGGTGGGCGTTATCAACTTTACAATAATTCTGGTGACTTCTACGCCAATGGCCTGACGTTAGCCGATCTCAATCGTCGATTACCAGAGATGATAGCCAGTGACCGGCCACAGGTCTTATCGACTGAAGAACCGCACTTAGATATTGTGGCTGATTTGATTCGTCAGGTCGCGGCGATGGGCTTGGTCGTGACCGGCAGTCGCTATGTTTGCAAACGCACGTGGACAGTGACTGATGATCGGCGATTAATGGCGACCTTGTTGTCACATCAGGGCTGTACAGTCCAAGCTGGCGAAACGCCAGGTTCAGCCGTTATGGTGGACGAGGATCACCAGCCTGTCATGCGAGAAGAGCCTGATGGGCACGATGCAGAACTGGTCGATGAGGTTCGATTCACCGTGCAGGATCGGGCGGGTCATCCGCTGATTCGTTTGATTCCCTTGGACTTATTGGGCGCCGCTCTCTATGGCTTACGCTGCGGTTTTTCAGCACACCAATTGCAGGAGTGGCTCCTGTGGCCACGACTGGATCAATCTTTGATTGGTTCGGCGCGATTGGCCTTGGTTGAAAGTCGCCAGACGCCAGCCAAACCAATGACGTCGCTCACGGATTTACGGGAATTAAGTACCGTCTCCGTGCCCACCGATCGGCCAATTACCGCGCGTTGGTTTCAATTTACGAACGCTGCCGACACGCGTGACTTGGGTGGTGCGATGGTCCCCGAAGAGGCGAGTGAAGTGTTGGAAGCCACGTTCCATGGTGACCCACGTCCCAGCGACCGCGACTTCTCCGATTGGTTGGTCCGCCTTGCTGCGTGCTTCAACTTGCAGATTCAGCGCCGGCAACGTCGCCGTTTAGCCGTGTGTGACGTCAATCGCTTTAAGGTCGAAAATGGTGAAATTGCCGATCTGGAGGCGACTAGCCGGGCCAACACGGGTGGTTTTCCGGAAACGGTCTATGAAATCTTCGATCGTGAAGCCGGACTTTCGGTGTGCTACGACCTGTCATTTCGAGGACTGGTGCCGACCTTGTTGGCGTTGGTCGCTCAAAATAAAATAGTCCTTTCAAAGAAGGATAACTAGACCGAACCGGTTAAGTCTGGGTGGCCGAGTGTGGTTTCTCAGACTCTACGGTTAAAAATAACGAACTTGCTGTAACCAGAAGTGTCAAACTGACATGATATGTCCATCTAACTGGGTATAATGAATGTATCAGATAATTTTAGGTGAGTGCTAGTGAGCTGATGACTAAGGAGCGATGATTCTATTGAAAAAAGCAATGGATTATAACCAATATTTAGTTGAACACCAAATGGCCGCCACGATGTTAATTTACCGTTATAGTGAAGCCGATATCGTATCTCCGGGAAAGGACGTGACCGTTCTGTCGCCAGAACGTCGGCGATTGACCTTGAACGACGCGCGGTATCAGCTCTATAACGATGCGGGTGTTTATGCCAACGGGGTGACGCTGGACGATCTTAAATCGACATTGGCGACCTTAAGAGCCAGTGATCACGACCAAGGTTTGTCAGCGAACGTACAGGAATCCAGTACCATCATTAGCTTGATTCGGGACCTTGCGAAAATGGGGCTGACGGTGATGGGTAGCCGCTATGTCTGTGATCGTGTATGGGATGTTGATGATGATCGACGGCTAGTGGCGGCGTTATTGCATCCGCAGCTAATTGATGATCAACCACACAGTGAGGCCCACGAAGCCTCGACGCTGGCTTACGATTGGGAAAATACCGTACGACGGGATCGTCAGCCAAATGGGGTCAATAAGGTTGATGAAGTCCGCTTCACCATTCAGGATCAAGCGGGGAAACCGTTGTTACGACTCGTCCCCCGGGAACGCTTAGGAACGGTCCTTTATGCGCTACGTTGTGGGGCTAGTCCACAACAAATTCGCGAGTGGCTTCTGTGGCCGCGGCTAGAACAACTTTCTCTGGATTATGCGCAACTATCCCTGCTGACTTGCTGGCAAAGCGAATCGCGAAAGATTGTGACGCTGAAAGACCTGCTTACCTTGGATGACTTGACGATTTCCGACCAAGGTTCAGGCGATGCATGTTGGTATCAGTTCACGGCTCAAAGTGAGAAAAGCCGCTTCGGTGGGGCGATTCCCTTTACTGAAGCAGGCGAGGCATTGTCAAAAATTTTCCATGGCCATCAGTATGCCAGTGACCGCGCGTTCTCTGATGGGTTGGCGCAACTTGCTCAGCATGTCAATCTGCAAATCCAGCGGCGGCAACGGCGATTGTTTGACATTGCTGATATTGACAGGTTCAAAGAGGCTGAAGGTGAAATCGTTGATATGTCGGCTACGGGCCGAGATGGTCATGAGGGCCTGCCGGAAACGGTCTATGAAATTATCGATCTGGGCTCAGGTCGAACGTTACGCTATGATCTCTCAATTAATGACTTAGTGATGGCGTTACTCGCGTTTGCCAGATAGGCTGGGTTCTCTAACGAAATAAACGTAAGAAAGGTTTACCGAGACGTGAATTTAACGCGATCTGAGTGATTGCGCTGATGATACCCGGCTTGGTTATCGAAATGGAGGTAGTCAAATGGCAAGCAATGCAAATAAAAAAGGCAATGAACAGAAACGTGTCGCTGAAATGTTAATCACCCTGTGGCAGGGTGGTCGGATCGTGGTCAAAGACCTGGAGGAAACTTATGGGGTCGATGAGCGAACAGTTCGGCGCGACATCAAGGCGATTAAAGCCGCGGTGTTGGAACAGCGTGATTGGAGTTGGAACCACGATCTGGTTCAACGCGGGACGAGTAAGGTCTATGCCTACTACCTAACGACGCAAGATGAGTTGACTTATGCCGAAGTCTTGGCCTTATTGAAAATGGTGATTGGCGTGCGGGCACTGAGCAAACCCGAAATGTTGACGCTTCGCGAACATCTCTTGGGTTTGTTATCGCCCAGCCATCGCGAGAATGCCCGCCGGCTAACCACCGTGACCGCGGGGACGTATCGCCCCGTAGGCTATAATGCCAAGGTTTGGCCGGCCGAAGAGACGCAACCACATATCGGAGCCAGCACGATGGAAAAACTGCCGCTGTTAGATGATATTGCCACCTATATCCAGGCCGACAAGTGGATTAGATTCAAGTATCAAAACAGCACGGGAGCCGTAAACACCATCGTGGGGAAGCCAACCAGTGTCACTTTCTCAGCGCATTACTTTTATGTGTGGATCTATACGCAACAACAAGGGAACGAGCAAGTCTATCGGTTGGACCGTATGCAACCAGACAGCCTGCGCGCGGCGCACCGGGCGGAACAGCCCAAGAATACCAATGAGGGTGAGCGCGTGAATCAGACGTATCTCTTGGGTAATGAATTGACCTCAGAACCGTACGAAATCCAGTACTGGGGCTGGCCACAGACTGCCCTGGATAGTTTGCCAGGCGTGAAACAGGTCCGCCGAGCCACGGCGGAAGAGGAGCGTCACCATCCAACCGGAACCGAGATTCTAAAGACCAATCCAACGAGTGTCATTATTTCAGGAACTGGTCAGATGCAAGGCTTGGTGCTCTGGATTATGGGGCAGGGCGCGTTGGTTCGCGTGCTGAAAAGTCCCAAATTACGGGCAGCCGTTTTAACGGAGATCGACCGGATGCGGGCGTTGTATTAATTACAAGCATTGTTCAAAAATCAAAACAGCCCAATAAAAATAAGAGTCGAAAATGAAGTGAACCTCCAGGGCTTGGAAAAATCCAATTTTGGGAGTTCACTTCATACACGAAAACCCCGTAATTTAATTTTGAGATGAGTATGGGATCTCAGAATATACAAAAATACCATGCTCTGTGCTATAATTAGCACAGAAACACGGTAGATGTAGAGCGACAGCTCACCCAGTTATATTATGACGTAAAGAACCGAGTAGACCTGCAAGTTAGCTGCGGTTCTTTTTGTTTGCGCTGATAATTTTGGCATAAGCCATCATTATCTTGGCAACAGCGTTCAAGATTGCAGCAATGCCTAAGAGACATGCTGACAAACCCATCACATGAAGCGAGCCTTTCAACTCTGAATTTGTGCTGCATACGCATCACTCCTTAGAAATTGGCAGGTTCGCCTATAGCATGAGATACACAAAACAGGGTGTGCTGGCACTGGTTTAAAGGGTAAAATTTGATAATGAATAATTAAAAATAAGGCTCCTCATAATCAGCTTCGTGTCGAAGTTGGTTGTGAGGAGCCTTTGATGTACAAATATTTTTCTTACAGTCGAGTCGGTCGTTGTCATGACTTCAAACCAGTTAACGATTTCGGCTCTTATTTGTCAGACCGGTAAGTATTTAGTCGACGGCTTCTTCAGTGATGTCGAGGACTTGTTGACGAACGGTAGCGGCTTGCCAACGCGTGTTGACTGGGGAGTAGTGGTACATCGTCTTAACTGGGCGGCTAGCAAACTTAGTCAGCGCAGTGTTGACGGTACTTCCTAAGGCAATCAGCGTGGCGTCTTTTGAGATACCCAGGGCATCAAGGTGCTTTTCGAAGTCACGGACATCGGCTTCAACTGGCTTAGCTTCTTGACTGTTACTGTTGATGGTCTTGGAAACATCACTCATGAAAGTTCCCCAAAGCTTCGTGCCATAAATGGCAGCAGCGAGGCGGTAATCACAACTTCTGGCAGGGCCATGGAAGTTGTTGAAGAGGCCTTGTTCGCTAGCCTTAGCAGCGGCGTTGCCAGGGTTTTGACCGACCAGGACGTATTCAACTTTGCTGAGGCGGTCAGTGAGATCGCTAGGAAGTTGGTCTTTAGGGGATGTCCCGTGGGCGCCATAGGCGGCCTTGAAGAGTTGTTCACGTTCAGCGTCGGTGGCGTTAGCTGGTAAATCAGCGGGAACGTTCCAGAGCGCCCAGCTATCAACAGTTGAAAAATCAGAAGTTTTAATCATTATTTATCACCTTTCTTTAGGTCAATGTGACGTAGCAGTTTTTCAATCAGGTTACGAAGCAAGATGTCGTAGGCCACGGTCTGACCGGTGGTCTGGTCGATCAAGTCGAAACTTAATTCAGGAATATGGGGACTGTCTTCTCGCCAGAAGCCGATAGCAACATCGGTGAGACGGCCGTCAGTAATCGTGAAGTCTTCGGCCGCCCCTCTGTCAACGAGTTGACGCGTCATACGATTAATGCCGAGATTTTGGCCGCTAGCCAAGTCAATGAGGCGTTGGGCCAGCTGTTTGGCGTCGTCGGTTTGCGTCGGGTCGACGGGGGCTTTGCGGGTAAATTCGGCAATGACGCTGAGACAGTCGGTGAGACCAAATTCAGGGTATAGGGTGTAGGGTTCGGCGGAAGGACTGAACAACTGAGTGATACGGCCGCCTCCAGGAATTTGGGATTTCGCCATACGGGCACAGTCAGCACGACTGGTGATCGGGTAGTCAGCGGATATGCGGTAGGCGGTGACTCTGATGTCAAGGTCACTGTCTGCTGGGAATAACTTGCGGTTCGGCCATATGAGGAGTTGCCTGATGGTTTGGGGGTCGGCTTGGAGTAAGAGACAGCCGATGACCGCGCCTAGGAGGAGGGGATGAATGCTTTCAATAATCGGCTCACCTGATTGATCGTAAATCGTATAGCGACTCTGATTGGGCAGGTATTCGTTGTCGTTATTCAGGGCTGGAATACTAGCGGTGTCACTTGGTCGTGATGGCAAGTCGAGCGTGGCCAGATAGTCAGTAGGATTAGCGACAAATTTGTCGAGATCAGAGATAAAACGCGATTCGAGTCGTTGGATATGGTGACCAGTCACGGTGAAACCTAAATCGTTCAGATTGGCGATGAGTGTTTCAAGATTGGGGACCGCCGTCGGGCCAAACGGCAAATCGGGGAGGTCATCGGTCGGTGTCGAAAGGACGCGCTCAAGTTCACGTAATTTTAAATAGGACGTGTAGGTGGCGTTGTCCTCACCGCCCACTTGATAACGCGTAACGCGGTGGGGCAACTCATCAGATGTGATAGAAAAAAGCGAGGTTGCATTTGAAGCAGTGACCCGTTCGGAATCGCTGTGTGCGTAAACTTTACACAAAACGTTGAGGTCAGCATAGGAAAGATTTCTGGAGATTTTGGTCTGAGATATGGTCATTGAAACACCTCCTTGTTAGATTAACGCGGAAACGATATGACGCGGTGTTACTTAAGTTGATAAAATAAGTATAGTCGATGGGTGTGTCATATTATGTCAGTCTGATAGTGATTGTAAAAATTAATTGTACGAAATTGTTGCTTTTTGAGTTGCCTATTGGGAAACTAGCTTGAAAGCTTATGAGACGTGTATTTACGGCTACTTAGTATGTGCTTTTTTGTCGGACATGTCTGGGAATGCTGTCATAAGTAAAGTAATGAGGGATTTGGCTGATTGTTAAAATTAATGCGAAAAATCAGCGACAAATTTCGTTAGTTAATAATAGGCGGGGCTGTTCAAAAAGAGATTTCACAAGAAGCTATTTATCCAATTCAATTAGGGAAAAAGTATGTTTCGCAAGCTAAGATTTCTATATAGGCTGTCCAGGGTGGCAGGAACTTAATATATTTGATTATTTGTTGATGAAATTACGACATCAAATTAGAATAGATGGTTGTGTTGATTAAAGGTGAAAATTAAAAAGTTGGCCGCATTGAGATTGTCAGGAATGTATGTTTGGTACTCAGCTATGGCTATTTAGATTATTATTGGTTGAATAGGGATGACTACCAGAAGTAAGTGTAGTAAAATTTATGTAAAATAAGTATGATGCGGGTGTTGCATTTGAAGACTAGAGAAATTTTAAGCAAATTTGGAATCACGAGACAGACTTTAGCAAACTGGACTAAATATGGAAATTTGAAAATTAAAAAGAGGCCTAATGGCAGGTATCTTTGGGATAAGGAGTCGATTGAAAGCTTGAACAACTATGTTGACTTAAAAGCAGCGGGTATAAAACCGGTTGGGAATAACAAAGATACATTTAATATTGAAAACAGAAGGTATTTGGGTGCGAAATCTCGCATGTTGGATTTTATCGATAAAGTAGTGAGAGAAAACACTAGTGGAGTTAGAACTATAGCTGATATTTTTGCTGGAACAGGTGTCGTTACTAATCTATTTTTTTCACAGGGTAAAGATGTAATTGTTAATGATATCTTGGATAGTAACTTCATGGTCTATCAAACTTTTTTTGGGAGTGATCGAGTTCGAGAGAAACTGTTAAAGGATAAAATTAGTCAGATGAATGCTCTTCCTGGTGATGATAATTATGTGAGTGTTAATTACGGCAATAAGTACTTTTCTGAGAGTAATGCACGCAAAATTGGTGAGGCAAGAGCGTTTATTGAACGTCAAACAAAATTAACAAGTCGAGAGAAAGATATTTTGCTAACTTCGTTACTGTATGCTATGGATAAAGTGGCAAATACAGTGGGCCACTATGATGCTTATAGAAAAGTGTTGGATAATATTGCGCCTATTCATTTTAAGTATCCAAATCTGGAAGTTAAATCCTCTTTGACAAGAATTTATCATGAAGATGCTAATGAGTTAGTTAGAAAAATTGAGGCTGATTTAGTATATATTGATACGCCATATAATAGTCGTCAATATGGTGATGTATATCATGTGTTGGAAAACGTTATAGATTGGAAAAAGCCTAAACTATTTGGAGTTGCTATGAAACCTAAAGACCGTAGTAAAACTAAAAGTCTTTATAGCACGTCAAAAGCTCCGGAAGCTTTTGAAGACTTAGTAACTCATATAAAGGCTAAATATATTCTAGTGTCTTATAACAACATGGCACATAAGGGAGTAGGGCGATCCAATGCTAAGATTAGTAACGAGGAGATTGTTTCAATATTAAAAAAAAGGGGGAGGGTTCAGATTTTTGAAGAACCATTCCAAGTTTTTACTACCGGAAAAACAAATATAAAGGATCATAAAGAGTTACTATATTTGGTTGAGGTGATGAAATGATTCGCTCTTTTTTGAATTATCCTGGCGGAAAATATCGAATATTGGATCAAATTCGTCCGCTATTTCCGAAGAAATATGCACGTTTTGTCGACCTTTTTACTGGTTCGGCAGTAGTTGCTGTAAATAACTATGATTCGGAAGCAAGAGTAGAGGCATATGATATTAATGGGCCACTGATTCGTCTGCTAAAGTATGTTCAACGGACGGAAATCTCTGATTTAATGCGGAGTGTGATAAGTATAATTGAAGAGTATGATTTAACTGATACGTTTAGTCATGGTTACGAATACTATGGAGCGAATTCTGGAAGTGGTCTAAGTTCGATAAATAAGAATGCATATATAAAGCTGAGAGATGTATATAATAATCAGGAAAGCCAAAATAGAAGCCCTATTTTCCTTTACGTGTTAATTGTCTTTGGTTTTAATAATCAAATTAGGTTCAACAACTCTGGGAAATTCAATAACCCTGTTGGAAAACGCGATTTCAATAAAAATATGAGGGATAAATTAATAGAGTTCAGTATACAAGTAAAAAATATGGATATCACGTTCGGACGGGCTGATTTTCGGTTAATAGATAACAGAAAGCAAGACTCTTTTTTTTATGTTGATCCACCATATTTAATTACCACAGCTGTTTATAATGAAAATGGTGGATGGACCGCAAAGGATGAGAATGATTTGTTAGCATTTTTGGATGAAGTAGATCAAAACGGAAATAAATTTGCGTTGTCAAATGTTTTTGAAAATAAAGGGCAAATGAACGAATTACTGATAGATTGGTCGTCCAAATATAATGTTCATCATATAGATAGGGACTATGGCAATTCAAATTATCAACATAGGACAAGAAATGGGAAAACAGATGAAGTTTTAATAACTAATTATTAAAAGTTGAAGAATGATAGAAATTATTTTTATAACTACGGGGTGACTTATGAAGCTAAAAAATGAATCTTCAGTTTTAGATTTTGGCGACACTAGTTTTCGGCGTAAGGAGTATATGTCTGAGTATCGAACCTTACTCGTATTATTGGAAAAGCATATGGAAAATGGTCAAACTTGGGCTCGAAATGCTGATTCACAGAGAGATTTTTACGAAACAGTTATCGACCAAACCAACTTATTTGATCGTAATGAAACTGAAGATAAGAAAATGGCTAAGCGTGGTAGAACGCTGACTAATAGTTTGGTTAAGACAGGGTTGATTAATGGAAAGAGAGAAGTGTCAGATGCGGGAAGAGCATGGCTTCATCGTAATCTGGCACCTTTGGATGAATTCGAAAAGGTATTAAGTATTTCAGAAGATAATCTGATTTTCTTTCGACAATGGTCTAAGCTAAGACTTTATAACGTGGCAGGGGATCATTATATAAAACCATTTCTTTTTATGCTGAAGATGCTAAGTCGATATAAAGATATCCCCCGGAATAACTTAGAAGTACTGGTTTTATCGATTAGTCCAAGTATGGGTGAAAAAGAATTGGATGAAATAATTGATAAGTATCAGTTAGTAATCGATAATCAGTTGCTGTTTGATCAATTCTTGAATATGTACATTGACCAAGGTGGTATGCGAGTGGAAGAAAGCCGTTTAGAAGCCATCTTAAATCAAAAACCAATTAACGAGGATGACTTCAATCAGTTTTTTAAGAACGGAAAGTCTATGGAAGCGGCAGCCCCTATCTATCTCAAATTTGTTGAATCTGTGTTGTTGTTTCGAGAGAAGCCAACTCGGAGTAGTATGATGGCAATGCTTAGATTGTCGAAGCAAGATAAAATAAAAAAAGCATTTGGCTATAATGCTACCCCGTTTAACAGTTCGAAGGCTCCCCAATATACTCTCAGCGATTTTCGAGATGACAATGGGGAAAATCCATTATTATCAGGCTCTGTGGCGAACATATACAATGTTTTCAAAAATTCAAAACGATACGATTTGATTCGAGAATATGGTGATATGACGTATCGTTTAACGAATCTTGCTGGTATCATAAATTATGATAACGGTATAGCTAATCTTCCACTTCAACCAATCTTTACAAAACTTTTTGACAAATTCGAAATAAGAATGTCTGGTACACAACCTTTTGACGAGTTCGAGGGGGAACTTGGAAGTGAATTTTATTCAAATAATTCATTTATAGCATCTCTACACTTGAACTCTGATAGTGTTCGGAGTGGATTGGAAGAAGTTGCTGGAAACTATGAGTTGAGTGATGTTAGTAAGCTGGTCAACTACTTTGAAGATCAAAAAAATAATAGATTTGTTGAATTGGTTAAAAATAGATTTCCTCAATTGTCAAATCAAGTGCAACACTAAGAATCTATTCTTAGAAGTGGTCTA
>NZ_JQCA01000164.1 GCF_001437125.1 Levilactobacillus paucivorans | reverse complement strand
AACGCCTTATGAAATATTCTTTAATGTAGTGTTGCACTTAATTTGACAATTCAAGCGCTAAAATAAATAATCCTCCTCATTTGATTCCTGAGAAATCCGGTGGACTCTCAGCGGCATCGATTCAGAAGAGATTGTACGAAAAAAGCGCTGTTTCCAGGTCGTCTTACGAGCCACCTGTACAGCGCCTAACGGTTGTATACAAATTGCCTTCGCAAATCTCTTAAAGCGATATCCAGAGTCTATTATACGCGGAAGCAATGATTAGTAAAATCTAGCACTACAATAAGATTTTTAAATAGAAGTTAAAGCGGTTACACGCCCTATCATGATAGGAATCTAAGAATTTGATTAGAATTTACGTCGAGGGCGATTTCGACTAGTCGCCGAGCTTATCTGCCCAACGTGCCTTCGCAGCGGCATTTCCAGCTTCACTGTTGTCAATTTTCTTAATTGCTCGAGCTGGATTACCCACGATGACCACGTTATCCCCGAAGGATTTCGTGACGACCGAACCGGCGCCGACAACCACATTATCTCCCAAGGTAACCCCAGGAAGAATCGTGACCCGACCACCCAACCAGGCATTGTTGCCAATGGTAATGGGTGCCCCCATCTCAACGTCATTCTTCCGAGCCATGGCGTTTAAGGGGTGAACTGGCGTGTAGAGGCCAATGTTTGGGCCAAAGTAGCAGTTTTCCCCGATTGTAATCGGACAGGTATCGAGGAACGTCATATCATAGTTCCCGTAGAAATGATTCCCGATGTGGATGTTCCAGCCGTAGTCAAACTTGAACCCCGCTTCAACGAAGAAGTCATCCCCGGTATCTTCAATTAATTTCCGATAACCGTTATTTCTTTCTGCATTGTCATCCAGTTGATTGACTGCCCGTAATTGCTTACGTGCCACCATCCGCCGTGCGATAAGTTCCTTGTCAAATTGTTCGTACGGTTGTCCCGCCGTCATCTTTTCTCGTTCCGTTGCCATATCTTGAATCACTCCTCTTGCGTTTCATGATAACACGCGAGTGGCCTGGCCCCCAAATAGAGTCGCAGTAACGATCAGTGTCTGGTCCCCAAACGCTCTCACTACAAATAGTCTTTATCAAACTGTTGTCAGTGATTCTTCACGAAACCTGTCGTTGCTCACGGCTACGCATTTCAAAATCCAGTGGCAGACTCTGATTGTCCAGTACTACCTCCAATGCACTTCTACATAAAATACAAAAAAGCCGTAGCACTCAGCTACGACCACACTAAAATTCTTTAATTATCCAATAACATCGGTTGTTCACGCAAAATCCAGGTAATCCCGTAGGCATCAACGACCTGTCCCATCTTGCCACCGGCGGTCTGTGTCGTAAACGGACTGATAGCCTTGATATCTGATTTAAGTAGATGTTGATACAGGTCGGTCAGGGCCTTAACGCCTTCCGAATCCTGTTCATCCACCGCAATCATTAAGGACACCAGGGTTGATGAGGTCGGTTGACCCATCAATGCATCAGCACACTGAATATCTAGGCCCATGACCCGAAAGCCCCCACTCATGGTCATCTCGGCCAAATTCATGGTTGGTTCCAACCCAAATTGTTCAACCTCATCCGCTGTCGGACTAACCCGATAGGCATCGGTTGCACCAAACACCTGCTCATAGTAGGTGATGGCCTCTTTCGCGTTTTCAAATTCCAGATACGGAATTAATTTTGCTTGCATCATCGGTACCCCATTCATTGACTTAATTTTTTAAACCCATGACTAGGACTGGCAGACCAGTCTAGTCCCCCAAATTAGGTTATCCGCATGTAATCCTTAGGTCTCATTATACCCTTAATTATCAAGAAATGGAAAATCCTGTAAGCTCCGGCTCAGATCGGCCACAGATTGAGCCGTCGTTTGGCCATGTTTCGGCGTCGTTGTCGCCTTAGTCTGTGGCGTCACTGGTGCCTTCATTTGCGTCTGACTACCGCCACTCATCCGGTCCATCGTTTCATTCAACAAGTGATCAACAAAAACGTTTCCTTGGTTCGTCGCATGGCCCTTCGTCCACTGATAACTCAAGTGGGCGAATTGGGGCAACAATCGGTCAACCTCTTGCCATAATTCAGCATTGGCCAACGGCCCCGCACTACGCTTCCAACCGCGCCGCTTCCAGCCGGCCAACCAGCCTTGGGTCACCGCATTCAGCACGTACCGCGAGTCTAGAACAAAACAAATCTTCTGATCGGTCACACCCAGATCAACCAAGTGTTGCAGGGCATTTTGAAAAGCCATGATTTCCATCCGATTGTTGGTCGCCCCGAACTCACCATCGGAGCCCTTCTCTACGCGATCAGGTAATTCGATTCGATAGGCCCAAGCCGCCTTGTCTTCGGCCCGGACGTGTCCGCCAGCAACGTTGCCGGTGTTCCGCGACCCACCATCCGTGTACACGGTGATGTCCGCATCAGCCGGACTCGTTGTTGGCTGCGTTGCTTGACGCCGCTTAGTGGTGGGCTTGACTGCTGTCTGCCCCTTCATGAAGGCATTGGCCTCGGCCGCTGTCGCAAAACTCTTGTACTGAGCCCCGGAAAAGCCGCTCACCTGGTTCTGAGTTTCCGGCCAAGTTCGATAGATGCCCGGCTTCTTTCCTTTGCGCACCGCATAGTATTTCTGTGCCACCTAAATCCCTCCGCTTTCAAACTAATCTAAGCTAGTTTACCATACTTTACCCACAATCCTGTAAATCCACAATTACTAAGTTTATGTTGCCGTTACCATCTCTGTTGTCTCGCTTGAAAGTTTCTGAAAATTCAACGATCCTTAAAAAAGGTTAATTTAAAAGCTTAAATTGTTTTCATAACTTTTATATTATGATAACCTAGACAGTGTGAGTATTGGCCGGAGACTGTCAATACCTGTATTTTTTTCAATTATTTAAGGGGGTTTTTGATGAAGAATCCAATCCACGCTTCACTTATCACCGTCGACCAAGCCCGCGCAATGCTCAAGGATCAGCGAGAACAACGTGACGAACGTTTTCCCCAGCTGTCCACCTCCGGCCAATACATTTTACCTGATTACCGGATGACCAGAAAACGCGAAGCCTTCAAGATTCGGCGTCACACGTTCCTGAAGAAACATTACCGTTCCTACGTTGCCTTTGATTCCGACAACGGCCAGACCCTTTGGATTCACAATTTTTCCAGTTTATCCGAAGCTTGTTTCTGGCTCAACATGGGCTTAAAACCCAACGACACGGACTCTGCCAGTTCCTACAAGGAATGGAAGACCCATCACGTTGACGAAATTGAAGCTCTGAAGGCCGAATTACGCGATATGAATCAAGCTAAGCGTAAACCAGCGGCACCTGCCGAACCGGCCAGTGTCATTACTGTTAAAAAAACTAAACGCACTCGTAAATAGGTGCGACTCAAACAAGCGTTCCGGATTTTTTCCGGAGCGCCTTTTTTGACTAAAAAACGACCTTCCCCACCGTCAGGCAGAGAAAGTCGTCGTTAATTTAAGCTTAAAGGTCTAAGTGAACCTGCTTCGGGTCGGTCTTCACGATCACCTTACCATGGTGAATTGAGTAGAGGACTTCGGAACGTTGGTTCAGAGCGTTGTAGAAGTTATCATTGTTCATGATGACCAAGTTAGCTGGCTTGCCAACGGTGATGCCATAGTGGTCACCCACATGCATGGCCTTAGCCCCGTTAGTTGTCACGAACTTGTATGACCCATTGATGTCATCGTAACCCATCATCTGGGTCACATGGATTCCCATGTGTAGGGCATCCAGCATGTTCCCGTCACCCATTGGGTACCAAGGATCCTTGATGTCATCTTCCCCAAAGGCCACGTTAACGCCGGCAGCGTTCAGTTCCTTCACGCGGGTCAACCCACGACGCTTAGGATAGGTGTCGAAACGGCCACCTAAGTGGGTATTAATCAGTGGGTTAGAAATCATGTTGATGTGTGACATCTGTAAGAGACGCATCAGTTTGTAGGCATAGGCATTGTTATAAGAGCCCATGGCTGTGGTGTGGCTGGCCGTCACTTGGTCACCCAAACCAGTTTCTAAGGCTAACGTAGCCAAGGTTTCCAAACCACGCGAGGCTGGGTCATCAATTTCGTCGCAGTGGGCATCGACCAACTTGCCATATTTCTGAGCGAGTTCAACGGCGAAGTGGAGGGATTCCACACTGTATTCACGGGTGAATTCAAAATGCGGAATGGCCCCGATGACGTCGACACCCAACTTAGCGGATTGTTCCATCAATTCTTTCCCATGTGGGAAGGAAAGAATCCCTTCTTGCGGGAAGGCCACTAATTGTAATTCAATAAAGTCTTTCACTTCATCACGAACCTCAATCAAGGCTTTTAATGCCGTGAGGTCAGGATCGGTGACGTCCACGTGAGACCGCACGAACTGCACCCCATGTGAGGCCTGAAGTTCCAATGCTTGGCGTGAGCGGGTCTTGACGTCTTCGATACTGAGCGTCTTCTTCCGTTCTGACCAAATTCGAATGCCGTCGAATAAGGTCCCGGATTGGTTCCATTCTGGGTCACCGGCCGTCATGGTACTATCCAAATGAACATGAGGATCAACAAACGGTGGCAAAATCAATTTACCGTGCGCATCAATCACCTGTTCGTGATCTTTTGCCGTTAAATGATCAGCAATTGCCGTAAACTTGCCATCCTCAATTCGAATATCTTGTGGTTGTGTTGCATTTTCGATAAGACCTTGTTGAATTAACATGGGCGTTAATCGACCTCCTACAATTCTATTTTTCACCTAATAAAAGCCTGGGATCGTCATGCCCAGCCCCAACAACGTGGCGTCCACCACCAACCCCAGAATCAGGGCAATGGTGATCACCGTTGATGGAATGAGGCTCCAAGCGGACCCCCGCTTGGCGGCACGACTTAACCCTATTAAGCTTATCACAGTTAATCCGATCCCGATCGATAAAGTCATGGGTTCGCTGGAAAAAATTTGATACGCCGTCGTCACCGATCCCACGATAGCATACCAGCTGGCAGCGACCCCCATAATCCACCAAAAAGCCAACTGCCGCAAGGCTTTAGACATGGTTCTCACTCCTCATAGATTTATTTATAGAGGGTCTTAATAGCGCGCTTACAATCACTTATGCTATGCTAGACCCATTCTTAAAACACTGGAGGTCTCACTCTTATGGTCAACTCATTTCCACAAGCCCTCACCATCGCTGGGTCTGATAGCGACGGTAGTGCCGGCATGCAAGCCGACCTACATACTTTCTTTGCCCGGCACGTCCACGGTGCCTCAGTCATCACCGCCTGTGTCGCCGGTAACTCCTATGGCATCCACGCCAGCGTCCCAATGCCAACCGACTTCATTGACCAAGAATTTAAGGACCTTGCCGACGACTACCACATCAAGGCCGCTAAGACCGGGATGCTGGCTGATTCCGAGTTGATCCATAACGTCGTTAAAAACTACCAGGCCGCTGACTTCGGTCCCCTAGTCGTGGATCCCGTCATCATGACCAAACATGGTAACCAACTTCTGGAAGAGAGCGCCTTTAATACGCTACGAACTGATCTGTTGCCTCTCGCTACGGTCCTCACGCCTAACTTCTACGAAGCTCAGAAGATTGCCGAAATGACGATCAACAACGATGCCGACATGGAAGAAGCTGCGCGTAAGATGCAAAAGATGGGCGCCAAGAATGTCATCGCCAAGGGCAGCCATGCCAAGGAAAATCAGACGCACGTCAAAGATTTCGTGTTGTTAGAATCCGGCGAGAACTTCTGGCTGAGTGAACCTTACCATGAAACCGACCGAGTAAATGGCACTGGGGATTCCCTGTCCGCTTGCATTACCGCAGAACTCGCTAAGGGGACCCCGATGAAGGATGCCATTATGATTGCCAAGCAATTCGTCAATACGGCCATCGGTAATCCCGTTGAAGTCGGCCACAAATTTGGCCCTATCAACCACTGGGCTGCGATGGAACAAAACCTTTAATGATGAACGCGCTACACTGGGTCACGACACCTGTCGTGACCCTTTTATTTTGGTTTCGATCCGATTACCACTGATCGGGGCTCCAGGTGCGGCCGTCAACCTCACCTCCGAGTTGGTCCGCTCGCCGATCCTGCTCGGCAATGAGTTGTTTTAAGGCTAGCCAGAAGGCGCGGTCGGTAAACTTTGCCTGTTGCTGGGCTAATTGATCAATCTGTTCGTTTAACCACGCTGCATTTTCAGTCATCACTCTGCTCCTTTATGAGTGCCAAGGTATCGGCCAACTGGTCCAGGTCGGCACTCTTCTGTTCGAAGACGCTGGCAATCAATTTACCTTTGGCCTGCTGGTCTGCCGGTAACCGATCAATCATCCCCGGTAATCTTTCGGCAAACCAAGTCTGGCGAGACGTTAGACTGTCTGGTTGGGCTTGCGTCAAATAACGCTGATAGCGAATCACCAATTGAAGCTTTTCACTTTCATTGAGATAACCAAATTGATGAATAGCCAAGGTGGGCAGCCAGGTCATCTTAGCTCGCTGAGTCACTGCCGCCAATGGGGCTAATGCAGCATCCAGGGTAATCCCCTCGGCTCCCCCGCGTTGAAAGGCCTTCCCCGGCATGCCTGTTGTGACCACCACGCCGAGTTCCTTATCCGCGAGTGGATACCGGTGATCGCCGTAAACAAACTTTCGGGTTAACACCGTGTCTTCCCATTGCTTGAGGCTGGCCGGTGCGGCAAACCAATAGAGGGGAAACTGGAGAATAACCCGATCGGCCTGACGCAGCTTCGTCTGTTCCCGGTCCACGTCAATGGCTTGTTGGCCATCCAACCACTCCCAGTCGATCCCTGTGGCCGGTAGACTTTCCTTTAGAAACTGTTGACTACTCGAATCCGCCAAGTGAGGATGCGCTACCAATACTAACGTCTTCATTGTCGTGTGAACGCCCTTTCTATCGTGTACTTAATTGTAGCCCCACTTTATCACAAATCCCCTTTATTTGGGGACCTGATGCCCATCTCGTCCAATAATCTAGCCGCTTTTGTAAAAATGCGTATAAGAAAAGTGACCGGAATAATGATTCCAGTCACTGCTAAATGAAAATTTAGTTAAATCAAACGACGGTCAGAATCGTCAGGTAACTTGCTTCGGGTAGCGAGATGCTTACTATTCTTGCGGAATGCCTCTCGGTTGTTGAGATACAACTGACCACCTGCCGCTAAACCAATAATAAATAAAATAATAACTAGTGCATGCATAGCAATTCCCCCCGTCAACTTTAGGTTACAGTTATATTATCGTAATGTTACAGGAACATTGCAAGCCGTTTTGATCAAAAATTAGAAATTCTTGAGATTTTATCAGGCTAGTAAGTTAAGCCTGTAAACCTGACCAGGGGTTGGCCGACAGAAGCAATTCCTAACAGTAATTGACAGGTTGGGTTGGCTTCTCTATAATTAAGAAGTTGTCGAGCAGACTTCCATTAGGTCGCAATAGCTCAGCTGGATAGAGCAACGGTCTTCTAAACCGTAGGTCGAGGGTTCGAATCTCTCTTGCGACATCATTTAAAAGTAATCGAATAAGCTAAAGAAGGCGTCGTGAGCAGATTATGCTCACGACGCCTATTTTTCATCTCTATTGCCGACCACTAGGAATTAGTCGTCTTGGTACTTACCGACCACAGGAAGTTTTGCCAAAACCTTGCGACCATGGGGAGATTGGCCATCAATGACACTGGTGAGCTCGTTTCCTGCCAAATTGCCATGATGTTTGCCACCCTGCCAGGCTTCGACACCGGATACATCGTAGACCACGCCATCAACGGCCACATAAGCTGGTTGCCCATCTTGGCCGTTAAATTTGGCCAATTCTGTTTGGTTAAAAACCGTTTCACTCATTCAAAATCACCGCCTAATTTTATTAGTCTTATCGTAAACTGACCAATCAAACTTTACAAGCAATTCGCCTTTCGCCCGATAATGCCATAGACGAAAAAAAAACCATTAACCGAAGTTAGTGGTTTTTTACGACACGATTTAGGCTAATGTAAATTAGTCGACAACCGATACGTTAGCAGCTTGTGGGCCACGGTCGCCTTGTTCTACATCAAGGGATACGTGTTGGCCTTCTTCAAGCGTCTTGAAGCCTTCACTGTTGATAGCTGAGAAGTGAACGAACACGTCTGAGCCGTTTTCCAAAGTGATGAAGCCGTAACCTTTATCAGCGTTGAACCATTTAACAGTACCTTGTTCCATAAGAATGAAACCTCCGTGTGCGCATAGCGCAATATTATTTGCATTTGAAAGCTGGGGTAAAAAGGAGCCATTCTTATAAGAACGTCGAGCCTTTAAAACTTCCGAACCATAAATACATTATCAATAGAATAACAGGTATTCTCCAAAATAGCAAATGAGAAGTGCTCGTTTTTTAAAACTTTTTTAGCGTACTCCCTTAATCGTTTTCACCCAACCAGTTTTTCGTGGCACTCACTTCTTGTGGTGTCAGCATGTGACTACCACCGGTCTGGTAAAGGGTTACTGCGGCTTTTGTACGCCGACAATCGGCCGCTACTTGTTGCACCGTAGCCACCGTTACTAACGGATCACGTTGCCCAGCAGACAGCCAAATATTTAATTTTGGTCGTTCAACAATTTGAGGTGTTGCGAGCCATAATGGGTGAAATAAAACCGCCGTTGTCCCCGGCAGATCCCCGGTACGCAAACCATAAGATCCCATTGCTGCCCCATTAGAATAACCCACGGTAATTAAGTGGTCGACATCCCAGCGATGATTCCGACAAATCTGGCGGACACTGGCCCCTAACCAGGCCGATTCAGTCGCAACCTGTTGGGGGTCAACGGGACCCGCTGCCGTCTGTTGGAAGTACTGCCGCTGTGCCCCTTCGCCCAGTCGACCACCAATCGTCATCAGCGGGCTCTGCGGCGCTAGACGCCGACCAAAAGTCAGCATTTCTTCATTAGTTCCACCCGTTCCCTGCAATAACAAGACTGGTGGAGCGGTATTTGCGCCCGGCGCTGTTTCAATTAACTCATCCGTCATATGAGCTCTCCTAGCGCCGAACAATCAGCTCAATCTGAGCCTTCTGCGGGGCGAAATTCAGGCCATAACAAGGTTCCGTTAGAATCTTACTGTACTCACTTAAAACGTCATCAGGCAGTGGCGTATGGCTTCTCAGCCGTTCGATTAATGCCGGCGCAGTTGCCATCTCTTTTAGCGAAACAAAGAGTAACGCATTATTGATTAAATCGTGAAGCAAGTCGGTCAATAAGCCATTGGGTTTACCTTTCGGATCGGTCACAACCACCTGATGGCTTTCGACTTCCTGATGATTCACGGATACTGATTTGAGAACATCAAACACGGTTTGCATGATTAAGTACCCCCTCGTAATGGCCGTAAATGTAAAATTTCTCGGCCACCTAACCGACTGCTAATTAAAAAAACTATTGCGATCACCAGTCAAAACCATTGACCACGCCGCATCATTGATTACTTTGATGATACTGCAACTTTGCTCGAAGCGAAACTAATTTTCTTTGAACACCGCGTGGCCAACATGTTGTTCGTAACGGGCCATCATCTTCTCCTGAACTTTAGGAAGTGGCAAAGCGGTCACCTGATCGGCAGTCACCCACCGCCCTGGCAAAAAGTCTAACGTCGGGGTCGTCGTGAGTTCTGCCACCAGTAATTTAACTTGCCACCGCTGGTGCGTGTAGGTATGGCTAACCTGGCGACCGCCTAGCGGCTGAAGAGTTAACGTCAACTGATTCTCGCGCGCCCACTTCTCCTGTAAAGTAGCCAGGTCCATCTCTTCTGTCGCCTCATCTGCATGCTTCTCATCTCGCAGATCGGCCTGTTTGACGAGCGGAAAACTCCAATAGCCCGATAGCATTTCCTGACTTCCCCGTTGAACCAGCAGATAGCCCGCTGGTGAATGAACGATAAGTCCATAATACGGGATTAATTTTGGCCGCGGTGCCTTGGTCTTCACCGGAAAATCAAGGACCCGGCCCGCGTGATACGAGGCATCAAAGCGGCGAACTGGCGAGTGCTCAGGGTCTGGATTCTTAGCCGTCATGTAACTCGACCCCAGGTCCATAATCGCCTGATTAAAAGCTCCTGGACGTTTTGGATCCACGATTGGCTGAATAATATCGGTGAAGAGTTGCCGCGTCTTAGGTTTGGCAATGTCGGCGTCAATCATGAGTAACCGTGAGAACACTCGAAAGGCATTGCCATCCACCGCGGGCACCACCTGATCGAAGGCAATACTGGCAATTGCGCTAGCCGTATAGGGACCCACGCCAATCAAGTCTTCAAGCTCGGTCGCTGTTTCCGGCCACTGACCATGATAGTCGGTGACAAGCTGTTGCGCTGCCCGTTGCAGATTACGCGCCCGGGAATAGTAACCCAGTCCCTGCCAAGCCTTCAGTAATGTGGCCTCCGGTGCTTGCGCTAGATCAGCAACTGTTGGAAAGGTTGCAATAAAATTTTCATAATAAGGAATGACCGTCTGGACCTGGGTCTGTTGCAGCATGACTTCACTGATCCAAGTATGATAAGGATTCCGTCCATGCCGCCACGGTAAATCGCGGCCCTTGGCGTCGTACCACGCCAGTAAGGTGCGACGAAAATCGACAATCGTTTCGTTAGACCACTGTTCCATCCGTCTCGCTCCTCTGCTTGTTTTTACCATTCTAGCGAATTCGCTGCAGGGCCACAAGTCACCCGATCAAATCAGCTTGACGCCACCGCCTCGCTCACCTATTATCAGAGAAGAATACAGTTCACTATCGGAGGGGTAAACGTGAAACATTGGCGAATCTTAGGGATTCTGATGCTATGCATCATCTTGACTGGTTGTTCCACGAACCACGAAACAGATACGACTAGCGATAGCCAGGGAGTTATGACTAAGAATCAAGACTTAACCCTCACAACAACTCATCCCATCACCAGTTTAGACACGGATAAGCTTTCTCAATTTGGGCGTCTAAACAACACGATCGAAGGCCTCTATTCAGCAATGGGTGACAGCGATACGGAGCTGGCTCTGGCCAAAAAAGTGAAGATCAATGCGAGTCGGACCACTTACACCTTCACATTATGGAAAGATTCGTACTGGAGTAACGGTGATTTAATCACGGCCAGTGACTTCGTCTTCGCCTGGCAACGGGCCTTACAGCCACGCACGAAGTCCCCTAATGCGGACTTATTTGACGGCATTAAAAATGCCCGCCAAATCTTAAATGGCAAGTTACCAGCCAGCCAATTAGGCGTCAGTGCCCCAGACAAATTCACCTTAGTCGTTCACCTGGACCACCCGATGGCCGAACTGCCGCAACGACTGGCCTTCCCCTTATTTGGCCCACAGAACGAAAAGTTTGCGAAGCGGATGGGCAAACGCTATGGCACCAAGCCCCAATACCATGTCTATGCGGGACCCTTCATGGTCTCCAGCCACAAATTTAGCATTCAACACTGGCACATGGTCCCGAACCCCCATTACTGGGATCGCAAGCACGTCTACCTCCGTCAAATTGACGTTCGGATGTACCCGAGCCAACGTGCCGCGTGGAATGCTTACGAATCCGGAACACTAGATGAAATCCGCCTCGTCAATAAAACCAACCTCAAGAGTTTCGAAAAGAGTGCGGACTATACAGCCCGGCCCTATTCAAAGATGGTCAACTTGGTCTACCGCCAACGCGGACACGCTGCCAACACGCCGCTCATGCGCCAAAAGACGGCGCGGCTAGCCATCTCCCATGCCATTAATCGTCAGGTGCTCACCCAGGCCTCCTATGGGTCCACCTCATTGCCAGCCAAAGGTATCGTTCCGGCTGGCCTCAGTCGGGGCGTCCGCGGAACCTCAGACTTTGCGGCCGCGCAACCAGAACAGAAAACACTGGCCTTCTTGCCCAAGACCGCCCAAGCAGAATGGCTGGCAGCGCTAAAGGCCACCCATCAAAAACGGGTCACCTTAACCCTCGGTTACTCAGACATCGGTTCCGGAGAAAAAGTGGCCAAGGTTCTCAAACAACAACTCGTTGGGACGCTGCCAAGACTATCAATCACGCTAAAGCCTAGACAAGAAGGCCTCAACCGAGATTACGCCCCCGTAACTGCCGACATGACGGTGGTTACCCAGCGGGCCCAATACGCTGACCCACTGGCGATGTTGGACCTCTTCACCAGCGACAACGCCGCCAACTTTGGGCACTGGTCCAACGAAACCTACGATGACCTGATTGATCAGGCCAGCAATGCCCCTAGTTTCAACTCTCAGCGTTGGCAGACGCTTCTTAAGGCCGAGGGACTACTCATGCAAGAACAGGGTGCCACGCCGCTGATACAGCCAGCCAGCACCTACCTAGTCAATCCCAAATTGAACGGGGTCGTCTACAATACAGTCGGCACACAGTCCAATTTCAAGAGTGCCTATTTTGTCCATTAGGATTAGTATCAAACTGGCCATTACCATTAATTAGCTAAAACTGGGGCGCCGACGGCACCCAGGGATTCCGCCTGCTGTGGGGACGCTTCAGCCCTATGGGCTTCTCGCTCGATTTGAAGCCGCGAAAACCACGCGTCTTCAAAGTCGCCCGTGGCGTAAGGCCGAGACAAACCACTCGGTCTAACGCCACCACCACGGCCGGCTCCATCCCCGGTTGCCAACGGCTAAGGTTGTCTTCTAATGGCAACTTCACTTTAGCCCAAGACCAAATTACCGGCAATTAATTCTGGTGGTATCCGTCAATTCATATACATTCCAAGAACAATGAAATCCTGACCGAAAGTATGAGCACTTTCGGTCAGGATTTTTGATTGTATTCTAATTCTATTTACATTAGCCAAATCGCTATGTTTCTAGGGACCTGTAAGGACTGGAAAGGTGTCCCTGATTCTATAATGTTCAGACATGGCCGCCAATCTAGCCACTAACAACTCTCCTAGCCGGAGGAGGCCAGAGATGGAGCCAGCCGTGGCGGTGGTGTTAACTGGTGCTTTTCCAGTTTACAGCACGGGCGACTTTGAAGACTCGCGCTTCTGGCGGGGCTTCAAATCGAGCGAGAAGCCCGCACCTCAGGCTGAAGCGTCCCCACAGCAGGCGGAATCTCTGGCAGCCGCAGGCGTCCAACTCAGTGCAATTCTATTTTGGCAATTGTGCTTGGGCCAATTCAAGCACATCCGGACCAACAAATTCACTCGTCAGCCTTTGCATTGGCGTAAACTGGTGCCGCTCCTTGAATGGCACGGGGGAAGCCGCCACCACGGCCACCTTGAGGTTGTTTTCTGTCAGGAATATTTGTCCGACTCCCTGATATTTGCCCTTACTGTGTTTCCCGGTTCGCCAGGAATGAAGTTTGAAATCCCCATCTGGTTCGCGTTTAATTTCATATTGTCCGGAGGCGTTGGCCGCTACCGGCACCCCTATATATTGATTCACGGCATACTTGCCCTTCATTCGTTTTCCTCCTTAGTCAAAACCGACGCGACGATGGCAACATCGCTAGCCGCCAGCACACCACGTTCAACGGCGGCTGACAACACCGGGGTGACCGCTGCAATCGTGGCTGGCTGTCCCATCAGTTGTTCAGCAATCATCGCCAATTCAGCCGGCGTCCCTACCGTCCCAAACAAGGCCACGCGTCGGTACTGACCCGCCTGACGGGTAAAGTTCACATGGAGATCGCCACTTGCTAATTGGCAACGGTGATACTCCCGTAAGCCAGGATTGGCCCCGTAATTCCAGGCATCGGTGCGATATTTCTCCGCCAGCCGCTGATCAATCACCGTCCAGTCTCGATCTGTCAGATGATAGGTTTCAATCTGATCCAAGCGATCCACTTTAAAAATATGACACAGTAACGCCGTCTTAAATTCTTGGATTGTCAGGTTACGATAGGCTGGCGCCAGGTATTGGCGAAGATTTGTGATGGCCACGCGATTGGAGACTACCCCACGATGCGTATGCTTGGTAACCGGCAATAAGGCGTGGTGTGCTGCATCAACGTTGAGATCATACATGATGGTCCCCCCGGCAGCGTAGCCCTCGCCATTTTTAAACATGGTCATCCCCGAGAACTTTTTTTCGCCAACCACGAGATTACTCTTCTGGCGAATACCAAGGTCGGACACGCCCATAGCCTCTAATGCCTTTAAGATGGGATCGGCGAAGATGGCATAGTCGCCAAATACTGAGCCATCTTGGGGATCGCCATTCACAATATGTTCGAAGATCAAGTTCCGTTCATCATGGTAGACAGCACCCCCGCCAGAGGTTCGGCGGACCAACTGGACGTTCTGATCGGCGAGGTAGTGAAAATCCACTTCCGCCGCCACGTTCTGATTGATGCCGACGATAACCGCTGGCTGATTGACATACATCATGAATCCATGTCCCGGTAACTTGAGATCATTGACCAAATAATTATCAATAGATTGGTTCACGACAGCGTCCGTAACCGCTTGACCATTTCGATTGGTATCGATAAGAAACATCGTGTCAGCCCCCTTGGCTTCCTTCTAATAAATGTAGTTTAGCATACCGTTTCTCCCCGTTCCAATCCTCAAGGGATTCCAGTTGTCAGGCCCGCTAGTCAAAGGCTATACTGAAGGCACGATTAAGAAGGAGCGAACTGCGATGGCGACACAAACAATTTGGCAACGATTCACAACCTGGTGGCAGCACCGCCATCAGACGGCGCCAGAACTAACCATTACGGATGGCGTCTGGTTGGAACAACGTGACCAGGGCCACTATCGTCTGGGCCTGACTAGCGACGCCCGTGAACAGATGGGGACCCTGAGTTTCGTGGATCTTCCCATCCTGAGTGGTGATCATCTGGAGGCTGGCGACGACATTCTCGAGGTCGAGAGTGACAAAGCCGTTCAGAACTTCCAGACGCCGACCGCTGGCACCGTCGTGAAGATTAATGAAAACCTGATGGCTGATCCCGAAACCATCAATACCAATGATCAGGCGACCAATTGGGTTCTAGAACTCCAAGCCGACTAGCTAAAAATGGTCATCAGCACGTCTTTCAACCGAGCTGATGACCATTTTGTTTTACCACCGATATTGAACCGGATCCTTGATGTACTTATCATAGACGTCGCGCACAATCGCCATCTGTTCTGGCGTAAAGGCTGGAACATCGGCTGCGGCCACGTTGCGGCTGATCTGCTCTGGTTTGGAGGCCCCAGGAATCACCGTGCTGACAGCATCGGCCATCAGAATGTAACGTAAGGCCATCTGGGCCAAGTGATCGCCCGCGCGCAGACGTTCCTTAAGTTCATTGGCCGCACGCACACCGGTTGCGTAATCCACGCCGGAGAAAGTCTCCCCCTGGTCGAAGGCTTCCCCATGACGGTTGAAGTTGCGGTGGTCGGCCTTGCCGAATGCCGTATCCAGGGTATATTTACCACTCAACAAGCCACTGGCCAAAGGAACTCGGGCAATGATACCCACGTTTTGTTCCTGTGCCATCTTGAAAAATCGGTCAGCTGGCCGTAGACGAAACATGTTATAGATAATTTCAACGGCCGAGATGTCGTAATCCAAGGCCTTCATTGCCTCTTCGACCCGTTCCACACTCACCCCATAGTTCTTAATCTTCCCGGCCTTTTTCAATTGGTCGAGGGTGAAGAAGACTTCTGGTGTATAGTACACAGCGGTTGGTGGACAGTGTAAGAGCACGTTATCTAAAGCATCGACATCCAAATTCCGCAGACTTTCCTCCACGAATTTTGTGATATTGGCGGGCGTGTAGCCACTGGCCACGTGTGGATCGAGCTTACGTCCCACCTTAGTGGAGACGAAAACCTTATCGCGTTTGTCTTTAATAAACGTGGCTAAGGCGCGTTCACTCAACCCATCCTGATAGATATCAGCGGTATCGAAGAAGTTTACCCCGGCGTCATAAGCGGCCGCTAAGGTATTCTGGGCATCATTCTCGTCGAATGGGTCGCCCCATTTTGATCCCAATTGCCAAGTTCCTAATGACACTTCACTAATCTTGAAACCAGTCTTACCGAGTTGTCGGTATTCCATACCACACACCACTTTCTGGCAGTTTTCTGCCACTCTGATACCTCTCATTCTGCCGTTTTTCATAAAAATCGTCAATAGACCTAGCGGATCATCTAAACAAAATATTTACCATTTTCCCCCAAAAGGACTAACATTAAAAATGAAGCCGGTGAGATTCATGCCAATCACAAATTCCACTGACCCCAAATTCTTTTTGGAGGTAATTGGTTATGGCTGATTTTGAAAAGACTGCTTTATTGGATGAAAAGATGAGTGAAGCGTTCGACTGGTCCGACCAGGCTCTGCCTGTTCGTGACGCATTGTGGGACCACTTCATGGAAGCCAATGGGCATGACACTGATAAAACTGAAGCTTCGATGAAGGAAATGGATGCGAAGTCCGACGATGACGTTCGGTCTTACGTTGAAGATAACCTCAAGAAGTAACCGACTTTCACTAAAAAATAACCCCGCCGATTGGCGAGGTTATTTTTTTACAATCATTTTAGTTAAAGTTACCAGTTCCCACGTTGTAGAAACGCAGGTAACGTCGGCCGGTGGCCGGATCAATAGCCATCCGTGTCACACTCGTATTGCTAGGTTCGGGTAACGCAGCCGTTGCCGGTGCACCCAGCGTGAGCAGTGCCAGTGTCTTAATCGTCAGACCATGACTCACGACGAGAATATGTTCGTTAGGGTGAACCACGACCTGTTCGGCCAGCCACTGCCCGACTCGCCGCTGAATCATCAGATATGATTCACCGCCGACGCTGGCCAGTTCATCGGGTAAAACTTCACGCGTCACGGGATCAAAGGACGCCGCGTACTCAGCACTAACGGCCGCATACGTTTGCCCGCTCCACTGGCCATAGTCAGCTTCTTGTAAGCGTTCATCGAATTCGGGAACTAACGGGATCACCTGCGTTAATGCGGCAGTCGTCTGCCGGGCACGATGCAAGGGACTGCTGACGATACGGTCATACTTGACCGCCCGTAAGGTCTGTGCGAGTTGTTCGGCCTGCTGCAAACCGCGAACGGTCAGATGCGTGGCCGCCGTATCCAATTGTCCCTGAAAGACCTGGTCGACATTAGCCTGCGTTTGACCGTGACGAACCCAATCAAAAGTTGTCAATTTCGCTCACTCCCGTCAGAAATCTTTCTCAACAATCTTCCGCCGCCCACGTTGGAGCAGGTAGATGGCCACAATAACCAAGGCAGAACCGACAACTTCAGCGATGGAGATCTTCAAACCTAAGAAAATAATCGAGAGTACGAAGGTCATCACCGGTTGCACGGCATCGACAATACTAATCACGTCGGATGGCGCGAAGTGGGTACTGTACAAGAGCAAAGCAAAAGGCAGAATCGTTCCGATGATAATGACTGTGGCCATCGACATCAGAAGTGTACTCGTCAAAGGTGGCGTGTGCACCCAAACTGGCTGGTGAATATTGAAAATCACCCCAGCAATGAAGGTTCCCCAGCCCAAGACCGTAATGGGTTGGTGGCCGTAATCACGAACCAATGGTCGTGGCAACACCACGTAAAAAGCCGCGGTAATTCCGGAACCAATTCCCCATAGCAGTGAATCAAACGGAATAGCCAATTGTGAAATATTCCCGCGCGTAATCGCTAGGAATACCCCTAGCATGGCCACGGCAAAGGCAATCAGATCACTGCGTAACGGTCGCACATGCTTAAATACCAGACTTCCTAGCACGATAAACAGCGGGCTCAAATACTGGAGAATCGTGGCCGCAGCAGCATTCCCTGTTTGAACGGAAATGTAAAACGTTAGCAGGTTGGCCCCCAGTCCAAAGACGGCATACGCCACAACCAATCCGATCTCGCGCCAACTCTTAAAGATTGTAAACGTTTCTTTGCCATACATAATCATACTGATAATGAGTAAGGTGACCCCGGCCCCCATCGTCCGAGCAGATAGGAACCAACTTGTAGGAATCGATTGTCCCTGTGAGATGAACTGGAGCACCGTTCCTGATACCCCAAACATTGCCGACGCAACGGTCGCCCAGAAAATTCCTTTGACGACGTTTTCGGTTGCTGATCCTGTTTTTTTCAAGCCCATGAATCCTTTCTCTCTCACGTCACGCGTGTGTTTTTAATTTTTCTATTTTACCTAAAAATCATTAGAATTTGGCAACAAAATCGCGGTTTCTAAAACTTTTTAGGTTACCCCGTTTACCAGTTAACAGACTTCATAGGAAAAGGAGAGTGGAAAACTTTTCCAACTCTCCTTTTCGAACTTTTAATAGCGGTTAAGCCGTGTGGTCCACGCGGCGAGCCAACAGGTCACCCACTAATTGAATGGCAAAAACAATGACTAAGATGATTAACATGGCCAAGACGGTCACGTCCGTTTCAAACCGGCTGTAGCCGACGTTGATGGCCAAGTTCCCCAAGCCACCCCCACCAATCGCACCAGCCATGGCGGTCAGGTCAATCAAACTGATCAGCGTTAGGACAGAGGAACGAATGATATCGGCCAGGCCTTCCTTGAGATAGACCCGGAAGATAATTCCCATGGGACCAGAACCAACCGATTCGGCTGCCTCGATCACCCCGTGGTCAACTTCGGCCAAGGCATTTTGAATCTGCCGCGCATAGAATGGGGCGGACCCAATCACCAACGGCACAATTGCTGCGGTAGTCCCGATGGCAGTCCCCACGATCAGTCGGGTTAAGGGGGCAATCACGGCCAGTAGAATAACGAACGGAATCGACCGACAGAGATTGACGATCTTATCGAAGATGTTGTAAATGATGCGGTTTTCCAGAATGCCACCAGGTTGGGTGACGATAAGGCCAACCCCGATAATCATCCCGAGGATCCCCGCCACCACCGCGGTAATCAGTGTCATATACAGCGTCTCACCGGTGGCTTGAATAAAGTCACTCTTCATCGTAACGGCATTAGGAAAATATTTAGCAAACCAACTCAATTAAGCCACCTCCGAATCCGTGGGCTTCAAGTGGGTAATCTTAATCCCGGCATCCTGACAATACTGCCAAGCGTCTTGTAACTTATCCGGTTCACCGGACATGACCACAATCAGGTTACCCAGTGGCGTGTCCTGTAAGATTTCCACGTTCCCATATAAAATATTTGAAACCACATCGTATCGCTTGTAAAGTTCTGTAATCAGCGGGGCATCGGTACTTGCACCCACGTACTGGAGCTGGACCAACTGTTGATGGTCGCTCAAGTTCAGGGCACTGGCCTGCTTGTAAATCTTTTCCAGAGCCTGGTTAATCTGTGTCGCCGTGTTGATGAAGTCCTGCGTCAACGGCTTCTTCGGCTGACTGAAGATCGAGACCAGGTCACCCCGTTCGATAATTTCACCGGACTCCATCACGGCAACCTTGTTGCAGATTTCCTTGACGGCTTCCATTTCATGGGTGATGAGGACCACCGTGAGACCGAGCTCTTTGTTCAAGCGCTTCAATAGTTCCAGGATAGAGGACGTGGTCTTAGGATCCAAGGCACTCGTCGCTTCATCACTGATCAGAATCTCGGGGTCATTGGCTAGCGCTCTGGCAATGGCCACTCGTTGTTTCTGACCACCGGAAAGTTGCGCTGGATAATCGTTAGCCTTTTCGCTTAGGCCAACGAGATCCAAGAGGTGCGCCACCTTCTCCTGCCGATTCTTCTTAGATAACCGGAAACGAAGGGGATAGCCCACGTTGTCCGCAATCGTCCGCGCATCCATCAGGTTAAAGTGTTGGAAAATCATCCCAATCTTAGTTCTGGCAGCCCGTAGTTTCCGAGGCGTCAGGTGTAAGATATCTTGGCCGTTCACCACAACGGTACCGGCAGTCGGTGGCTGAAGCCGGTTAATGACCCGCACGAGGGTACTCTTCCCCGCACCGGAATAACCCACTACCCCATAAATGTCTCCGCGATTGACGGTCAGTGACACGTCCTTCACGGCGTTGACGGTCTGTCCCTTATTATGGAAAGTGACGTCGATATTTTTTAACTCAATAATCGCTTCGTTAGTCAAATCTTCGTGCTCCTTACTCGCCTTATGCCGGCTAATTTTAACTTAGAAATCTCGGTCTGTTACCAAGCTGGGATGGTTAATCCGTGGTAGTACTTCTTCAATAACTTCTTCGTTGCTTCGGTCTGGTAAGCCTTCACAATCTTCTTGTAAGTCTTGTTGTTCTTATCGGCCTTGTTCGTGGCAATGATGTTAATGTAAGGAATTGAAGCCTTGTTAATCTTTTCTTTGTAAATGGTTTCGCTGTTTGGCAACTTCGCTTCAGCGGCGAATTCGTTATTGATGACGGCACCGGCGGCATCCGTTAAGGAACGTGGCGTCTGAGCGGCATCGACTGGCGTAATCTTCAAGTTCAATTTGTTCTGGGTGATATCCTTAGGCGTTGGTAATGCCTTGCTATCGTTCACTTTAATCAGGCCAGCTGATTGAAGCAAGTGTAAGGCCCGACCTTCGTTAGTTGAGTCATTAGGAATCGTAATCTGGTCACCCTTCTTGATATCAGCAACGCTCTTAACCTTCTTGGAGTAAAGACGTAGAGGTGCGCGGACGGTCTTCCCGATGGAAACAATGTTGCTCTTGTGAGCCTTGTTCCATTGGTCCATGAAGTACGTGTGTTGGAACGAGTTGAGGGCAATTTCATGGTTCGTTAAGGCTGCGTTAGGCTGGTTGTAATCGGTAAAGGTCACCAACTTGATGTTGACCCCTTCCTTCTTCAACTTCTTTTGAACGGGCTTCCAGATCTTTTCATCGGAACCCATGATCCCAACTTTAATCGTCTTGTTGCTGCTGGACTTGCCACAGCCAGACACAATCAACAGTGGAACTAATAGTAATAATAGCCAACTAAAATGTTTAAATGATTTCTTCATATGCAAAATCCCCTTTATCCCTTTTAAAGAATTTATTTTGAAGCTAGCGATTGAAAACAATGACCAAAAGAAAAGAGTCCGCTTCTAATGTAATAGAAACGAACTCTGTCGTGGTACCATTCTAATTCAAGTCAGACATATGCCGACCTCTCATTAACACTCGCCAGCTTACGCCTTAAAGTGTGTGCACGATAATGAGTGCCAAGCATTACCACTTCATCGAAAAGACTCAGCGGTACCAATTCATTTCAGGCCATCTTCACCCCGCCGTGGGTTACCCACTTTCAGCAAATCGTGGGCTCTCTTGAAACCATTGACGGTGGTTACTCTCCTGATCACATTGTTTTCAATCGCTTAATTTAATAGCAAGTCTAATGCAATTCTAATTCGGTGTCAAGCACAATCGACAATAAATTTATTCATAACGGATCCCGTCCTAACGGCTCTGGCCAGCCAGCGCCCCAAATAAATCGGTTTCAGGTTCCACTGAATTCTCACCTAATTTTCACTTAATCTGGATCTTTGGCTTCTTGTAAAATACCCGCAGCTAATAGAAACATATGCGTTACTACTGGCCCCACAAAGCTAAATCCACGGCGCTTCATGTCCTTGGCAACGGCACTTCCCAGCGTCGACAGATGAGCCACCGCGTCACGTTCCAGTGCGGGTAAGAGAAATGGCGTCCCATCCACAAAGGCCCACAGGTAGGCGGAAAAACTGCCGACCTCCTGCTGAACCTTGAGAATCGCGCGGGCATTCTGGAGGACCGCCCGAATCTTACGCTGATTACCAATCATCCCCGGAAATGCCGCAATCTCTGGAATTGCCAATTCATCAATCATGGCTGCCACTGGCTGAATCGCTAGGCCCTCAAAAACTTGCCGGTAAATTGGCAACTTACTGGCCGCCGCCTGCCAACTCAGACCAACTTGAAAGACCCCCACCGTCAACAGTTCGAATAACACGTGGTCGTCATGCGTTGGGGTACCAAAATAGGCGTCATACTCCGCGGCACCATCCGTCTCAAATTGCCCACCATCATTCGGTCCAATTGCCATCAGCCTGCCCTCTCTCCTTAATCTCACTTAATTGTACCGGGACTCACCAGTCAGTGTAAAGTGAAAAAAGACGCCTACAAAATCGGCGTCCTTTCACGAATCTAAAGATTTAACTGCATTATGCCTTTAAAAACCAGTCAAAACATGGTGAAATCAACTTCACCAACTGTCATAGACCCAGCTAGTCGCAGGTTTCACATCGAGTAAAACTTACGACAATCGTAGTTGTAGCAACCCACTACCTAGCCGGAGGAGGCCAGGGATGGAGCCGGCCGTGGTGGTGATGTAAGACCGAGTGTCTTTCTCGGCCTTACATCACGGGCGACTTTGAAGACCCGCGCCTCTGGCGGGGCTTCAAATCGAGCGAGAAGCCTGACCTTTAGGCTGAAGCGTCCCCACAGCAGGCGGAATCCCTGGCAGCCGCAGGCGGCCAAGTTACACACACTTAAATCCTATTTAACGTAAGCGTACTTGTAACTCCACTGTGTCCCGGCAGTGTTGTGAATGACACCCTTGACCGTGGACCGCTGCAGATAAGCATAATTAGCCTGGTAGAGTGGCGTAAAGCTCTGTTCCCTGTTGATGAGCTTAGCGGCCTGAACCATGTCCTGCCAACGTGCCTCGTCGTTCCCAGCGTCTTGATTTTGAGCCTTGTCAATCAAGGCATCATAGGCCTTGTTGGACCACTTTCCATAGTTCAAAGCATTAGAGCTCGTTGGGATCTGCATGAAGGAAATGGGATCGTTGAAATCGGCTCCCCAGTGAGAAAGGAAGAGGTCAAAGTCACCACTCGTTGCCCGTGACTGGGCGACCGAAGCCGGAACGTTTTGAATCGTGAGGTCAAAACCAGATAAGTTCTTTTCCAGTGTGCCCTTCAAATATTGGGTAACAGTGCTGGCAGCGACATCGTCATTTCCAGCCATGATACTCAGCTTGACCTTCTTTAGACCCAGCTGCTTCAAACCAGCCGCCCACTTCTTCTTCGCAAGCGTTGGGTTGTAGGTCGTGGTGTTCTTAACAGCTTGTTGCTTGGCAAAGTCTTCACCTGTCTTGGGATCCTTGGCAAGGCCACTGGCTACAAACCCAGTTGGCGTCACAGAGCCATCCCCCAAGACCTTCTTGGTTAAGAGGCTACGATTGATCGATAAGGCAATTGCCTGGCGGATATTCTGATTGTTCATAATGCGCCGCTTTTCCTTATCAGCATCTTGGAAGTTATACTTCAGGTGAATCACGATAGAGTAAGGATATTCCTTGAATTCCTTGTTGTTCTTGTAGTTCTTAACCTGTTCCGTTGAGAGTTGCGCGAAGTCGAGCTTCTTGTTCTGGTACAGGCTCAACCCCGTTTGTGGATTAGTTACCACCTGGTAGCTAATCTTATTTAACTTCACAACCTTCTTGTCCCAGTAATGGTTGTTCTTGACGAATGACCAGGTATTTCCAGTCCCGCTCCAGTTGGTAATCTTAAACGGTCCACTGTACACCATGTACTCGGACTTGGTCGCATACTTCTTCCCGTACTTGTTGACGACCTTTTCATTTTGTGGGGCAAATAACGGGTATGCCATCAGAATCTTAAAGTAGGCAATCGGCTTATCCAATTCGATAACAACCGTGTGCTTGTTCTTGGCGTGAATCCCAATCTCACTGGGATCGGCCTTGCCAGCAATGATCTTATCCCCGTTCTTAATGCCGGAGAACATTGTTGTGTAGGAAGCCTTAGTAGCTGGCGTCAACGTCCGCCGCCAAGAATAAACGAAGTCCTGCGCCGTGATCGGATCGCCATTACTCCACTTGGCGTTGTCTCGAATGTGGAACGTCCAAGTCTTCTTGTCCTTCGACATCTTGGCAGAATCTGCCAGCCCAGGTGCCACTTTACCGTCCTTGCCTAACCGATAGAAACTTTCAAAAACGTTCCCAGTTTGACCGTAACCCGTGGCCTTGGCCAAATCGATCGTATCCAGTTGAGCTGTTGCCGGTAACTTTAAATCTTGCTGGGGCGTCGCTGATGATGACGATTGCCCACAAGCAGCCAGACCCAATCCCATGGCGACTACTGCAGCAACTAATCCGATTCCGGTCCATTTTCTCATAACCTTAACGCTCCCTTTTTCTCAATTTAGTGGTGTGCAATCCCCTAAACTTATAAACAAAAAGCGGGCTTCCCCTCACAGTCAATCGTGAGAGGAAACCCGCTACAGTGACAACAGTCGTTGTCGTTATGTAGGTCTACTGGTTTGCCTGGAAATCACGATTTAACCCAACACAAATAGTCATGTTACATTCGCAACATGCAGTGACCGTGATTTGAGTGTGGCTTTGGTTGGCTAACATCGTGGTTTCCTCCTTACTTTTAATTATTAAATGGATTGCACAGATTTAAAGGTACGCCATTTGCCAGGCTTTGTCAAAAGAAACGGTTTCCTGTATGTGTCAAGTTTTCCTAGGTGCCTTATAATCAACCAAATATTTATACACAAT
>NZ_JQCA01000031.1 GCF_001437125.1 Levilactobacillus paucivorans | reverse complement strand
CACAAACAAGAAAGAGGTATCTTCATGACCCGAATTAAGAATATCATATCTAATCAATATCACCAACTTAGTTTAGCTGAACGTGGTCGAATTGAAGCTCTAAGGGACTTAGATTGGTCCATCCGCCGGATTGCCAAGGTACTTCATCGTGATCCCAGCACGATTTCACGTGAATTGAGACGTGGGACAACAACACAGATTAACGCTAATACACGTATCTTTGAACAGTCGTATCTGGCGGAAACTGGCGAAGCAGTTTATCGTAAGCACCGGCTAAACAGCTGTTA
>NZ_JQCA01000163.1:93142-114291 GCF_001437125.1 Levilactobacillus paucivorans | reverse complement strand
AGACCACTTCTAAGAATAGATTCTTAGTGTTGCACTTGATTTGACAATTGAGGAATGTTAAAAGACCTATTAACAAAAAATACAATTGAAACTAATGTTCATGTGAATGATTGGGAAGAAGCCATTCGGCATGGCGGTCGGATAATTGAGAGAACGGGGGGAATCAGTTCTACCTACACGGAGGCAATGGTTGCAGCAGTTAAAAAGTTTGGGCCATATATCGTTATTGCTCCGCACATTGCACTTGCCCATGCAAGCTCGAAAGATGGCGTAAATCAAATCAGTATGAGTCTCAGTATTTTGGATCACGGTATTGATTTTGGCAATAAAGAAAATGATCCGGTAAACATTGTAATTTGTTTGGCTGCGATCGATCATCACTCTCATTTGAAAGCTCTCTCAGAGCTTGTCACTAATTTGAGTGATTCAAGTTTTGTGAATATGCTTACGACGTCTAGTCAAGAAGAAATTGTTCAGTATATTCAAGATGCAAAATTAAAAGAAGTGGAGTGAAAGTTATGAATATTTTGACAGTTTGTGGCATGGGTTCTGGTTCTTCCTTAATTCTAAAGATGAATGTCGATGAGATTTTAGAAGCTGAGGGTCGCGATGCTGAGGTTGAAGCCTGTGATATTGGTTCAGTTGGAGCACATAGCGCAGATCTGATTCTAGCAACTAGGGACTTCAAAGATCCTCTGGAAGAATACAGTGTTGATAAGATTTTCCTTGGGAATGTAGTAGATAAAGTTGCAATTAAAAAGGAATTGGATAAGTATTTTGAGGGGAAGGGGAACTAAATCATGAATTTTATTTTTAGTTTTTTTAACCAGCCGGCAATTATTATCGGTCTTATCGCCTTTATTGGTTTGATTACACTTCATAAACCTGTTGAAAAGGTGCTGACAGGGACATTCAAAACCGTTATTGGGTTTGTAATTTTATCTCAAGGGGGGAATATAATTTCCAGCGCTTTGACTAATTTGTCACCAGCTTTTGAAAGCGCTTTCCACGTTCAGGGTGTTATTCCTTCAAATGAAGCAGTTATCGGAACTGCCCAAAAACTTTTTGGACCTGAAATGGCTCTCATTATGGCATTCGGATTTTTATGTAATATTTTAATTGCTCGGTTCACTAAGTTTAAATATATTTTTCTATCTGGACACCATATTTTATTTATGTCGGCACTATTGTCTGCGGTCTTGAGCACTCTGGGGTTCAAGGGGACAGAATTAGTAATTGTTGGTTCCTTACTACTTGGAGCTGTGATGACATTGTCACCAGCTGTTACTCAGCCTTTCTATCGGAAAGTTACAGGTAATGATAGTGTCGCCATGGGACACTTCAATGGGATTAGTTACTGTTTATCGCCAATGATTAGCAAATTAGTCGGTAACAAGGAACATTCGACAGAATCGATCAAAGTGCCTAAACGGTTAAGCTTTTTTAAAGACAATACGATTAGTACCGTATTGGTCATGTTAATTCTGTATGTTGTGACTTACCTAATGGCAAAACAATCCGTGGTATTGAAGCTATCTGGTGGGGATAATGTTGTGATGTTCGCAATTATGCAAGCAATTATTTTTACAGCCGGATTCGTCATTGTTTTGCAAGGTGTACGAATGATGTTGGCAGAAATTGTACCAGCGTTTAAGGGGATTTCAGAGAAGATTGTTCCCGATGCAACGCCGGCATTGGATGTTCCAGTAATCTTTCCATACGCACCTAATGCTGTTTTAATCGGATTTATTTCTTCGACAGTAGGTGGACTACTCGTTTTCGCTCTTTTGCCATTCACGTCGCTTCCAATTATCATCCCTGGATTAATTAACCTCTTCTTCGTTGGTGCTGGTGTTGGGGTTCTCTCTAATGCAGTTGGTGGTATTCGTGGAACAATCATTGGCGGGATTTTCAATGGGGCACTTATTACATTCTTGCCAGCATTGATGCTCCCAGTCCTAGGCAAACTTGGGTTTGCGAACTCAACGTTTGGTGATGCTGACTTTGCTGTCGTAGGTATTGTAGTTGGACACATTGGTGAAATTTTTGGAAAAATTGGTGTGTATGCACTTATCGGAGTTCTAGCTTTGATTTTTATAATTGGGTCTGTGATTAAGACTAAACGTATGGCTGTTAAAGCAAATTCTGAGGAACCAGTTGAGGCTGCCAAATAAGAAAGAAAAGTGATTAAACAATGGCTTTAAATGAATATGCAGACGTTTTAATTAAAAGAAGACCGGTTTTAGAAAGCTGTCTTTCACAAATTGAAGATGCTTACAAGCTGATTTTAGATACTGCTCAAAATGGCGGGACCTTGTTCACGTGTGGTAATGGTGGCAGTAATGCAGATAGCTACCATATCGTTGGGGAGTTACTCAAGTCGTTTAATAAAAAGAGACCACTTGATCCTGATTTTTCTCAAAAATTGGAATCAATAGATCCGAATGAATCGACGAAGCTAGAACAGTTGGAAGGCGGTATCAAAGCAATGGCTTTGGGAGCACAAACGGCATTTTCTACAGCATTTGCCAATGATGTGGATCCCGACTTGGTTTTTGGCCAAGAACTAGCAGCGTTAGGGCAGGAAAAAGACCTCCTACTCTGTCTGTCGACTTCGGGTAACTCTTCAAATGTGAAGTATGCAGCTATGGTGGCTCGAGCACGTGGTATGCGTTCTATTCTGTTAACTGGTGAAAGAAACGGTAACATTAGCCAATATGTGGATGTAGTTGTTAATGTACCAGAGACCGAAACCTATCGTATTCAGGAGTTACATATTGGGGTTTATCATTGCTGGTGCCTGGCATTGGAAGATGCACTTTTTAAAGAAGCATAGCTCCAAAAGATTCCTTCTAGGCTAGTTGAATGCTTAGAGGGAATCTTTAGCTGGTTTTCTAAATAGTCATAGAGAATTTGGTAAAAGAGGCAAGGATACAGCGTTTAGTGAGATCAGTTGGAAAGGGACACTTGAGCTGAGTGATGGGTTTGCCTTTTTTACCGAAATTTGGTCGAATTATTCCAACAATTATAAAATGGATCCCCCCAGAACTGGCTAAGTGGTGTATAACTAAGATAGAGGTTTGAAAACATACCGGAGGGATTACTAATGGGACAATCTATTGTATTGTACTTTTCAAATACAGGGCACACGCAGGCCATCGCGGAAAGAATCGCGGCCGCGACGGGTTCTGAACTCGTCGGTGTCCAAGCTAAAGTGCCCTACACGCCGGCCGACCTCGATTGGGAGGACCAGACTAGTCGGAGTTATCAAGAAATGCACGCGGGAAAGATTCGGCCAGCTATTGAGCCAATCGATCCGAAAAAAATTGCGTCAGCAACGACTGTTTTTCTTGGATTTCCACTTTGGTGGTCGGCGGCACCGCGGACCATCGATACATTGCTAGACAATGTCGACCTGACGGGCAAGGATGTTCATCCTTTCTGTACTTCGGGGACGACACCGATTGCTGACGCCATCACCAAGCTACGGGAGAATTATCCTGATATTCGGTGGCACACCGGTCGCCGGTTCGCGACTAGCCTGACGCGCGACGAGATTCAAGATTGGGCTACAGAAGATTAGTCTTTGATAGGATTTCGGCATACTGTGCCGGAATCCTTTTTTACATTCAAAGGGGAGTAGTTGACCTAGAGTTACTCTATGGGTGTATAACTAAGTTGTAAGCTAAAAATAAACGGGAGGAATTACTAATGGGACAAGCAGTTGTGTTGTATTTATCAAATACCGGTCATACGCAAGGTGTCGCAGAGAAGATCGCCGCGACTACTGGGGCCAAATTGATGGCGATTAAGCCGCAACAAGCATACACTGCGGCTGATCTAAACTGGCAGGATAATGACAGTCGGAGCTATCATGAGATGCATGGTGGTCGTGTCCGGCCAGCCATCGAGCCGGTCGACGGTGCCGCAATAAGTCAGGCAACCACGGTTTATTTAGGATTTCCTCTGTGGTGGGCAACCGCGCCACGTCCGATCGACACGCTCTTGGATAGTGTGGACCTGTCAGGCAAGACGGTTCTGCCGTTCTGCACATCTGGGTCATCAGCGATTGATGAGGCGGTTCGCCAGCTTCGGGTCGACTATCCAGCGGTTAACTGGCAGGATGGTCAGCGGTTCACGAGTAACGTGACGGCTGAAGAGATTCAGGACTGGTCCAGCAAGGCTTAATAGAAAATAATTAGGGCGTAGACTTATCAATTAAGATAGGTCTATGTTTTTTAGTTAGCTCCTTTTCGGCAGTGTTTCGCAGAGTAGTAACTCTCACGGAGACATAAATTAGCCATCCTGTTGACGATATCAGAGAAGTTTGGTACTGTTCAGATGAGGTGATCGGCGTGGAATTACAAATTCGAATTGCTTATGAGACTGCAGAGATGTTAGAACAGCTCAAAGCGATCTACCAAAAACAAAGTGATATCAACTTCACCAAGGGAGAGGTCTTGTCGAAGGCGATCATGGCAACTTATGATCAGTGGGGGGAGACCGAGTGGGACAAGGTCCTCAGTCTGCCTGTTAAGATTGATCAGAGCGATGAAGTTTCCGCCGGAGCATTGCGGCCTAAATTTCAAATTGCCAATGATATCGAAGCCAAGATTACCGAACTGAAGGAGAGCATCCGACTGGGCGTGGGAGCTAACTTTGTCAAGAATGGGGCGGCCGTCAAATTTGTCTTGCGATTGGCACTCTACACATTACAAAATGACCGTGTCGTGTCGGTTGAGTCGGTAATCTCTGATACACTGGACCACTTTGTGGAAGCAGAAGAGCACCCAGAGACGAAGGCAACTTTGCAAAAATTTGCGGCCGAAGTCGTGAATCAATTAGAACTGAATGATCTACTTTAACGGAATCCAGAGACGGGTTCCTTTTTTATTAGCATTCTTGTCAATTTATATTCTCCTTTGAGTTGACAAAATTAAAAATCGGCGTATATTAGAGAGTGAAAGACGAGGTGAGCGGGCGTTTCTTTTCTTTGATGGTTGTTGTGGTCAACGAATCGGAGGTTAAATAATGGCAGTTAATATCATTACCCTTGGTGAGATACAGAATACAACGTATGCGATGAAACTCTACGAGACTTTGGGCGAGTATACCGTAGATTATCTTTTGAATGATGACCATGCGGTGGACGAGAAAGTCGAGGACAAAACGGTGGCTTTACTTCAGGAGTGTAATGTCTATGCCAAGGCCAACGGGTTACCCGCGCTTTGCGATATCTATGATGTCTTCAGCCTCGAACAAGATGCTGCCATCATTTATCACCTGGTGGCGGACCACTTGATTCAGGAGAAACAGCAAATTGAAGAATATGAAATCACTATTAAGCGGCAGCACAACTAAAAGCATTTTGAAGGATAGTGGTCTCGGTAAGTATGACTTTATTGAAATAGACCACTCGTTGACGGAAGATAAAGAGAAATCCTTTTAAAAGGAGATCGGCTAGCATGGAAACAACAAAATCTTTGAGAGACGTATTGAAGTTGCTAGAAAGTGCCCCCAAAACAACTCCCGCATCGGAAGAAATATATGATCGATATGAGGAAGGGCTTCAAGAAAGAAAAAGAATTGAATTGGGAAAGCCAGGAAAACGTGCCTGGTTATCTGATGCGGATAGAAATAATGGAGGTGAGCGGACGCAGAGATTTCATCTCCAGAACCAGATTCAGTATGTGTTACAACATGGACATAAGCTGGATGATCCGTTTGATGATCGGCATATTAAGAATGCTGCATTGTTTTTATATATCCGAGAGGTTGTTTATGGTGATGATGTCAGTGATGCTAAGGAAAAGATTGCCGCCTTTTATCAGAAAAATCCGGATAGTATCAATCGCATGAAAGGGATGCACAGGCTTTTGTAAGAGTCTATAAAGTAACACTGGTATTAGAGAAGGATAAATTGATTGTGTAAATGGGCTATCTTATAAGACCCTGATTTTAAAAAGCTGTTGGCAACGACCAAACAAAAGTGGTTGTTGCCAACAGCTTTTCACATCCAAAAAAGATCCACCGTCTCACGTGGCACTAGGGGGTCAAAAGTGTATAATGAGATTATTCTAATAATTTAAGGAGGAAATCATGACAAAATCCACACACTTTTATCAGATGTTCCAACCCAACCATTACGATATCGCGTTAAATATTAACCGCGAAACCAAAGAAATCTCCGGGACGTCCACCATTACTGGTGACGCCTTGGAAAATAAAATTTCGGTTCACCAGAAGTTTATGACTATTCAATCGGTAACTGCCGACGGGCAAGCCGTTCCTTTTACCTTTGATGACCAGAGTGAAGGCATCCACATCGACCTGGGCAAGACCGGGGAAACGACCGTGGCCATTGCCTTTACCGCACCCCTGACCGACAGCATGATGGGAATTTACCCATCTTACTACGAGTTGAACGGGGAGAAAAAGCAGATCATCGGGACGCAATTTGAAACGACGGCTGCTCGTCAAGCCTTCCCATGTGTCGACGAACCCGAAGCCAAGGCCACCTTTGACCTGGCAATCAGCTTCGACGAACACGAAGGCGAAACGATCATCAGCAACATGCCTGAAGTGAAGAATGAAAATGGCGTCCACACCTTTGATACCACGGTCCGGATGTCCACCTACCTGATTGCCTTTGCCTTTGGGGATCTCCAAAGTAAGTTGACCACCACCAAGAGTGGCGTTCAGGTTGGGGTCTTCGCCACGAAGGCCCACCAAGCCAACGAACTCGACTTTGCCTTAGACATTGCTAAGCGCTCAATCGAATTCTACGAAGACTTCTACCAGACGCCATATCCACTACCACATTCATGGCAACTGGCCTTACCTGACTTCTCAGCCGGTGCCATGGAGAACTGGGGGCTGGTCACTTACCGGGAAGCTTACCTGGTCTTAGACCCCGACAACACGACGCCTGACATGAAGATGTTAGTCGCCACGGTGATCTCTCACGAACTGGCGCACCAATGGTTCGGGGACCTCGTTACCATGAAATGGTGGGACAACCTTTGGCTTAACGAAAGTTTTGCCAACATGATGGAATACGTGGCGATCGACGCCATCGAACCCGACTGGCATGTCTGGGAGATGTTCCAGACTTCCGACGTTCCGATGGCCCTGCAACGAGACGCAACGGATGGGGTTCAACCCGTTCACGTTCAGGTTGAAGACCCTGCCGAAATTGACGCGATCTTCGACAGTGCCATCGTTTACGCCAAGGGTGCGCGGATGTTAGTCATGGTCCGGACGCTGATTGGAGACGATGCCTTACGCAAGGGCTTGAAGGCTTACTTCGCCGCTCACCACTATGGCAATGCCACCGGGGATGACCTCTGGGCTGCCTTGGGTGACGCCTCAGGGATGGACGTCGGTGCCATCATGAACTCTTGGTTGGAGCAACCCGGTTATCCAGTTGTTTCCGCTAAGGTGGTCGACGGTCAATTGACGTTATCTCAGAAGCAATTCTTCATTGGTGAAGGCAAAGAGGTTGGCCGTCAATGGCAAGTGCCATTGAACAGCAACTACGATGCCGCTCCCGTCCTCTTAAAGGACCACGAGGTTGTCGTTGGGGATTACGCTCAATTACGCCAAGCCAGTGGCAAGCCGTTCCGCTTAAATGTCGGCAACAACTCCCACTTTATCGTGGCTTACGACGACACGTTGTTACAAGACATTCTGGACCACGTCGATGACTTTGACAGCATTACCCAACATCAAATTCTGCAAGACCTCCAGCTCTTAGCCGAAGGACGCCAGATTTCCTACGGGACCTTGGTGCCCCTGTTAACGCGCTTTGCCGATAACCAATCGACGTTGGTGGCCACTTCGCTGTATGCCATCGCCGGTGAATTGAAGAAATTCGTCACGCCAGGTTCTGCTGAAGAGACCCAAGTGAAGGCTTACTTCGACCAACTGAGTGCTGGTCAAGTTGCCCGTTTGGGTTGGCAGGATCGGGATGCCGACAGTCTCGATGACCAGTTAATCCGGCCAACGGTTCTGAGTGCCGCCTTGTATGCTGAGAACCCCGCAGCGGTTGCAGCGGCGCATGACTTATTTACGGCTAACCGGGACCACTTGGAGAGCCTACCAGCCTCGACGCGTTTCCTGATTATTCGAAACGAAGTCAAGCATTTCGGCAGTGCTACCTTGATTGGCGACTTACTGGCAGCCTACCGCGCCACCAGCAATGCCAGCTACAAGTCTGACCTGACCTATGCGGTAACGGCCACGACTGATCCCGAACAGATCACCCGCTTGGTTGGTATTTTTGAAGATACCGACACCGTTAAGCCCCAAGACTTGCGGTCATGGTTCTATGGCGTTCTGCGTAACGACCGGGGCGAACAAGCGGCCTGGGATTGGATTCGGACCGACTGGCAATGGCTGGAAGACACGGTTGGTGGGGATATGGAATTCAGTACCTTCATCACCTTCATCTCGCGCATCTTCCGGACGCCAGAACGTTTGGCTGAATTCAAAGCCTTCTTCGAACCTAAGATCAACACCCCAGGTTTAACGCGTGAAATTCAGATGGACATCAAGGTCATCGAGAGTCGCGTAGATTTGATTGAAGCCGAAAAGTCGGCGGTCACTGCGGCAGTTGCAGAAGCTGTTAAATAATTAAAGTTTAAAACGAAACGGGAGCCCATGAGTGGTTCCCGTTTTTAGTCGATTGGAAAGTCAGTTTCGAAGATTAAAGTCTATGGTATACTGAGACTACCAATGTGAGCGGCTAACTTTGAAACAAGTGGGGACCTCCGGCGGAGCACCGCGGGGGTCCTTTCGTATTTGACAAGGTGAGGAGACCAGCATGACCGAACTACTAAATTACTTTCAATCAATTCAAATCAAGGGAATGGGGTGGATCCTCCTGGTGAGCCTATTTCTCTTGGGCAATCTTCCCATCCTAATCATCGTCTATATCTACCTTGCGGCGGTGATGATCATGCGGACTTTTTTGGCCCAATTTCCTAAGGGTGCCAAGTTGGGGCTCATCGGGATTTATGGTCTCTTGTTGGTCCTGCAGATCGTCTTTGTCTCTGTCGGCGTTTTCCCGCTACGGGGCCAAACACTGATGTACTTTCCGGCCAAGGCATTGGTGGTGGTGATGCTCCTCTTTCCGCTATGGGTAGAGCGATTCGTGACCACAAACAACCAGACGGCGTTTTATCTGCCGACAGTGGAGGAGTTTGCCACGGTTAGTTTCGATGAAATGCGGCGCGATACCGATAAATTACGGTCGGTGTTAGCGGCAACTACCGATGCCAAGGACAAGGTGTCCGTGGCCCATCTCAAGACGATTCTGGCGGATTTACCACGGCACAGTGCGACGCGTTATATCAATCATGGCACCTTGACCGACGATTATTTTGAGGCGGCGACGGCCACTTTAGATGACCACCGGCTGTACTTAGCGGTTTCCAACACCGGGAGTGCGGCCAGTGAGATGATTTCCGTGGTGACACGCAAACAGTTTAATCACGTGTCACTGGCGTTTGACCGGGATCTGGCGACCATCATCAGCTACAATGGGGGTGACAACGTCTATCCACCGGGGATGAATGCCGAAACGTTGGAGTTTTTCCATCAGAAGGCTGGCGCGTCCATCTTGGTGTATAGTCTGCCGGTGACCGTGGCCCAGAAGCAATTCGTGATTGATAAGATTGCTGAGATTAACCGCGAGGGGAGCGCCTACAACATGGTGGGCCTCGTCTCAAAACATTCGGCCAAGCCTAACATTATGTTTTGTTCCCAATTTGTCTATAAGATGCTGAAGCTTGCGGGGGTTGCCTACTTCGATAAACCTGGTGGCGACGTGCGTCCGACTGATTTTATTGAGCAGGACTACTACAAGAAATTAAAATTTGAATATGAGCTGACCTTTTAGGCTGGCTGGCGGCTCGGAAACTTTCCGGGCCCTTTTTGATCCGGTAAACCAATGTTGGTGCCGGTTCCATTGGGAGACTTGTAGGGAGTTGGCGTTGGCCCCTATACGCCTATGGGCTAAGGTAGTTATACTGACAAGAAAGATTAAATTAGCCGTTAGGAGGCACCACATGACTAAGACTCAGCCATCCATTCCACCCGTTCCGATTAAGTCCCAAGATCTGCCAACGCCACCGCTCGCCTTGACCAATGAGGCCCGGGTGACTTGGGCCATGGAAGCCTTCCGCACGCGTTTACGAGATAATAACTGGTGCCAAGAAAACTAAAAAAAGCTCGCTTCCCGGGATGGGAAACGAGCCATGAGTTAGTCTCAATTAGTCATTTAAATTGTAACGAAGCTTCATGTGTTCCGAACCAAAGGTGACCATGTCACCCAATAACTTCGTGGTCCGAGTGAAGGATTCTTGTGACAGCTTTTCGTTGGCATCCAGCAAGGTAGACTTAACGTCGGCACCATCTTGGATGGCGGCGTCAGTGGCGTTTTGGATTTCACGGTAAGCGGACATTGCTTGTAAGGCGTACGTGTTCCGGAAGTCGACATACAGGTCGTAGTCGGTGTCTCCCAGGAGAGCAACGGTACAGCTGAGCCAGTACATGTGGTTCATGTTGAAGGTGCCATCGGCATCCTTGTAAACAGCTGGCGTGTCATCAACGTTAGCGTAGAATGGGACAACCGTGTTGAACGTGTTGGCACCGAAGGCTAACCAGTGAATCCCGGCGATGCTTTCTGGCACGTTGTTCCGGATTTGTAAGATGTGAACGTCGTGGTTCCGGTTGATCCCGATTGGACGGAAGAGCTTCTTGTCGTCTTCGGAGCCGTGACCATAAACGTCATACTTTGTGTTTTCGTAGTGAGAACTCAGAACGAATTTCACGTCTTCAATCGAAATCTTACGGTTAGCATGGCAGATAAATGGTAAGTCTTGGCCTTGTGGATCCTGTTCGATTTCTGGGTTGAAGTACTTTTGACCGAACCAAGCACGAGGGTTGTTGTAAACCGTATCCTTGGTGGAAGCACTCCCGAAGATATGACGCAGGTTAACTCCCTTAAAGTCGGGGTTCAATTGGTATTTAGCGATCAGGTCTTCCAAATCGTCAGAAGCCATCGTGTCGTCGGCAGCAAAGTCGAAGTCGTCGATGTTCATCCGGTTAGGGGCAACCACGTAAGCGTCATCAGGGATGCGCTTAGCAGCCCAGTGATGACCGCCGATAGTTTCTAACCACCAAATTTCGTCATGGTCGGATAAGGCGATACCGTTTGGTTCGTAGGTCCCGTATTCCTTGAGCAAGCTACCTAAACGTTCAACACCTTCGCGGGCGCTGTGAATGTAAGGCAGAACCAGGGTAACGAGGTCTTCTTCACCAATACCACCAGCAACGTAAGGGTCAATTCCTAAGATGCGGGAGTTCGTGGTAATGGTTTCGGTTGCGGACATGGCCACATTCTCACTGTTGATACCGGCGGCTGGCCAGATACCATTAGTCAGAATTGAGTTAGGAATAGAGGTGTAACGCATTGGGTTATCGGGTAATTTAACTTCAACCCCACTGATAACCGCCTTGTAATTGGTAGGTTGGTCGCTAGGATTAACGACAACAAAGCGTTCGGGGTCAAGCGCCTCGTGACCGTCATCGTTCCGTGAGATAATTGTGGAACCATCTAGTGACGCTTTTTTACCGACTAAAATCGTTGTACATGAGCCTTTTATTCTTTTTTCCATGAATGCAGCACTCCTTTTGATCAATATTATAGCATTGGTAACTAGGGGAATTGAAGTGGTTCCTCATTTTTCTTTAATGATCGATTGGTGAGCCAGCAGGTGTTGGAGATCAGCAATGATGGCCTGATTTTCCAATAGCGCCAGTTGACCCTCGGTGGATGAAAGCTGTTGTTGTGCTGTCAGCTGTTGGATGGCTTGGCCGACTGGTTCTTGAGCCTGACGACCCTGCTCAGTGAGGTGAATGATCAGTTGTCGACGATCGGTAACCACCGGACGACGTTGAATCCAGCCGCGTTGCTCCATGCGGCGTAGGAGGGGCGTCAAGGTATTACTGCCAAAGTCGAGTTGGGTGCCTAATGTATGGAGTGGCTGATGGTCAGCCTCCCACAACATGCGGAGAACCAGGTACTGCGGATAAGTCAGTGCGAATGGCTGGAGCGCCTGCTGATAGAGTTTGATGTAGAGACGACTGGCGCGATAGAGCGCAAAGCAAAGCTGATTGGCCAATGACTGATCCGACACGTTCATACCTGATTCCTCCTAATATCTCGTCATTTAATTGTACACAATTTAGTTCACTATAGGCGGATTGATCTTAGCTGTCAACCATTTTTGCCGTTTATCGAATAAATTCATTAGTTGTCAGGGCGACTAATTGCCAGTAAAATGGGACCAGTGACTAAAAGGAGTAAGCATTGATGGACTTAACGGCTGCACAAAAAATTTTAAAAACGACCTTCGGGTACGACACCTTCCGGCCGGGACAACGGGCCGTGATTGAACATGTCCTTTCAGGCGAGAGTAGTCTGGCAATTATGCCTACCGGTGGGGGAAAGTCGCTTTGTTACCAGATCCCGGCGTTACTCTTCAACGGGATTACTGTCGTCGTGTCGCCCTTAATCTCACTGATGAAGGATCAAGTGGATGCGCTAAATGACAGCGGCGTCCCGGCAACCTTTATTAACAGTTCGCTAGAATGGCCGGAGATTCAGGACCGGTTAGCCGCGCTGCATCGGGGAGATTACAAGTTACTTTATGTGGCACCTGAACGACTCGATTCCGCTGCCTTTCTGGAGGCCTTGGGACAATTACCCGTCGACTTGTTGGCGGTGGATGAGGCACACTGTATTTCACAGTGGGGCCATGACTTCCGGCCCAGTTATTTAGCACTGAGCACGGCCATCGAGCAACTCCCAACGCAACCGCAGGTGCTTGCCCTCACGGCGACCGCCACGACTCAGGTGGCGGCAGATATCTGTCAGCAGCTCAAGATTGATCCCCAAAATGAGGTCAACACCGGCTTTGCTCGGGACAACCTGGATTTAACCGTGGTTAAGGACCAAGATACGGATCGCTATATTTTAGATTATTTAAAAGTAAATGAAGGGGAAACTGGCATTATCTACGCCAGTACCCGTAAAGAAGTCACCCGATTAACGGCGATGTTGGGCCGGCACCACATCAAAGCGGCTGCCTATCACGCGGGTCTTGATGATGACGTTCGCCGTCAAAATCAAGAGGACTTTCTCTACGACCGGATTCAAGTAATGGTGGCCACCAATGCCTTTGGGATGGGGATCGATAAGAGTAATGTTCGCTTCGTGATTCATGCCCAGGTGCCGGGGACCCTAGAAGCTTACTATCAAGAGGCCGGGCGGGCCGGACGAGATGGTCTACCTAGTGAAGCGATTCTGCTCTTCCGGGCCCAAGACCTCCAGATTCAACACTTCTTCATCGACCAATCCGAACGAGACGATGATCACAAGCAACGGGAGTATCAGAAGCTTCAGGTGATGAGTCAGTATGCCAACACCGAGGATTGCCTGCAACAGTTTATCTTGGCTTACTTTGGTGAAAAGTCCGAGCCATGTGGCCGTTGTAGTAATTGTCGCGACGATCGGGAACAACAAGATATCACACTGGATGCACAGAAGGTCCTGTCCTGCGTGATTCGGCTCCGCTCACGTTATGGTAAGAGCATGGTGGCTCAGGTGTTGACGGGGTCCAATAATCAGCGAATTCGCGAAAATCACCTTGAAGACGTGAAGACCTATGGCATCATGGCCTCACAACGCCAGAAGACGGTCAGTGAGTTGATTGATTTTCTAACGGCAACGGGCTACCTCAACGCCGTGGGTGGACAGTACCCAACGCTTCAGGTGACCGAACAGGGTGGTGAAGTCTTACGGGGGGAGTCCCAGGTCTACCGTAAGATGGCGCGTCAGGCTAAACGGTTGGCTCCCGTGGATGATGAACTCTTCCAACGGCTACGTGGTTTACGGCATACGTTAGCCGAACAACAACACGTCCCTCCATTTGTGATCTTTTCGGATAAGGCGTTACGCGCAATGTGCGCGGACCAACCCCAGACGGACGAGGCCTTTCTTGCAGTCAAGGGTGTGGGCCAAAGCAAGTTAGCCAAGTATGGCGCACAATTTATGAATGAGATTCGGGGATTCTTGGCGGGCAAGGATGACTAAAACGTCGTTGCCAAGAATGGCTTTTATGGGCGGCTGGAACCAAGCTTTCGGCCGCCTTTTGGCTACAATCACCGAAGTGGCTGTTTAGCGATGATTCATAAGCCAACTTACTTTGATGATGAACTAGATTGTGATACGCTATTTTAGCTGTGTTTCTCAGGCTTTGCGAGGAGGTCCAGGATGACTAATTCAGATTTTATCGAGATTATTAACGACCGGGAGAATAACTTACAGAATGTGAGTTTGAAGATTCCTAAGAACCAGTTGACCGTCTTTACCGGCGTGTCGGGTTCAGGGAAATCCTCGATTATCTTCGAGACGATTGCTCAAGAGGCTGGTCGTCAGCTCAACAGTACATATGACAGCTTTACGCGACTGTACCTACCACACTATCATCGACCGGATGTGGATGCGGTTCACAATTTATCACCGGCCATTGTGATTGATCAGAAGCCCCTTGGTGGCAATGCCCGTTCAACCTTGGGAACGGTTAGTGACATCAGTGCGCTATTTCGTATTCTGTTTTCACGCTTCGGCCGTCCACAGTATGGATCGGGAAGCAATGCCTTCTCTTTCAATGATCCAGCGGGGATGTGTCCCGACTGTGAGGGGATTGGCAAGACCTATTGGATTGACGAGTCGGCCATTTTGGACGATCACTTATCGCTCGCCGAAGGGGCCATTCAGTTGCCTGGTTACGGACCGAAAGGCTTTCAATACCAGGCTTTGAAGGCTACTGGGTGGTTTGATCTAGATCTTCCAGTGGCCGAATATTCGGCGGAGACGAGAGAACGCCTCTTAAATGGCGAATGTCCGGTTACGGTGGCTTTTAAGGAAACTATCTTCAACGTGAACTTCGAAGGTCTGATTCGGCAATTTACGCGGCAGAACTTAAGGAATGGCAAGGGAAACACCGAGGGTGCCCGCAAGAAGATTGAAAAGTTTGCGACCATGCAACCTTGCCCAACTTGTGGCGGTAAACGGTTCAATCCGTCAGTCTTAGCGGCTAAGATTAAGGGCTACAACATCTATGACCTCACGGCGCTTCAGCTCGATGACTTGTTAGAAGTGCTGGCCACCTTTGATGAGACGGCAATGGCGGGACTGATTGCAGGCATCCGTGAACGCGTGCAAGGCCTGGTCGATGTCGGCCTCGACTATTTAAGCCTGACCAGAGAGACCACGACCTTGTCCGGTGGTGAGTCACAGCGGGTGAAGACCGTGAAGTATTTGGCCAATAGCCTGACGGGGATGCTCTACATCTTGGACGAACCCAGTACGGGACTTCATCCGCGCGACGTTCATCGCCTCAATGCTCTCCTTTGTCGGCTACGAGACAAGGGCAATACGGTGCTAGTGGTTGAACACGATCCTGATGTGATTCAGGTGGCGGACTATGTCGTTGACATGGGTCCGGGAGCTGGGATTCATGGGGGCCAGGTGATGTTCACGGGGACCTACGACGCCTTACGTGACTCAGACACCTTGACGGCCCAGTATCTCAATCGGCATTTGCCAATCAATCCTACGCCTCGACAGGCTCAGGACTTTTTAACGAGTCGGCCAAGTTCACGGCATAACTTAAAGAATGTCGCCTTAGCGATTCCAAAAGGTTTGTTTACCGTCATCACTGGGGTGGCTGGTTCCGGCAAGAGTACCCTGGTCGAACAGGTCTTTGCTCAAGAACATCCCGAGGCCATTCAGATTACACAGCGGCCGCTCCATGCCAATAGTCGGTCGAACCCAGCCACTTACATGGGCGTGCTCAACGATATTCGTGAGCAGTTGGCCACGGCTAATGGCGTCAGTGACAGTCTGTTCAGTGCCAACTCTGCGGGGGCTTGTCCCAAGTGTCAGGGGAAGGGGACGCTTGAACTGAACCTTTCGTTTATGGAGAACGCGACGATTGAATGTCCCGTCTGTCATGGCGGTCGGTTCGATCCGCAGGTGCTGCAATATCAGCTGCGGGGCAAGAATATTCAAGAAATTATGGCGATGACGGTGGAAGAAGCCAGCGCCTTCTTCACTGATACCAAGGTAGCGAAGAAACTCACCCAGTTACAAGAGGTCGGTCTGGACTATCTTGCCTTGGGCCAACCCCTCAGTACCTTGTCTGGTGGGGAAGGACAACGGTTGAAAATTGCCAAGGAACTCAACAAGAAGGGTAATCTCTATATCTTAGACGAGCCCACGACTGGACTCCATGCGGCCGACATTAAGGTTATTATTGGGATTATTAATCGACTGGTAGACCGGGGAAACACCGTGATTGTGATCGAACACAACCTGGACGTGATGCGCAGTGCTGACTGGCTGATTGATATCGGACCGGATGGCGGGTCTAAGGGTGGCGAGATCTTATACAGCGGACCAGTAGCAGGGGTTACGGCCGTTGAACGCTCCGTCACGGGACAATATTTGAAATAAATGACAACATGAAAAAGGCCCCATCGCAACGACAGAAAGTCATTGTGATGAGGCCTTTCTTAGATCAAAGTCTAGATGCAGAGCCAACCGCCCATACCAACTAGTGCAACCGCAATAACTGAGAAAATGGCGAGAAGCACCGTCGCATCGTGGTCCTTCTTCATGGCCGGATAGAGCTTGACCGCGATAAAAATCAAAAGTATTACACCGGTAATTAAAATCAGCGTCCCCGTGAGACTATTGTGTGACATCATCATGGTGTCCACACCCCCTTATTGCTCCTATTATACTCATTTTAGGTTAAGAGGTGGTAAATAATTCCCGTGGATTATGGGCCTATGTTAAAATGAAACTTAATAAGAAGTCAGACGAAAGGCGAGGGGTGACAGGAATGATTGACAAACCAGAGTTGAGTGCCACTGCTTTATGGTTAGCGCCGCAAGAAGCGGGCGTTATTCGGATTGGTTTTGCCGACGACGGCCGGGAGCTCTTGGGTCCGGTCACGCAAGTTGCATGGTTGGTTAAGTCGGGTAACTTAGAACTTGGGACACCGTTCATGACGGTCAAGGGTGCCAAGGATGGACTTGTACTCCGGACACCTTTTGCCGGGCGAATTGTTCGGATTAACACCGGGTTGGTGGACCATCCTGAATGGTTGGATCACCGCAACGATGAGCTCGATTGGCTGTTTGATGTCGTTGATGACTAGGTAGGGGGCAAACAAACGATGGAACTTTCTTGGCGGGTGCAGACACCTGTACCGAGTATGAAAAAATTTTTGAATCAGCAAGGCGTCAGTCACCGGGTTTATAGTGATCTGAAGGCACAAGGAATCATTCGCATTAACGGAAAGCAGGCCAGTCCTGCCGCCGATCTCCTGGTTGGGGACACGGTTCAGGTGGACCTACCACCCGAGGCTGCTGACGATAGTGTGGCCATTAGTGACGTGCCGATTGACGTGCTCTTTGAGAATCGTGATTGGCTCTTGGTCGACAAGCCTGCTGGCCTCAACGTCGTTCCCGGTCCCGCTAATCGAACGGATACCTTGGTGAACCGCATCAAGGGGCATTGGCAAGCCACCGACGCTGAGAACCAGGTACCCCACATTTTGACGCGACTAGACCGCTTTACGAGTGGCGTGGTCTGGGTGGCTCGGCATCGGTTAGCCAACAGTCTTGCCAGTCAAATGCAGGCAGACAAGCGGCTTCAGAAGCGATATTTTGCCATTGTGAGTGGCCAGGTTAAGGATGACCATGGCACGATTGACGCGCCATTAGCCAGTGATCCTGGTGGCTTTAATCAGATGGTGTCACCCGAGGGAAAGCCGGCCTTAACGGAGTACTGGGTGCGTGAGCGGTTTGCCACCGCAACGTTGGTTGAGGTGCAATTACATACGGGCCGGACGCATCAGATTCGGGCACACTTTGCCTCGATTGGCCACCCCTTGATTGGGGATGACTTGTACGCGGGTCCAGCCAATTCGGCCATCGACCGACAGGCTCTGCATGCCCGGTTACTGGCCTTTAACGATCCCTTTAGCGGGGAACCCCGCAAGTTTATCAGTCCCTTTCCAGCGGATTGGGAAGCGTTAGTGACGGCACTAAGGAGTGAGTCCAAATGACAACTGACAATCAATTAACCTGTCTGGTGGATGGCGAACCGGTCTCGCTCGAAACGAGCCTCCAATTGGCAGAACTCGACGCTGGTCTGCGAAATCGAATCAAGCGGGAGTTCCCGCAGTCCCAGCCAGGGGATTATATTTGTGGCCATCACCTGTTGAAGTATCGATTGGAACACGTTGACGCCATGATTAATGCCGATCTCAAGCAGACGAAAAAGATTAATAACAAGCTAACCAAGGCTTTACAGAGTGACGACTATGATATTGTCGATGTTAACGAAACCTTGACGGAGAGTTTAACCTTTGGGCAAAAGATTTCCGATGACGTGGCCCACTTTGGGGGGTCTTGGGGCTTCATTTTTGCCTTTATGTTTGTGTTGCTAGCTTGGATGTTTGTCAATGGGCTCCACCTATTTGGCATCAACTTTGACAACTACCCCTTCATTCTGTTAAATTTAGTGCTTAGTTGTGTGGCGGCCATTCAGGCCCCCATCATCATGATGAGTCAAAACCGGTCGGCTGATCGGGACCGCATGATGGCTGAAAACGACTATCATGTAAATTTGAAGTCAGAACACGAACTCCGGTTACTCCATGCAAAGGTGGATCACCTGGCGCAAAACCAAGTGCCCCACACCATGGAGATTGCCCGGTTCCAATTAGAAATTCTCGGTGAAATTCGCCAAGAATTAGGTGAGCTTCGAACCCAAGAACACGTGGGCTCGACCACCACACGAAGGGAGTCGCCCCATGAAGACGTGGATCACAGCTAGTGCATTATTTGTTGTTGGCCTATTCTTTGGTCAACGCGTGGCCGTTAAATTGGCTCACTAATGCGGGTTTATTAAGTTTAAAATAAAGGTCCGCCGTTCCACCGGTTATTCGGCCGGGGATGGGGGACCTTTATGACTGATTGTTACTTTTTATTAGCGTTCCTCATAGATTATTTAAGGAGTTGTAGCAGATGAAGGATAATATTCAACTCGGCGATGCCGAATTTGGTCAGATGATGCTGGTGCTTAAGGAACCGGTCACACAAGCCAATCACAAAGAATTTAAGTTTCTCGACGGTGAAATGCAAGAGATTGCCCCAGATATCTGGGCCATGCCAGCTTATATGACGGAAGATGATGACTTCACCATGTTCTTCTTGACGACGCAGATCGAGTCGGGAGAGACGGTGGTGGCCTTCGCAACTGGGGATGCCAGCAATGGCGACTTCCGTTTAAGCGATCCGTTAATCACGGGTGAGGGCTTAAACCTCCTCCATCAGCAACAGCCTGATCGGGCCAAACGGGTTCTGAAGTTTTTGAACGACATCTCTAAGGCCAGTGAAGGTGACTGGCGGATGGTTACTGACTAACCGACTTGTTGGCTTAGAGGCTTAACGGGCAAAACGATAACGCTTGACATGCCGGCATTTCGGCCGGTATACTAATAAAAATTTAGTTCCTTTAACAACGTCCCGTGAGGCGGTGAAGGGTTCGATTCCTGGCGATAGTTGCCGGGCTAATTGGCGAACGCGCTTCCTCACGGAACGTGTCCGCTATTTTTTTATAATGAGACTGGAGGGTCAGGAACATGTCAACACAGCGTTATCGCAATCCGGACGCCTTGATTGATATTTGGGAGCGCCCCAGCTGGGGCCAGTGGTTCGGCTTATCGTTACAGCATTTATTTTCGATGTTTGGATCTACCGTTCTAGTTCCCATTTTAGTGGGGCTAAATCCGGGGATTGCACTCTTTAGCTCCGGGGTCGGGACCCTGATGTACATTCTGATTACGCGAGGAAAGATTCCCGCCTACATGGGCTCGAGCTTTTCGTTTATTGTGCCCATGATTGCCCTAATGAAGACCACCGGTTATCCTGGTATCGCTCAGGGGACCATGGCGGTGGGACTGGTTTACCTGATTGTCGCGCTACTCGTGGCGCTCATCGGGTCGGACTGGATTAATCGAGCACTGCCACCGATCGTGGTGGGACCCATGGTGATGGTCATCGGCCTTTCTTTGGCTGGCAGTGCTGCCCAGAAGGCAACGGTCGACAGCCAGGGAACGTATCACTGGCAGTTCTTCGCAGTGGCCATGGCGACGCTACTCCTGACGGTTGGGTTCAACCTCTACCTGAAGGGCTTTCTAGCGTTGGTCCCGATTCTACTGGGCATCGTGGTGGGGTACCTGATCGCGGTAATGGCTGGTTTGGTTAACTTTCAGCCAGTCTTGGATGCGGCGTGGTTCCAGCTACCGAAATTTGAGGTTCCAGGTGTCAGTTACCCGCTACACTTTTATTGGGGAGCTGTCTTGAGTCTAGCACCGATTGCCTTCGTGTCTATGACCGAACACATCGGACACATCACGGTCCTAAATGAACTGACGCACCGCGACTTCTTCAAAGATCCCGGGTTGCATCACACACTGGCAGGGGACGGTTTAGCTTCGATTGTGGCTAGCCTGGTCGGGGGACCACCGGTAACATCTTACGGGGAAAACGTGGGTGTGCTCGCCATCACCCGGGTACACAGTGTCTACGTTCTGGTTGGCGCAGCGAGTTTTGCCATCATTTTCAGTTTTGTCGGCAAGTTGAGCGCCCTGATCGAAAGTATTCCGAACCCGGTCATTGGGGGCATCAGTTTCCTCCTGTTTGGAGTGATTGCCTCAAGTGGCCTGCGGATTTTGATTGAGAAGCATGTCGATTTTAATAAAAAACGTAATCTGATGATTGCCTCGGCCATCCTGGTGATTGGGATTGGTAATGCCTATCTGAAGGTCGGACAGTATGAGTTCTCTGGCCTGGCCGTGGCGGCAGTCTTAGGAATTGTGCTTAACCTGGTGTTGCCTAAGGACGTTTAGACAAAAAAAGGATTCGGAATAACTTCCGGATCCTTTTGGCGTTTAAAGTTTAGATACCAAAGTAACGCAGGCAGGCCATCGCAGCTATGC
>NZ_JQCA01000163.1:0-93103 GCF_001437125.1 Levilactobacillus paucivorans | reverse complement strand
TGGCAGCCCAGAGATTTTCCCAGTTCACAGTCGCCAGGTGGCCAGGATGGGCAACGAAGAGGCCCTGACAGGTGAGAGCGGTCATGATGGTAATCGGGACAAAGGTGAGGAAGCTCAGTAGCCAGTCGGGCATCTGGAGCTGTTTAACGAAGACGAACGGCAGGACCCGGGACAAGAGCGTTACCGCGGCACAACCGAGAATGATCCAGAGTTCCGTTAACGACATTTCTTCATCTCCATTCCAAAGAGGCAACCGGCCGCGGTGGCGACAAGCAGAGCCATATTTTCACTGATCAGGCCAATCGCGAAGTAGTAAATGAGGGCGACGAAGGCCATTACCAAGAGTTGCAGGCGGACTCCCAACTTACGATCACTGATGAGTTGGAGATAGACCAGCCCAATGAACATGGCTGTAAGAGCGAAGTCGAACCCGAATTGGTCAGGGTTCTTAATCAAGCCGCCTAAGTAGGCACCTACTAGGGTTGCGCCCCCCCAGACTAAGTAGGCAATGAGGTTGGCGGCCGACTGCCAGGCAAAGCTGAGTTTACCCGCGGTGTGGTTTTGTTTGTTCATGGCCAGGGCAAAGGTTTCGTCGGTCACCAATGACCCCAAGATAATATTGCGGGTCAGTGACTCGTGTCGAAAATATTGAGCCAGACTGGTACTCATGAGAATCATCCGGGAGTTAACCAGGAAAGTGGAGAGGATGATTGAAGTAATGGGATCCTGGGCCAGCAACATACTCGTAATAATGAACTGGGCGGACCCGGCATAGACAATAAAGGAAAGTCCGGCGACCATCCAGAGTCCCAGGTGGCTGGTGTGGGCCACGATGCCAAAGGCTAGGCCCACACCGATATACCCAAAGACAGTCGGGAGGACGTCCTTGATTCCAGTCCTAAAAGTTAACGAAGAATCCATCCAAACACTTGCCTTTCGTCATTAAAAATAAGTTGATTTCTCTATTTTAGCGCTGTGACGCGGGCCCGTAAACCACTAATCCCGGGCAAATGATCAGTGGCGGAAACAAAAGGTTGCTTTTTAGGATTGGCGGTTGTATGATACTCTCATCAACCACGAGGAAAGCGGGGGGAAAGATGATGGAGATGAACTTAACTGAACTGGCTCGGACCACGAATGTGGACGCCAGTCGAATTCAAGAATACGTTGCCATGGGGCTCTTAGGCGCTGACCATTCCACAACGGCATTCGATGATTCGGACATGTATTGGATCGATATGATTCAATGTTTTCAGGATAACGGGACGTCTTTAGAAGACCTATCCGGATTAATGCCACGGTGTCGCAAGGCACAGACGCGGTTAACACAAGTGAACTAAATCTAAGCTTGGTATTCGGCATAGGAGTACCCCTGAAATTGCAGCCCTCGTGGACTGCAATTTTTTTGTGGGTTGAGAAGGTAGTGTCGTAGGTCAGAAGGCTGCCTGCGGCTGCCAGAGATTCCACCTGCTGTGGGGACGCTTCAGCCCCTTGGGCTTCTCGCTCGATTTGAAGCCACGAAGGTCGCGTGTCTTCAAAGTCGCCCGTGGTGTAGGGCCGAGAAACCCACTCGGTCCAACGCCACCTCCACGGCCGGCTCCATCTCTGGCCTCCTCCGGCTAGGTGGTGACATGGCAATACTGGTGGCGGTCAATAATTGCTAATGACGAGTTACTGGCCGGGGTCCAGCATTTGCGTTCTCCGGGTTAGCTAATGCTACTGGAGTTGGGCAGTGGTAGCACACGCCTTGTACATAATTATTCTGGTAGACGCTCTTGTTTTGAACGCCAATTTAGACCATAAAAAAATCGCCATCCTCTCTGGAATGGCGACTTTTTGCGGTTATCCTAGTTAGCCTTAACTTGCTTGATCAGCTGCTGCATTGCTTGCGCTTTGTATTCAGCTGCTGCGGCTTGGGTAACCTTCTTCTGTTCTGCTGCGGACATCGTTGGGTTCTTGGTCATAGCGGCCATCACCTTAGTTTTCACGTAGGTCGTTGCGGCGGCCTTTTGCTTGGCTTGGAAACTCTTGGAGCTGGCCATCTTCTGAAGCTGCTTAGCCTGAGTGGTACTGAGAACCGTCCAGGACTTGTTCAGGTAGATCGTGTTCGTTTCCTTCACGTACTTGTGACCATTACCGGTCAGACCGAACCAGAAGCGGCTAGAGCCGTTCTTGAACTCACGGTAGACCTTTTTCGTCACAATCCGGTTGGTTCCGGAAGTCCGCTTGACGATGTTGGTTGTCGTCACTTTAGCGGCGGTGTGAGTGGCTTTCTTGGCGTTAGCACTCGTCTTGTAAACGTAGACCCGGTGCTTGTCAGCCGTTCCGACTGATTGGTAAATCATCATGGGCATCTGCTTAGAAGGTGAGGCAGAGTAAATCTTTTGCGTACTTGTGGTCGATTCGTTATGCAGACCGAAGTGGTAATGGTCATTGCGAATCATGAAGAAAATACTGGTCAGTAACGATAAGATGGCGAGGCCAGTTAAGAGGTTGCTGACGGTTCGATTGTCGATATAGATAAAGAAGATAAACGCGAGAACCGCGGATAATGCGAGCGTGACTAAAATCATTAGGCGGCACCTCCTTGTTTAGTATCCTCGTCCGCTAAGCGAACGGAGCGGTTACTCCCCTTTAAGAAGAAAGCAACAAAGAGCGCGACAACACTAAAGCCAATGGCGATTCCGAATGCGGCATGGTAACCGGATAACGTGGCGTCGATGGCACCCTTGGCATAGCTCAGAGGGTTCGTTGTCAAGACGTGCTTAGCAGGCATACTGTTCTTGGTGACGTTGGTCAAGACACTGACCAGGATGGCCGTCCCCACGGAACTAGCCACTTGCCGTTGCGTGTTGTTCACAGCGGTCCCATGACTAATCATGTTAGCAGGTAAGGCATTCATCCCAGCAGTTGTGGATGGCATCATCACCATGGCAATCCCGAACATCCGGATAGCATAGAGGACCACGATGTAAACCGTCGAAGTATCCTTGGTAATCCAAACGAATGGTAAGGTCCCGACAGTTAGGAGGAACATCCCCAGCGTTGCCAGGTGCTTGGCCCCGAAACGGTCAAAGGCCCGGCCAGTAATTGGGCTCATGATCCCCATCATTAAGGCCCCAGCTAACAGTGTCAGGCCAGAGTGGAAGGCGGACATTCCCTTAACCATTTGAAGGTAAAGTGGGATAACCATTTCGACCCCAACCATGGCCATGTTAACCACGGAACTCAGGATAGCGGCGATCGTAAATTCTTTAGACTTGTAAACGCGGAAGTTTAAGAATGGTTCGTCCATGACGAGTTGACGCCAGACAAATAATCCCACGAAAACAAAACCGATAATTAAGGTTGAGAGGACGGTGAGACTTCCCCAACCGTCGTCCCCAACGGATGAGAAGCCGTAAAGCATACTCCCGAAACCAATCGTTGAGAGAATGGCGGACAGCACATCGAGTGGAGACTTGTGCGTTTCCAGCACGCTTCGCATGATCCAGAAGCTGGCAAGAATGACGATGGCTACGATAGGAATAATCATCCCAAAGAGGTCACGCCAAGACCAGTTGTCGATCACCCAACCGGAAAGGGTCGGTCCAATAGCTGGTGCCAGACCGATAACGATTCCGGCCAGGCCCATGGCAGTCCCACGCTTGTTAGCAGGGAAGATGGTCAGCATCATCGTTTGCAGCAGTGGCATGGAAACCCCAACACCGACGGCTTGAATCAGACGGCCCGTCAGCAGCATGGGGAAGTTAACGGCGGACCAACACGTGATCGTACCGATTAAGAATGTTGACATGGCTGAGATGTACAGCCATTTGGAACTGAAAGTCGTGAGTAACCACGCACTAATTGGAATCATAATCCCATTGACCAGTAAGAAACCGGTCGTCAACCATTGAACCGTTGATGTCGAAATATCAAACGTCTTCATCAGAGTTGGAAAAGCGGTGGTTAAAATTGTTTGGTTTAAAACGGTACAAAACGTCCCCACTAATAGGAGGATAACCAGCAGTGAGCGGTTATAAGGTTTGCCGTTGGTATCAAGTGCATTACCCAAGTGAATTCCCTCTTTTTTCTAAAATTAAGTCTGAGAACTACTATACTCATGAAAACATTCTTTGTCAACTAGCTTGACATACATTTCAGAATATATATACTGTTTGGAGAAAAGAGAACATTGGGATAAGATTACTTCACAAAAATCACAAGCGCTTTCATCGTGATCAGCAGGCTATTTTCACGGAAGCAAGGCTAACAGAAGAAAGTGGGCGATAAGCATGATTCACGAGGATGCGGCAAAATTATTTAAAAAAATTCCAATGGAACAAATTGTTTTAGGAATTGGTGATGTTGCCAAGGCAACAGGGGTCTCACAGAGTCAGATCCGCTATTGGGAACGGAAAGGCTATATTGAAAGCCAGGTCGTAGAAGACGGCAAGAATCGCAAGTTTTCCTATAAGACACTGCTCAAGGTGCAACAGATTAAGATGTACATGGATGATGGCTACACCCTAGTGGCGGCGGTTAAGCAGGCCAAACAACGCGGGACATTCCTCGATGGTCTACGTTCCTTCTTTGAAGAACGCTTCGTTCATATTGAGTTAGTGGACGATGACATTCAGATTAATCTGGGAGTCTTTGATCCGGAACCTACGAAGGACCTGGTGGCGGAGCGAATTGCAGGCAAGTGGCATTTTAAGCTGATTGCGCACGAGAAGTAGGGGCAAACCGTTGTGTCTCACCGTTAACAATGGTAATCTGAAGGCACGGGAGGAACTTAAGGCCCCGGGCAGAAAAAACTTTCGATACCAATCGATCTTCTGGCTGGATTGGTGGTCAATCATGTTGTTGACGTGTTGTGAAACCAGGCGAATAACCATGAGTAATAGCGCGTTTATCTCGCGCCTAGACTACGTTAATGAATGTTAACGTAAGCGATCGTGAAACTAAAACGACGTGTTTTTGGAAAATTGATGTATTTTGATTTTTCGCTCGCCCGGAGCGGCTCCCGTGACGGCTAGTCAAGTTTAGAAAGTTCTTGACTAGTCGTTTTTGTGTGGTGAAAAATCTCTGAGAACATGGCGAAATTATTAAAATGGTAAAGTCGGGCGCCACAAGGGATTTCTCGCGACGGTTACGGTCAGGCAAAATAATTCTAAAAAATGTGAATCAAGATTGTTGTAATTTATTTTTAGCATGGTAATATAACAAAATCGCTTTAAACCAAAACTATGAAGGATGGTGTTATACATGCTGTTACGACAAGCTACTATGGCTGACTTACCACAAATTGAATCGATTATCCGTGATGGCCGTGAGTTATTGGCGGCGCAATCCATTGATCAGTGGCAGGGAACTTATCCCAACACGGCCGTTATGGTCGACGACATTCACCAGGGGTGGACGGTCGTCTTGGAAGAGAATGACGAGATTTTAGGAACTGCCGCCGTCATTCCCGGAATTGATGTGAGCTACGAACAGATTGAAGGGGCTTGGTTGACCCAAGATTCGCCATACTTGGCTATTCATCGTGTCGCAGTATCCAGCCACCATCATGGTCGCGGCCTCGCCGGGGAACTCTTCCAACGGCTCTTTGCTCAGGCTGACCAGTCAGCGGACATCGAAAGCATTCGGATTGACACGCATCCTGATAACCGAGGCATGCAACACGTTATCAAGAAGAATGGCTTCACTGAAACCGGTAAGGTGGAACTGAAGGGGATGGACTTGCAGGGGGTGAAGGACTTCGCTTACGAACGTCTGACTGCCAATGTAAAGCCAGCTCACTTGAACCAAGCAGTCTTTACTAAATAAATCATATTATATATAGAAGGATTGTTACCAAGTTAATCTTGGGGCAATCCTTTTTACATAGTCGGGTCGCGCCAAAAGGACCTTTTCATTCTCCCTAAACTCTGCGATAATAAGACGTAGCAGAGGTAAATTGGGGTGACAAGAAGTGACACAAAATGGATTGACGGGTGGCCGTTTCTTGCTGGTCACCGTACTCAACGTGGTCATTACGGTTTTTGAACTCATTGGCGGACTATTCTCCGGCAGTCTTTCGCTATTGTCTGACGCCTTTCATAACCTGGGAGATGCGTTGTCCGTGGTCCTGAGTTACGTGGCACATCGGATCGGCGGGCGACAACAGAGTCGGACCAACACCTTCGGTTATCGTCGGGCAGAAATCTTAGCGGCTCTGTTGAACTCAGGAATTTTGATTATCGTCTCACTGGTTTTGGCAATCGAGGCCGTTCGGCGGCTCTTGCATCCAGAACCCGTCAAAGGGGATATCATGTTGTTGGTGGCGGTGATTAGCTTTGCGGCTAACTTACTGTCAACACTGCTCCTGAACAAGGGTGCCAAGCACAATCTCAATATTCGCGCAACGTACTTGCACCTGTTGAGTGATGCCTTAGCTTCAGTCGGGGTGATTGTCGGGGCTATCCTGATTACCATTTGGCAAATCAGTTGGGTAGATCCGGTGATTACGATTATCGTGGCTGGGTACATCACGTGTGAGTCATGGCCAATTATCAAACAGACCTTTAAGATTCTGATGGAAGCTGCACCAGACTTGGACTATGAGGCCATCGCCCATGATATTCTCCAGTTACCCGAAGTTGAAGGGGTCCATCATATTCACGCGTGGTTGATCGACGAAAACAATATCGTTTTCTCCGTCCACGTGAACATGGATAATCTCCCTTTAGCCAAGATTGAACCCACGTACCGGCAGATTGAGAAGCTCCTCTGTCATCGATACGGGATTAACCATGTCACTGTGCAGGCTGAATGCCGCCGGGGGATGGGAACGGACCTGATTCATAAAACAAATGATTGGCGCCATGAGTAGGGCAGTTGTTGTTCGGAACGTAAATTAGATGAGGTGAACAGTATGACTCCGATGAAGGAGGATTATTTAAAAATTATTTTCGAACTAGGTGGTCGGCAAAAGAAAGTTTCCAACAAGCAGATCGCAATTAGTTTGAACATTGCGGCCGGTTCCGTGACCGAAATGGTGAATAAGATGGCAGCCGAAGGATTGGCTGAACACACACCTTATGCTGGGATTTCATTGACTAGCCGTGGCATTCGTTTAGCCGAGGACTTGGTCAGAAAACACCGGATTTGGGAAGACTTTCTGGTGGAAAAATTAGGCTATGCCCTGCCTGATGTGCACGACGAGGCCGAGGTCTTGGAACACGTGACGAGTCCTAAACTTATCAATGCCCTGGACGACATGTTGGGTAATCCGACGCATTGTCCGCATGGTGGGGTTATTCCCGATCGCCTGGGTCACTATCACGAGGACAGCCACACGGTGCTCAACGATGCCGAAGACGGCAGCGTGGTAACGGTGGACCGGTTCATCGACAACCATGATCTCCTGACTTACCTGGGGGATCTGAAGTTGGATATCGGTGACCAACTGAAGGTGCTCAAACACGATCCATTTGAAGGTCCCGTGACGGTCCAGAACCTCACGGACAATGCCGAACTCATCGTGAGCTACAAGGCGGCCCACTACATTTTTGTGAAATAAACATTTGGGAGCGAAGAGGCCATCTTCGACTCCTTTTTTTGTCACTCAGATATTCTCGCGGGGCGCGGAGTGTCGTATAATGAATGAGACAATGTCATCGACAGGAGGGTCTGCGTTGAGTAGCCAGAAGAAAAGGGACCAATTAATCTTACATACGGCGCTAACGGCAGGCCGCATCATGATCGAGAATGGATCGGAAATTGAACGAGTTGAAGATACCATGACTCGAATTGCCCACAATGCGGGGGCCGAGACGAGTCAACTCTTCGTGATGATTACCGGAATTCTCATGGCCATCAACGGTGAGGTCGGTGCGCAGATTCAACCGGTCAAACGGCGCACGTTTGATTTGGAAAAGATTGCCGTCGTCAACCAGCTCTCTAGAGAATTTGCGGCCCACGACATCACGTTGCGGCAGTTTGCCGACAAGTTGGACCACCTTGACAGTGAAACGAAGTACTTCCCAATGTGGGCGCAGTTACTGGCTGCCGCAATGGTCAGTGGTCCCTTGGAAGTGGTCTTTCGGCACAACCTTCATGATTTTTGGATCTCATGTTTCGTGGGGATGATTGGCTGGCTAGTCTTCTACCTGCTGAATAAGTTCATTCAGATTCGGTTTTTGTCAGAATTTGCTGGCGCTGCCACGATTGGGATCTTGGCGGTCTTTGCCGTCCATCTTGGTTTGGGACTCAGTGTCGATGACATCATTATCGGTGGGGTCATGCCGCTGGTTCCCGGGGTACCGATCACCAACTCGGTGCGAGATGTTCTGGCCGGTAACCTGGTGAGTGGACCAGCCCGAGCAGTGGAAGCCTTGGTGAGTGCCGCCGCCATTGGATTTGGGATCGCCATGGTCCTGCAGTTCTTATAAGGAGCGATCGACATGACATTATTAGAGTTTTTTATCGAGGTCGCCGGGACTTATGTGTCGACACTGGCCTTTGGGGTCTTAATCAACATCCCTAGACGGGCGTTAAACTTTGGCGGTTGGATCGGCGTTCTCGGGTTTTTACTGTACCGGTTCACCGTGTTGAGTGGTGGCGGCTACGTGGTCGGCAACCTGCTAGGAGCCTTTGCCATTGGGGTGGCTTCCTTGCAGGCAGCCCGGATTAAAAAAATGCCAATGATTCTCTTCAATATTCCGGCGTTGGTACCGCTGGTTCCTGGGGGCCAAGCTTATCAAATGATTAAGAATTTCGCCCTGGGTCAGAATGCCACCGCTTTTGTCTTCATGATGCAAGTGGTGATGATCTCCGGTTCTATCGCGTTTGGGTTCCTCTTATCGGAACTGGTGAACCGGGTCCAACAACGTGCTTGGCGGCATCGGCGCTAGGCAAATCCCTAGCCCCCTCTAGAAATCTAGACGGGAGGTGGTATACTCATTGCTAGGGGTTTCCCAGAATCGGGTAAGACGAAAGGAATTACAAACATGATGCTATTTGATCGAGACCGGGATCGGCCGTGGAAGTTCACACTTGCCACCGTCCTCTTCCTGGTCGTTGCGTTTTTCGTAAAGGCGCAGAATGCCTATGTGAGCTTCTTGGATTCATCGATTGTCGATGTCATCCAGAAGAACCAACCAGGTTGGAAAACGCTACTTTATCGGGGAGTGACCAGCCTAGCGGAACCCAAGTTAGCTATTATTTGGGTCTTGGTGTTGGCATTCTTCCTTTGGGGCTTTAAATTTAAGATTCCAGCACTCTGGTGCTTGGCAACGTTGGCTGGTGGGGATGTCATCGCATCACTTATCAAAAAAGTTGTGGCACGACCAAGACCCGCCGCGCATCTGGCCATTGATGATGGGTTTAGTTTTCCTAGTGGCCACGTGTTTGGCACGTTCCTGGTCATCGCAATGATTTGGGTGATTCTCATTCCGATGATTGGCAAGGCCTGGAAGGCTTGGTTGCTCCGGCTGGTCTTGATTATTTGGATGGCTATCGTGATGATCTCACGGGTTTATCTCAATGCCCATTACCCAACAGATACGATTGGAGCAGTTCTGCTGGCTTACCTGTGGTTACAGGTGGCTGAAGGACTCTACATTCGGTTTGCACCGATGATGCAGGGATGGCCGTTACTGAAGCGTTCCGAGATCTAACCCTTCTACCAGATGGTCAGGTGGGTTAATGACTGAATAAACTAAAAATAGAGCACATCAACAACTAGTTATTTTGGTTGTTGGTGTGCTCTTTAATTTGTTGATGATTTTGAATTGGCCGCCTGCGGCTGCCAGGGATTCCGCTTGCTGTGGGACGCTTCAGCCCGGTGGGCTTCTCGCTCGATTTGAAGCCACGAAGACCACGTGTCTTCAAAGTCGCCCGTGCTGTATACTAGCCTAAAACGCTAGTTAACACCACCATCCCTGACTTCCTCCGGCTAGGGTAGTGGTTCGTCGCTCATGTGTATGAATCAAGTGAAGTAAAAAATAATCGACACCGTGTGGTGTTGATCATTTTTTGTTATCTCTGTTTCAGTTAGGTGTTGTCGGCAATATGACTATAAAGCGACAGTCAAAGCCAAGCTTATAGACTCGTGTTTTTCGAGGCTTCAAGTTGTGCTCGCACCGTTCCAGCCCATATCTACAAGCCGGTAAGGCGGCCATTAGCGCAACAGTAGATAATGTTAGTCGAGTTCGTCCAACCATTCTTGAGCCAGGTCCATCCAGTGGGCCACGTGAGGTAAGGCAGTTCCTGGTTTCCAAGCCGTCACTGAATTCGCCAGTGCGAGGCCGTGTGGGCCGTGGTGGAAAAGATGGAGCTCGGTGTCCACACCTTGGGCAATAGAGGCCTGAGCGTAGGCTAGGGCGTTCTGAACGGGTACTAACGGGTCAGCCGCAGTGGCCCAGACAAAAGTCGGCGCATTCTGTGCGGTGACTTGTTGGTCAGCCGCAATCTTTTCCGGGTCGTCGGTCCAAGCATCTAGCATGGTGGGATCGGTTGGGAATCCTGCCTTAGGCGTGATAACCGGGTAGCCTAAGATGACCGCCTGTGGTTTTAGTGCCGCTGTTGGGACGCCAACTCGTTTTGCAAAATCAGCCATATGCCAGAGATCATTGTAGAGGGCGACAATGTGGCCCCCAACTGAGAAGCCAGCAATTGCAATGCGCTTGGTGTCAATCTGCCAGTCAGTCGCGTATTCTCGCAAGCTGGCCACCGTCTGAGCCAGTTCGATCACAGGGGCTGGCAAGAGAGGGTGCTTTTCGGCGACGAAACTATAGCGGAGAAAGAAGGTCTGATAGCCACGAGCCGACCAGGCCAGTGCTAAGTCTTCAGCCTGTTGTTCGGGGATGTGGGTGTAGGACCCACCGGGAACGATAATCATGGCCGGATAATGCTGGGGTGTCCCCGCGTCCTGGCGTAAATACCCCTGTAGATAGGCGTTGGAGTCCGATGACAAGGCTTGTTTGATAATTTTCATTGCGAAACCTCCTGTTTTCAGTCATGATAGGGACAACAAACCGAGCCTGTCTTAGGCCGGGCTTGCGAAGCTAATTGCATTTATTGTAACGCACTTCAACGAGTGACGGAAATGAGGAGGGTGCAAGCATGATTGTAGAAACGAAACGTTTGATCGTTAGACCGGTAACCGACAGCGACCGTCAAGCATATGGTGAACTTCTCTCAACACCTGAGGTTGCGTCACCGGCCGGGCAGAGTATGGCCCCACCCGCCAAACAACTAGATAGCTGGTTTCAAAGTGAGAAGGCCACGGGCATGGCGTTTGCCATGGTAGATAAGGCCACAAACCGCTATATTGGGTCAATCGTGTGGTATCCGGTCGTAAATGAAAAAGGCGAACCAGATGAAACGCGGCGTGAATTAGGCTACCTGATGTTACCAGAGTACTGGGGGCAAGGTCTGATGACGGAAGCTTTGCGAGGCAGTATACAGGGTGTTCGTGAACATTATGCAGGAATACGGGAAATCCAGGCCTCTGTTCTGAAAAGTAATACGCGATCTTTACATGTTTTGGAAAAACTAAATTTCCGAGTGGTGGATCCGGAGGTTAGCTTGCCCGTGGGGGAGAGCTTGACCCCAAAACCACAAGTTTTATTGGCATTTAGCCTCGATTTGTAAGAAGAAAAACAATTTGCGCTCACACCAAATTAACCTTGCAAAATCAGATAGCGGTAGCTATACTACAATGTGTTGATGAAAAGGGTACCGCTAATAATATTTATTCATCCGTAAAAAGGCGGTTTTTACGGTGGCGAATGTTGGGAGCAAAACCAATCGCAGTCTGTGATTCGGTGGGGTGACCGCATTCAAAGTTCTGAGACCGCCATAGCAACGTAAAGCGTTATGAAGTGCTTTCAATGGTTTAGTCATGTGCATTTCTTCACCATGGTGAAAAGTTATGGGGCTATGTTGAGAAGGTCCTTCGAGCAAGAAGGAGGAAAAGAACATGAAGCAGGATATTACAAAGTCATCCACACCAGAAGTCACGGAATCCGTTAAGCGTGGTCTAAAGACCCGTCACGTTTCCATGATTGCCTTAGGTGGGTGCATTGGTACCGGGCTTTTCGTAGCAAGTGGTTCTGCCATTTCTACAGCTGGACCCGGTGGGGCGTTAGTAGCATACATTGGGATGGGTCTGATGGTCTACTTCCTAATGACAAGTTTGGGAGAAATGGCAACAAACATGCCAATTTCAGGGTCGTTCGCGGCTTATTCTTCCAAGTATGTGGATCCAGCACTTGGATTCGCAATGGGTTGGAATTACTGGTTTAACTGGGCTATCACGGTTGCCGTGGATATTTCGACGGCAGCATTGGTCATGAAGTTCTGGTTACCAGGCGTTCCGGGTTGGATCTGGAGTCTGATTGCACTGGTCTTGATTGTCTTTATCAATGCCATGTCAGTTCAGGCCTTCGGTGAAACCGAATTTTGGATGTCCTTAATCAAGGTCATCACGATATTCGTCTTCTTAGCCGTTGGGTTTATGACTATCGTGGGTATCATGGGTGGTCACGCAACGGGCTTAGACAACTTTACTTACAAAAAGGCACCATTCGTGGGTGGCTTCCCAGCCATTCTGAGTGTGTTCGTGGTTGCTGGATTCTCCTTCCAAGGGACCGAATTAGTCGGGATCACGGCCGGTGAATCAGAAGATCCTGAACATGATGTGCCAAAGGCAATTAACCAGGTATTTTGGCGGATTATTTTATTCTATATCTTAGCTATTTTCGTTATTGCCGCCGTCTTACCTTACACGAGTCCTGACTTACTTGGGTCTTCCGCTAGTGACGTTGCCATCAGTCCCTTCACGCTGGTCTTCCGGCGTGCCGGATTGGCTGCAGCAGCGAGTGTGATGAACGCGGTTATCTTAACCTCCGTCATCTCATCTGCTAACTCTGGGATATACGCGTCAACGCGGATGCTCTACTCCCTGTCCAAGGAAGGCTACGCACCAAAGCTCTTCGAACGGACTTGGAAGAACGGGATTCCTTATCCAGCATTGATTGCAACGACTGTCGTTGCCGCTGTAACCTTCTTCACGAGTATTGCCGGACCACAGATTTACCTGTGGTTAGTGGCTGCTAGTGGGTTAACCGGGTTCATTGCTTGGTTCGGGATTGCCTTATCACACTTCCGTTTCCGGCGGGCATTCGTTCGTCAGGGTCACAAGCTCAGCGAGTTGAAGTACCATGCTAAGTGGTTCCCAGTGGGTCCACTCTTGGCTTTGGTTCTCTGTGTCGCCGTGATTGTTGGTCAAGATCCACAATCGTTCTTTACGGGTAACTGGGAACAAGTCCTGATCACCTACATCAGTGTGCCATTAGTTTTGGTACTCTACACGGTGTACAAGATTCGGCACCACACGAAGTTGATTCCTTTGGACGAGGTTGACGTTTCGCCAATCCACGAAGAGGGAACACTGAAAAACAAAGATTAATAGTCTGACTTGATCATCAACAATTAAAATTAAATTTTCTGCGGCGCCCAGTCGAGTAAATCTTGACTAGGCGCCGTTTTGTATCCCACAAGGGGACAAATGACGTCACTTGCTGAAACAAAATTCCCACGACATATTGTCTTTTTAGGGTGAGGTTGGTACAATATGTAGTGTTGTAAAATTCCCGGGGCAGGTCCCCGGTGCGTCAGTAAATAAAGGAGAGATTGCATGCTCGTACTATCAGGAACCATTGGCGCCGGCAAGACTAGTCTGACTAGTCTGCTTGCCGACCACCTTCACAAACCAGCTTTTTATGAATCAGTGGATGACAACAAGATCTTACCGTTGTTTTACAAAAATCCACAGAAGTATGCCTTTCTGTTACAGATCTATTTCCTAAACAAGCGGTTAGACAGCATCAAGGCAGCCAACGCCGACGACGAGAGCGTGCTCGATCGGTCCATCTTCGAAGATTCCTTACTCTTTCATTTGAATGCCGACTTAGGCCGGGCTACGGCTACTGAAGTTGATATCTATGACTCCTTACTGGCTAACATGATGGAAGAACTACCTGACGCAACGCATAAGAAGAACCCTGACTTGTTGATTCACATCAACATCTCCTTTGAAACGATGTTGGCCCGGATTCAAAAGCGTGGCCGTTCTTTCGAACAAATCGACCACGATCCAAGCCTATATGAATACTACAAGGAACTTGATCAACGTTACGTTGACTGGTACAACAGCTACGACAAATCACCTAAGATGCAAATTGATGGGGACAAGTTGGACTTTGTTGAAGATGCCGACGCCCGTCGTCAAGTTCTGCAATTAATTGATGAAAAGATTGCCACGCTCTAAGCGTTGTCTAATCCGTTAAAATGCGGTATGATTATGGCAATTAGTAAACACGACGTGCCTATTAAGTAGATGGCCAGAGAAGCGGGGTAGCTGAAAACCGCCACATCGAAACTTCCAGCACGATTAAATAGTGGGCGGGTAATGCCGCACGGTGCAGACCGTTATCATGTTCAAGTGTATGGCTATGCCATGAACTTGGGTGGTACCGCGAAGGTCTTCGTCCCATGTGACGGAGGCTTTTTTTGTACCATCCAGCAAATCGAAGGGAGTTTAACCATGTTAGATTTAAAGTTAATTCGCCAAGAACCAGACTTCATTAAAGAAAAGTTGGCCACGAGAAACGTTGATCCAGCCGACATCGATGCCTTACTGGCCTTAGATGCCAAACGGCGGGAGCTGATCGTTAAGAGTGAAACCATGAAGGCCCAACGCAACACGGTGTCCGATGAGATTTCCCAGTTGAAGCGTAACAAGGAAGATGCCGACGATAAGATTAAGGAAATGCGCCAAGTTAGCGCGGACATCAAGGCTTTAGACGCTGAACTCGATACCTTGAAGGACCAAGTTCACGATGCCGCCGCTCACCTGCCAAACATTCCGAATGACAACGTGCCAGTTGGTTTGGATGAAGATGGCAGTGTTGAATTACGGCAATGGGGCGAGAAGCCTAACTTAGACTTCGAACCTAAGGCCCACTGGGAGATTGGGGAAGACCTGGGCATCCTCGACTTTGAACGTGGGGCTAAGGTCTCCGGTAGCCGTTACCTGTATTACATGGGTCTCGGGGCGCGTTTGGAACGGGCCGTTTACAACTTCTTCTTAGACCAAAACACGGAAGCTGGCTTCACCGAAGTCCTGCCTCCATACATCGTCAACGATGACTCCATGTACGGGACGGGCCAATTCCCTAAGTTTAAGGAAGATGTCTACCAGTTACGGGATGAAGACATGACGTTGATTCCAACGGCCGAAGTGCCTTTGGTGAACTACTACCGCAACGAAGTCATTCCTGAAGAAAAGCTGCCAGTCTGGTTCACGGCCTTGACGCCAGCCTTTCGTTCCGAAGCCGGGAGTGCCGGGCGCGATACTCGTGGATTAATCCGGCTTCACCAATTTAACAAGGTTGAAATGGTGAAGTTCTGTAAGCCAGAAAACTCTTGGGATGAACTGGAGGCTCTGACTAAGCACGCTGAGATGCTCTTACAGAAGCTTGGACTGGCCTACCACGTTATTACGCTTACAACCAGCGACATGAGCTTCACAGCCGCGATGACGCATGATTTAGAGGTCTGGTTCCCGAACCAGAACACCTACCGTGAAATCTCTAGCTGTTCTAACACCACCGACTTCCAAGCACGGCGCGCTCACATCCAGTACCGCGATGACAAGGGCAAGTTACAATACGTCCATGCCCTGAACGGATCTGGTTTGGCCGTTGGCCGGGCAGTCGCTGCAATTTTGGAAAATTACCAAAATGCCGATGGTTCCGTGACAGTTCCAGATGTCTTGGTTCCTTACATGGGTGGCGTCACTCGGATCACCAAGTAACTCGTTTTTTGGATAATTACACGACAGGCTTCAGCGAAGAGTTCGACCCAGTGGTCGGGCTCTTTTTGCGTTTTCAAGAGGGGAGTGAGCGTCCAGCACAGTTTCTTGTAAAAAAATTCAAAAAAAGGCTGGCTTTTTTATTTGGGATACGCTACAATATTAAATGTTGTTACGGGAGTAGTTATTCAGTCAGCGAATATTTATTCAAAATAATTTAAAATTGTTGTTGACATCATCTTCCCGGCATGGTAAATTATAATAGTTGTTTCGAACGAGATATTTTGTTTGAAAGCACATGGAGGATTAGCTCAGTTGGGAGAGCGTCTGCCTTACAAGCAGAGGGTCACAGGTTCGAGCCCTGTATCCTCCATTGGGAATAAAATCCCTGGCGTTAGTTCGCCAACGTTGCAGGTGTGGCGGAACTGGCAGACGCGCTAGATTTAGGTTCTAGTGTCTTATGACGTGGGGGTTCGAGTCCCTTCACCTGCATAACTAAATATTGCAAAATATTTGTTTGAAAATATTTTGCCGACTTAGCTCAGTTGGCAGAGCATCTCACTAGTAATGAGGAGGTCGGAGGTTCGAATCCTCTAGTCGGCATGGTTCCATTAATTTTATAGCCAATTTGCGGAAGTAGTTCAGTGGTAGAACATCACCTTGCCATGGTGGGGGTCGCGGGTTCGAATCCCGTCTTCCGCTTTTTAACCCTTTGCCGGGGTGGCGGAATTGGCAGACGCACAGGACTTAAAATCCTGCGGTCAGTGATGACCATACCGGTTCGATCCCGGTCCTCGGCATTTAACTTAATAATAATTATGCACCCATAGCGCAATTGGATAGAGTGTCTGACTACGAATCAGAAGGTTGTAGGTTCGACTCCTACTGGGTGCATTTTTGTTGCTTATGTCTCATAAGCAATTTTCGGGAAGTAGCTCAGCTTGGTAGAGCACCTGGTTTGGGACCAGGGGGTCGCAGGTTCGAATCCTGTCTTCCCGATTTTTACTAGCTTAATATTTTGCTGGTGAGCTTTCTTCGGGAAGTAGCTCAGCTTGGTAGAGCACCACGTTCGGGACGTGGGGGTCGCAAGTTCAAATCTTGTCTTCCCGATTTTTTTATCTCTCGAATACATATTATGATAATAACGACCGGATTCCTTACTAATTGTTTGGAAGCTGGTCGTTTTTTTGTTATGATAGTTTACCAGAACTTCTCCGGAAGGGACGGGCTAATCCGTTGCTTTTTCGGTGGAATTTCGTATAATATTAGTCAACATTAGTCAGATAACTGTGGCGAAGGGGGGACGATAATGGAGAATCATAATATTTCGGATATTATTGAGTCTTACCTGAAGCAGATTCTGGCGGAATCCCAACAGGTTGAGATCCGCAGAGCGGAGATTGCCGATCAGTTTAATGTGGTGCCTTCACAGATTAATTACGTGATTAAGACCCGTTTCACCATTCAGGACGGCTATGTCGTTCGCAGTAAGCGTGGTGGCGGGGGCTACATTCGGATTGAAAAGGTTAAGTTACTGGATAACTTAGACTTCATTGATTCGTTGGTGAGCGCTGTTGGGGACCAAATTTCACGGCATGATAGCCTGGCAGTGGTGCGTAACCTCTTTGAGGCAGGGACCATTAACCGGCGCGAAGCCAATATTATTCTAGCAGCCATTAATAAGGATGCGATTAATACGGGTAGCCGTGAAATGGATGAACGCGTACGCGCGGCGGTCTTGAATTCAATTCTGGACCATTTACGTTATGAGAGTTAGGAAAGCGAGGAGCTGCAATGGATAACCTATTTACACCGAGTGCTAAGAGTGTCTTGGTATTGGCACAGGAACAAGCAAAGTATTTTAAGCACCAAGCGGTGGGAACGGAACACCTGCTACTCGCCCTTACAATTGAAAAGAATGGCATTGCCAACAAGGTTTTGCAGCAGTTTTCGATTACTGAAGACGATGTTCGTGAGGAAATCGAACGGTTCACGGGCTATGGCACGTTAGCCAACACGGACAAGGACAGTTACCTACCATATTCGCCCAAGGCCAAAACGATGCTAACGTTGGCTGGCGACGAAGCCAAACGGTTAGGGGCCACGAAGATTGGGACGGAACACATTCTGTTGGCGTTGCTTAGCGACGAAACGATTCTGTCCTCCCGGATCCTAAAGAACCTGAGTGTCGAATTAACGGACGCCCGTAAGGTTGTTTTGCGGAAGCTTGGGATTACCGATACGCCAAAGCGTCGCAACGACAACCGGTCACAACGTCGAGCTGCCCAAGGTGGGACGCCCACGCTGGATTCTCTGGCTCGTAACTTAACCGAAGCGGCTAAGGAAGGTCGGATGGACCCCACGGTCGGTCGTGAAAAAGAAGTTAAACGGGTCATTCAAATTCTGAGTCGGCGGACGAAGAACAACCCGGTTCTTATCGGGGAACCCGGTGTTGGGAAGACGGCGATTGCCGAGGGCTTGGCCCAACGGATTGTCGCCGGCGATGTGCCAGAAGATATGCAAAATAAGCGGTTAATGATGCTCGACATGGGGTCACTCGTGGCGGGGACTAAATACCGTGGTGAGTTTGAAGATCGCTTGAAGAAAGTTATCGAAGAAATCTACAATGATGGACAGGTTATCCTGTTTATCGATGAACTCCACACCCTGATTGGGGCCGGTGGGGCAGAAGGGGCGATTGATGCCTCTAACATCTTGAAGCCAGCCTTGGCTCGTGGTGAACTCCAGACCATTGGGGCCACAACGTTGGACGAATACCAGAAGTACATTGAATCCGATGCCGCTCTGGAACGTCGTTTTGCCACCGTTCAGGTTAATGAACCAACGCCAGACGAAGCCTTGGAAATTTTGAAGGGCTTACGGTCACGTTATGAAGACCACCATCATGTGAACATTACGGATGATGCGTTGGACCAAGCCGTTAAGTTGTCAACACGCTACATCAGTGACCGTTTCTTACCAGACAAGGCTATTGATCTGATGGATGAAGCGTCGGCTAAAGTCCGCATTGACCAGATGGGTAAACCAACGCCAGCCTCTAAGCAGGCGCAAGAGTTGGCTAACCTCGCCGATGAGAAGGAAGCCGCTATCGAACAGCAGGACTTCGAACGGGCCGCTAAGTTGCGGACCCAAGAGATGGCTTTACGGGAGAAGTTAGACGCACGTAAAGCTAAGGCGGCCGCAGCGGCGGCTGCCAGCGACCAACAGTACACGACGGATGTCACGGGTGAAGATGTGGCGGAAGTTGTGGCTGAATGGACCGGGGTGCCAATTACGCAGTTGAAGCAAACTGATGCTGACCGTTTGGTTAACCTCGAGAAGATTCTGCACCAACGAGTCGTTGGCCAAGAGGAAGCCGTTTCTGCGGTTTCTCGAGCTATTCGGCGGGCACGTTCCGGATTGAAAGATCCTAACCGGCCAATCGGATCCTTTATGTTCTTAGGACCAACTGGTGTGGGGAAGACCGAATTAGCTAAGGCCTTGGCCGAAGCCATGTTTGGGTCCGAAAACAACATGATTCGTGTCGACATGAGCGAATACATGGAGAAGTACTCCACGAGTCGTTTGATTGGGTCTGCTCCTGGTTACGTCGGCTATGATGAAGGTGGCCAATTAACCGAAAAGGTTCGCCAAAAACCATATTCCGTCGTTCTATTCGATGAAGTGGAAAAGGCCCATCCCGATGTCTTCAACATCCTCTTACAGGTGTTGGACGACGGGTATCTGACCGATTCAAAGGGGCGTAAGGTGGACTTCAGAAATACCATCTTAATCATGACCTCTAACTTAGGAGCCACGAAGTTGCGGGATGAAAAGACCGTCGGCTTTGGTGCTGAAGATCAGGCCAACAACTACAAGGCGATGGCTCAGACCATTCGGGAGACACTCAAACAGTCATTCCGGCCAGAATTCTTGAACCGGATTGATGAGACGGTCATCTTCCACTCCTTGAAGAAGGATGAACTCCATGAGATCGTGAAGTTGATGGCTAAGCAAATCGTCTTACGAGTTGCTGACCAGTCCATCAAGCTGAAGATTACGCCAGCCGCAATTGACGTGATTGCTAAGGCTGGGTTCGATCCCGAGTATGGGGCACGACCAATTCGGCGGGCCTTACAGACTCAGGTTGAAGACCGGTTGAGTGAGGCTTTGCTAAGCGGTGAGGTCAAGACCCATGATCAAGTAACCATGGGGGCTTCTCACGGCAAGATGACTATGGCCATCAAACCCAGCAAGAGCCAGGAACCAACGGCAATCGTTAGTCACTAAAAGTAAAATAAACACTGAGGTAGTCATTCCAATTTAAGGATGGCTACCTTTTTTGACAGGGCGTCCGGTCGGTCTACCTAGTGATAAATGAAATGTGGTACACTAGTTAGGAAATTTAATTTGAGAAAGGACGACGGCCTGTAAATGAAGAGAGAAGAACAATTGACTCGGACGCACGCGGCTATTTTGACGGCGGCCCGGGAACAATTTTTGTCACAGGGTTATCAAGCAACGTCAACGCGTGAGATAGCGCGCCAGGTAGGTATCACGCAACCTGCCTTATATCACCATTTTAGTGATAAGGAAGTCATCTTCTTAGAGGTGATTCGGACAGTCGGCGAGGAGATTCGTGAGGGCATCACACAGGGCGTTGCCCAGTTGACGCCGGATGTTGACTCAGTTGCGGCCCTAACGGCGGTAACCGAGGTTCTAACGTCGGCGCATCCTAGAGACATCTTCACGGTGATTCACGGGAGTTTTCGCTTCCTGAAGCCCGAAAACCAGCGGCAGCTGGGGATGATCTTTCAACAGGATTACCTGGTCCCACTGACGACCTTCTTCGCCACGGATGCGGTTCAGTTACAGGACGAGGTTCAACCACAAGACGCGGCTTCCTTCTATCTGACTAGTCTGAGCCCGCTCTTTAATACGTTCCATCACGTGGGTCCTAAGGATGCGACGCAGCATGAGCAAACGGTCGCGTTAGTCCGGCTAATCTTGTTTGGCGTTGCCACTAGAAAGTAAAGTCAATGTATTGACATTTGGTGCTAGATTTAGTACTATATTATTCGTATGCAACTGTGAACTGAAATTGGTAGCGCCGATATATTGTCCGGAGCTATCACTATAAGAAGCCAAAAGCAAACTTTGGGTTTGTTTTTGGATTTTTTTTGCCAAAAATCCGGGTCTAAATGCAATTGTAATCAAAATGTAACATTCCGGATTGGCCAGTTGACAGAATAAATAGGAGAGGTGAACAACTTGGCAGGACACTTAGTGAAATACGGGAAACACCGTACTCGCCGTAGCTATTCGCGGATCAAGGAAGTCCTTGATCTCCCTAACTTAATCGAGATTCAGACCAATTCGTATAACTGGTTCCTTGACGAAGGTTTACGCGATATGTTCGACGACATCATGCCAATCGAAGATTTTCAAGGAAACCTTTCGTTAGAGTTTGTTGATTATCAATTACTAGAACCCAAATATACGGTCGATGAAGCACGGGAGCATGATGCGAACTATTCTGCACCACTGCACGTAACCCTTCGCTTGACGAACCATGAAACGGGCGAAATTAAGTCACAAGACGTCTTCTTCGGTGATTTCCCATTAATGACGGCCCAAGGGACCTTCATTATTAACGGGGCAGAACGGGTAATTGTTTCCCAATTAGTCCGGTCACCAGGCGTTTACTTCAATGACGATACTGATAAGAACGGTCGGACCATCTTCGGTGCCACTGTTATCCCTAACCGGGGTGCTTGGCTTGAATTTGAAACGGACGCTAAGAACGTTTCTTACGTTCGGATCGACCGGACTCGTAAGATCCCAATGACTGAATTAGTTCGGGCATTAGGATTCGGTTCTGACGATGAAATCTTGGATATCTTGGGTGACAACGAAAGTCTTTCACAGACGTTGGAAAAGGATATTCACAAGAACAGTGACGATTCACGTGTCGAAGAGTCCTTAAAGGACATCTACGAACGTCTACGTCCAGGTGAACCTAAGACGGCGGACTCTTCACGGAGTTTACTGACTGCACGGTTCTTCGATCCAAAGCGTTACGACATGGCCCCTGTTGGTCGGTACAAGACCAACAAGAAGCTTAGCCTGAAGACCCGTTTACTTGGCTTAACCTTAGCCGAAACGTTAGCCGACCCAGATACTGGTGAAGTTATCGCCCAAAAGGGCACGGTTGTTGATAAAGACGTCATGAAGACCTTGGCGCCATACCTGGACCAAGATGACTTCAAGATGGTGACTTTCCAACCTTCAGACGAAGCCGTTGTCACTGAACCACTTAAATTACAAATTATTAAGGTACAATCACCAGACGATCCCGAACAAGAAGTTCCTGTTATTGGGAATGGAAACATTGATATCAAGCTGAAGCACATTCGCCCAGCCGACATCATTGCTTCCATGAACTACTTCTTCGATCTCCAAGTTGGAATTGGGAACGTCGATGACATTGACCACTTGGGTAACCGACGGATTCGTTCCGTGGGTGAACTCTTGCAAAACCAATTCCGGATCGGGTTATCTCGGATGGAACGGGTTGTGCGTGAACGGATGTCCATTCAGGATGCTGCGACGGTAACGCCACAACAACTGATTAACATTCGTCCAGTGGTTGCCTCAATCAAGGAATTCTTTGGGTCATCTCAATTGTCACAATTCATGGACCAGACCAACCCACTTGGCGAATTAACGCATAAGCGTCGGTTATCTGCCCTTGGACCTGGTGGTTTGACGCGTGACCGTGCCGGATATGAAGTCCGGGACGTTCACTACACCCACTATGGCCGTATGTGTCCAATTGAAACCCCTGAAGGTCCTAACATTGGGTTGATTAACAGTCTTTCCAGTTACGCTCGGGTTAACAAGTACGGGTTCATCGAAACGCCATACCGTCGTGTCTCATGGGACACACACAAGGTTACCGACAAGATCGATTACCTGACGGCCGACGAAGAAGATAACTACGTCGTTGCCCAAGCCAACACGCCATTGAAAGATGACGGTTCATTCGATACGGATACCATCATGGCCCGTTCCGAAGCCGATAACATCGAAACGACGGCTGACCGGATTGACTACATGGACGTTTCGCCTAAGCAAGTTGTTGCTGTGGCCACGGCATGTATTCCTTTCTTGGAAAACGATGACTCCAACCGTGCCTTGATGGGTGCCAACATGCAACGGCAAGCTGTGCCATTGCTTGACCCTCATGCACCATTGGTTGGAACTGGTATCGAATACAAAGCAGCGCATGACTCCGGGGTTGCTTTAATTAGCCAACACGAAGGTACTGTTGAATACGTCGATGCACGTGAAATCCGTGTACGTCGTGCTGACGATGCGCTGGACACTTACAAGCTGATGAAGTTCCGCCGTTCTAACGGTGGGAAGAACTACAACCAACGTCCAATCGTTAAGGTTGGCGATCACGTCGACAACGACGAAATCTTGGCTGATGGTCCTTCAATGGAAAATGGGGAACTGGCCTTAGGTCAAAACCCATTAGTTGCCTTCATGACTTGGCAAGGGTACAACTTCGAAGATGCCATCGGGATCAACGAACGGTTGGTTCGCGATGACGTTTACACGTCGATTCATATTGAAGAATACGAATCAGAAGCACGTGATACGAAGCTCGGACCTGAAGAAATGACTCGCGAAATTCCTAACGTGGGTGAAGACGCCTTGAAGAACTTGGACGAAGACGGAATTATCCGGATTGGTGCCGAAGTTCAAGACGGTGACATCCTGGTTGGTAAGGTAACGCCTAAGGGTGTGACTGAATTATCAGCCGAAGAACGTTTACTCCATGCCATCTTTGGTGAAAAGGCCCGTGAAGTTCGGGATACTTCCCTGAAGGTTCCTCATGGTGGTGGCGGGATTATCCAGGACGTAAAGATCTTTACGCGTGAAAACGGGGATGAACTTTCTCCTGGTGTTAACATGATGGTTCGGGTCTACATCGCACAAAAGCGGAAGATCCAAGTTGGGGACAAGATGTCTGGTCGTCACGGTAACAAGGGGACGGTTTCCGTCGTTATCCCTGAAGAAGATATGCCGTACATGCCAGATGGGACCCCAATTGACATCATGTTGAGCCCAATGGGTGTGCCTTCTCGTATGAATATCGGGCAAGTGCTCGAATTGCATTTAGGGATGGCTGCTCGTAAGCTGGGTATCCACGTGGCAACGCCTGTCTTTGATGGTGCCCAAGATACTGATATTGCGGACGCTGTTAAGGAAGCCGGTATGGCTGCCGATGCTAAGACTGTCTTATACGATGGTCGGACCGGTGAACCATTCGACAAGCGAGTTGCCGTTGGTGTTATGAACTACTTGAAGCTGGCCCACATGGTCGACGACAAGATGCACGCCCGTTCCATCGGACCTTACTCACTGGTTACGCAACAACCACTTGGTGGTAAAGCGCAATTTGGTGGCCAACGTTTCGGTGAAATGGAAGTTTGGGCCTTGGAAGCTTATGGTGCCGCTTATACGTTACAAGAAATCTTAACGTACAAGTCTGATGACGTGGTTGGACGGGTTAAGACCTACGAAGCCATCGTTAAGGGCGATCCAATTCCAAAGCCTGGTGTGCCTGAATCCTTCCGTGTTCTGGTCAAGGAATTACAATCCTTGGGGCTGGACATGAAGGTCTTAAACGGGAACAACGAAGAAATCGAACTCCGTGATATGGACGACGATGACGATGATGTTGTGAACGTTGATGCGTTGAGTAAGCTTGCCCAACAGCAAGAAGAACAACGTAAGGCGCAAGCTCAGGCTGAAAGTGCCAAAGCAGCACCAGAAACCACTAAAAATGAAAGTCAACCGAACACACAAGACTAATTAATAAGGGAGGTCGCTTCTTTGGTCGATGTCAATAAGTTCGAAAGCATGCAGATCGGGCTGGCTTCACCTGATAAGATCCGTAGCTGGTCTTACGGGGAAGTTAAAAAGCCTGAAACCATCAACTACCGGACGTTAAAGCCTGAAAAAGATGGACTTTTCGACGAGCGGATTTTCGGTCCTACTAAGGACTGGGAATGTGCCTGTGGGAAGTACAAACGGATCCGTTACAAGGGTGTCGTTTGTGACCGTTGTGGGGTTGAAGTTACGCGTTCTAAGGTTCGTCGTGAACGGATGGGCCATATTGAATTAGCAGCTCCTGTAACCCACATCTGGTACTTCAAGGGTATTCCAAGTCGGATGGGTCTTGTCTTAGACATGAGCCCCCGTGCCCTGGAAGAAATCATCTACTTCGCATCCTACGTTGTTCTTGATCCCGGTGATACACCTTTGGAAAAGAAACAACTCCTTTCCGAACGTGATTACCGTGACAAGCTCGTAGAATACGGTAGCCAAGCCTTCAAGGCTGAAATGGGTGCCGAAGCCATCAAGAAGTTATTGATGGCCGTCGATTTAGATAAAGAAGTCACGGAATTAAAGGAACAATTGAAGGATGCTACTGGCCAAAAGCGGACGCGTGCCGTTCGTCGTTTGGACATCTTGGAAGCCTTCGTGACATCTGATAACCGTCCTGAATGGATGGTAATGGATGCTATTCCGGTAATCCCACCTGACTTACGGCCAATGGTACAACTCGAAGGGGGACGTTTCGCAACGTCTGACCTTAATGACTTGTACCGGCGGGTTATCAACCGGAATAGCCGGTTGAAGCGTTTGTTAGACTTAAATGCACCTGGTATTATCGTTCAAAACGAAAAGCGGATGCTTCAAGAAGCCGTTGACGCCTTGATCGATAACGGTCGTCGTGGCCGTCCAGTTGCTGGTCCTGGTAACCGTCCATTGAAGTCTCTTTCACACATGTTGAAAGGGAAGCAAGGGCGTTTCCGTCAAAACTTGTTAGGGAAGCGGGTTGACTACTCTGGTCGTTCCGTTATTGACGTTGGTCCTTCCCTCAAGTTCAACCAAATGGGTCTCCCAGTGCCAATGGCTTTGGAATTATTCCGGCCATTCATCATGAAGGAACTCGTTGCGCGTGGCTTGGCTTCTAACATTAAGAATGCCAAGCGCCAGATTGACCGTGAAGATGACGATGTCTTCAATGTTCTTGAAGATGTTATCAAGGAACACCCTGTTCTGTTGAACCGGGCCCCTACGCTTCACCGTTTAGGGATTCAAGCGTTTGAACCAGTCTTGGTTAGTGGTAAGGCAATGCGTCTTCACCCATTGGCTTGTGAAGCTTACAATGCCGATTTCGATGGGGACCAAATGGCCATCCACGTGCCTTTATCCGACGAAGCACAAGCTGAAGCACGTCTGCTGATGTTGGCTGCTCACCATATCCTGGCACCTGCCAGTGGTAAGCCAGTCGTTGCGCCTTCACAAGATATGGTTATCGGGAACTACTACCTGACGATGGAAGAAGACAACCGTGAAGGGGAAGGTATGATCTTTACCGACCTCAACGAAGCTGTTCTGGCTTACCGGAACGGTTTGGTTCACTGGCACAGTCGTGTCGGTGTTCAGGTTTCTTCCATGCCAGACAAGCCATTCACCGATGATCAACGCACCAAGATCATGGTAACGACTGTTGGGAAGTTGATCTTTAACAACATCCTGCCACAGTCGTTCCCATACTTGAATGAACCTACTAATACAAACTTGAATGGTTACGTCCCTGACAAGTACTTCTTGGCACCGGGCGAAGACATTCATGACTACTTGCAAAATGCCGAATTAATCGGACCGTTCAAGAAGGGCTTCTTGTCCGACATTATCGCGGCCGTTTACCAACAATACAAGGTTACTGAAACCTCTAAGTTGTTGGACCGGATCAAGGATTTGGGTTACGACGAATCTACGAAGTCTGGGTTAACGGTTGGGATGGTCGACGTTACCGACTTGAAGGAAAAGCCAGAAATTATCGAAGCTGCCCACAAACAGGTTGCGACGGTAACGAAGCAATTCCGGCGTGGGTTGATTACGGACCACGAACGTTACGAACGAGTCATTGGGATCTGGAACGATGCCAAGGATGACATTCAAAACGCACTGATCCACAGTTTCGACCAACAGAACCCTATCTTTATGATGAGTGATTCTGGTGCCCGTGGTAACATTTCTAACTTTACGCAATTAGCTGGTATGCGTGGATTGATGGCCGCACCTAGTGGGGACATCATGGAACTGCCTATCACGTCTAACTTCCGTGAAGGCCTGACGGTTATGGAAATGTTCATTTCGACCCATGGTGCTCGTAAAGGGATGACCGATACGGCCCTCAAGACCGCCAACTCAGGTTACCTGACTCGGCGTCTGGTCGATGTGGCGCAAGATGTTATCATTCGGGAAAAGGACTGTGGGACTGACCGTGGTTTGAAGATTCGGGCCATCACTGATGGTAACGAAATGATCGAACCTCTGTACGACCGAATTCTCGGCCGTTACACGCAGAAGTCAGTTATCGATCCTAAGACCGGTGACGTCATCGTGCCAAAGAACCAAATGATCGTTGAAGACACGGCACAAAAGATTGTTGATGCCGGTGTTGAAGAGGTCACGATTCGCTCCGCCTTCACTTGTAACACTGAACACGGTGTTTGTGAACACTGTTATGGCCGTAACATGGCTACCGGTGACGAAGTTGAAGTTGGTGAAGCAGTCGGAACTGTTGCCGCACAATCTATCGGTGAACCAGGGACGCAATTAACCATGCGTAACTTCCATACCGGTGGTGTTGCCGGGAACGAAGATATCACCCAAGGGCTTCCTCGTGTTCAAGAATTGTTTGAATCTCGGAACCCTAAAGGTAAAGCTGAGATCACTGAAGTTACTGGGACGGTTGAATCAATCGAAGAAAACCCAGCTGACCGTGTCAAGGAAGTTACGATTAAGGGTGAGGCTGACACTCGGAGTTACAAGTTACCAATCACTGCCCGCATGCGGGTTTCTGAAGGCGACTTTATCCACCGTGGTGCTGCCTTGAACTATGGGTCTGTTGATCCTAAGGAACTTCTGCGTGTTCGTGACGTGTTGTCTACTGAAACCTATATCTTAGGCGAAGTACAACGTGTTTACCGGATGCAAGGTGTGGCCATCAGTGATAAGCACGTTGAAATCATTGTTCGTCAGATGCTTCGGAAGGTTCGGATCATGGATCCGGGCGATACCGATGTCTTACCTGGGACTTTGATGGATATTCAAGACTTCCGGCGCGCTAACTACCAGACGTTAATCTCTGGTGGGATCGCCGCTACGGCTCGTCCAGTTATCTTGGGGATCACCAAGGCTGCCCTGGAAACGAACAGTTTCTTATCAGCCGCTTCCTTCCAAGAAACGACGCGTGTCTTGACCGATGCTGCTATTCGAGGCAAGAACGACCCATTAGTTGGTTTGAAGGAAAACGTTATTATTGGGAAGATTATTCCTGCCGGTACTGGGATGCCAGATTACCGTCAGATCAAGCCCAAGGAAGTTGGCGGTTCGTCAACCGAAGGCGTCTACTCGATCAGCGATTTGGAAAAGCAAATGCAAGAAGACTCTCAAGCCTAACTTCGGTTAAGCGACTTAGTCGGGGGACTCGTCATAGATGGCGGGTCCTTTTTGTTTGTGACGAATTTACAATTGAAGTGCAACACTAATTGAATAAAAAGACCCATAGCGGGTACAATTACTTAACGACCAAGAAAAGTAAAGGAGTGCTCGCTATGGGCTATCACCATCTTACTATAAAAGAACGAGAAAGTATTCTGGAATTATTGGCAAGAGGTCTATCTATCCGAGGTGTAGCCTTACGGCTACACCGTTCACCAAGCACTATCTCTAGGGAAATTCGCCGAATACCACGGCATTATTCTCCTTCTGAAGCCCAAGCATCTTATCACTCCAGGAGACAGCACAGTCATAAACCAAGACTTCTAGAACAGCTCCCAGAAGTATGTGCTCAAGTAATTGAAATGATTCGTGAACATCACTGGTCCCCGCAACAGATCTCTCAACGCCTGAAGTTAGAAAACAAAGTGACAGTTAGTTACAACACGATTTATCGACACATTGAAAACCACAATTTGAATTTACCGTTCTCTTCACATGGAGATACAGGGATTCGACGGAATCTCAGACACAAGGGTCGAAAGCGGCATCACCCCGGAGACCGTAAACATCGAGAACCTAAGGTGGACTATATTCCTATTCAAGAACGACCTAATTTTGTTAACAACCGTACTAGAATTGGTGATTGGGAGATAGATACCATTCTTGGTAACGTCGGTGAGTCCGTTCTAGTGACTGCGGTAGAGCGACTAATTCGATACACTTTGATTCAAAAGGCCAAACGAAAGAATGGTCAATCAGTGAATGAAGCCCTCACAACAATGTTTGATCAAATTCCTAAGGAATTTGTTCTTTCACTTACTCCGGACCATGGAACAGAGTTTTTGAACTTAGCGGAAATCCGTGAAAAACTTGGTGTTACTATCTACTGGCCAGATCCATATGCACCTCAGCAACGAGGCACAAACGAGAATACGAATGGTTTGATTCGAGAATACTTCCCTAAAAATAAAAGTCTGGAACCGCGAACGGACGAGGAAGTTAAGAGTTGCCAATGGCAGCTAAACCACCGTCCGAGAAAGGTTCTAGACTACTGTACCCCTGAAGAAGTTTTATTTGATAAAGTGTTGCACTTGGTTTGACAATTCGTCGTCTAGGACCAGAGCCACCAGCCTAAGGCACTAATGGTTAGATAGGGGAGAAGGGCAATCCGCCCAGAAAACTGGCGATGGTGCAGCAGTGCCAAGAGACAGGCGGTGAGTAGCCACCAGGCCGTCGTTTGTACGCCAAAAGCCAGAGCATAGAGGCCGATAAACTCCAGGTCGCCGTCACCGATAAGTGGTCGGGAAAGGTGTAGCCAAATGAAGTGGATACCAAGGAGCCAGAGAGCGCCGAGTCCCCAGACAAGTGGGCCAGCTGACCAGAACAGCACGGGAAGGCTTAACCAACTGATAATACCAGGAAAAGTTTGGGTGGCCGCGTCACACAATGCGGCGTAGGTCCACAGGTAGAGCCAGGCCACAGCAAGTAGGGTGGCTGGGCCAGTAATGGTGGTGGCTAACCAGCCGCCGGCGACTTCGACGACCAGGACTTGCAACGGGATCACTGCACCACAAGTGTGGCAGTGGCCTCGTTGGTAGAGGTAGCTTAGAATGGGAATGAGTTGCCAGGGCCGGAGTGGCATTTGGCAGGTGTCACAGTGTGAGCGTGGAAAGTAGGGGGATTCGTGACGGGCATAGCGATCGCTGGTGGCACAGATCAAAGACCCAAAGCAACAGCCATAACAGAATAGGAGAAAAGTCGACATTTGTGATCACCTCTTAGATACCTCCGTGAAAAATGCCAGATTGTTTCCAGAGAATTGTGGCAACCCTTATTGACATTGGTTTTCTGGCATGGTATTCTATTCAAGGTGCTTTTCGCAGACAGGTCTCGGGTAACTTACCAGACATGCTGACTGACGGCGGGAGGGACACTTCAATTAGATCCCCCGTCTAGGTGGCTTTTTTCTTTCAAAAAAATGAACCACCTGGATGTGTGGACTTAAACTCTATCAGAATACAGAAAGGAGGACTAGTTAGATGCCTACTATCAACCAATTGGTGCGTAAAGGTCGTAAATCTAATAGTTCTAAATCAGATGCCCCAGCTTTAAACTACGGGTATAACAGTTACAAAAAAGCTCAAGTTAAGAATCCTGCTCCTCAAAAGCGTGGGGTTGCTACCCGTGTCGGTACCATGACACCTAAGAAGCCTAACGCAGCTTTACGGAAATATGCACGTGTACGGTTGTCAAACTTAATTGAAGTGACTGCTTACATTCCTGGTATTGGTCATAACCTTCAAGAACATAGTGTTGTCTTAATTCGTGGTGGCCGGGTGAAGGATTTACCTGGGGTTCGTTACCACATCATCCGTGGTGCGCTTGATACTGCCGGTGTTACCGACCGTCGTCAAAGTCGTTCTAAGTACGGTACCAAGAAGCCTAAGGATTAAGAATCACGACATTAACTGACTTGCACGGATGCCGTCAAGCAGTTACTAAACAATATTCAAGGAGGATAATATAATGCCTAGAAAAGGAATTGTACAAAAGCGTGAAGTCCTTCCTGATCCAATTTACAACTCAAAGTTGGTTACTCGTTTGATTAACCACACGATGATGGATGGGAAACGCGGAACTTCAACTAAAATCATTTATGGTGCCTTCGACATCATTAAGAACGAAACTGGTAACGATCCAGTGGAAGTCTTCGAAGAAGCAATGAAGAATGTTATGCCAGTCTTGGAAGTCAAGGCTCGCCGGGTTGGTGGATCAAACTACCAAGTCCCAATCGAAGTTCGTCCAGATCGTCGGACGACTCTTGGTCTTCGTTGGATGGTACAGTACTCTCGTTTACGTGGTGAACACACGATGGTTGAACGCTTAGCGCGTGAAATCATGGATGCTGCCAACAACACGGGTGCTGCTGTTAAGAAGCGTGAAGACACTCACCGGATGGCAGATGCTAACCGTGCCTTCGCCCACTACCGTTGGTAGGAGCAGCCATCGCACTGTTTTTAATCGCGGTGTGATAAAATGTTAGAGCGGAGTGTCTCATGACTCTCTTGCCTCTAACTTAAGGGAGTAATCCTTTAATCCAGAGGTGGCTACTAAAATCATTTGCGATGTTAGTAGTCACTTTTTGGCACAATCTACGATCAATTTTGAGAGGAGTTACACATTAATCATGGCTAATACTCGTGAATTCCCGCTTGATAAGACTCGTAATATCGGTATCATGGCCCACATCGATGCTGGTAAGACGACCACCACTGAGCGTATCCTGTATTACACTGGTAAGATCCACAAGATTGGTGAAACCCACGATGGGGCTTCACAAATGGACTGGATGGAACAAGAACAAGAACGTGGTATCACGATCACTTCTGCCGCTACGACTGCGGAATGGAAGGGTCACCGGATCAACATCATCGATACTCCAGGGCACGTGGACTTCACTGTTGAAGTTGAACGTTCTCTGCGTGTGCTTGATGGTGCCGTAACCGTCTTAGACGGTCAAGCCGGTGTTGAACCACAAACCGAAACTGTTTGGCGTCAAGCCTCAGATTTCGATGTTCCTCGTATCGTGTTCGTGAACAAGATGGATAAGCTGGGTGCCGACTTTGACTTCTCAGTTAACTCCATTCACGACCGGTTACAAGCCAACGCGGTTGCTTTACAAATGGCAATCGGTGCCGAAGATGATTTCGCCGGTGTTGTTGACTTAATCGAAATGAAAGCCTACGTGTACGACAAGGATGAACTGGGTTCCTCATGGGACACTGTTGAAATTCCTGCCGACATGAAGGAAGAAGCTGAAAAGCGCCATGAAGGCATCATCGAAAGCGTCGCTGACGTTGATGATGAAATCATGGAAAAGTACCTTGAAGGTGAAGAAATCACCAAGGCAGAATTAAAGGCCGCTATCCGGCGTGCTACTTTGAAGCTGGAAATGTTCCCAGTCTTCGCTGGTTCTGCTTTCAAGGATAAGGGTGTTCAAATGTTGATGGACGCCGTTGTGGACTACTTACCATCTCCATTGGATGTTAAGCCATACAACGCTACTGTTCCTGACACTGATGAAGCCGTTACGTTGCGTGCCGATGATGACGCGCCATTCGCTGCCTTAGCATTCAAGGTTGCCACCGACCCATTCGTTGGTCGTTTGACTTACATCCGGGTTTACTCCGGTACCTTGGAAGGTGGTTCATATGTCTTGAACGCCACTAAAGACAAGCGTGAACGTGTTGGACGTCTGCTGCAAATGCACTCCAATCACCGTCAAGAAATTCCAGAAGTCTTCTCTGGTGATATTGCCGGGGCCATTGGTTTGAAGAACACCACTACTGGTGACTCTTTGACTGATCCTGATCACCCACTTCACTTGGAATCCATGAACTTCCCAGATCCAGTTATCCAGGTTGCCGTGGAACCTAAGACGAAGGCTGACCAAGACAAGATGAACAACGCCTTACAAAAGCTTTCTGAAGAAGACCCTACTTTCAAGGCTGAAACTAACCCTGAAACTGGTGAAACTCTGATTGCTGGGATGGGTGAACTTCACTTGGACATCATCATTGACCGTATGAAGCGTGAATTCAAGGTTGAAGCGGACATTGGTGCTCCTCAAGTTGCTTACCGTGAAGCCTTCACGAAGCCAACTAAGGTCCAAGGTAAGTTCGTTCGTCAATCTGGTGGTAAAGGTCAATATGGTGACGTTTGGATCGAATTCACACCTAACGAACGTGGTAAGGGTTACGAATTCGAAGACGCTATCGTTGGTGGGGTTGTTCCTCGTGAATTTATCCCTTCAGTTGACCAAGGTCTGCAAGAAGCCATGGCAAACGGTGTGTTAGCCGGTTACCCATTGGTTGATGTTAAGGCCAAGTTATACGATGGTAGTTACCATGAAGTCGATTCTAGTGAAGCAGCCTTCAAGGTTGCCGCATCATTGGCTTTACGTAACGCTGTTAAGTCTGCTGGTCCTGTCATCCTTGAACCAATCATGAAGGTTGATATTTTAGTACCAGAAGACTACATGGGTGATATCATGGGCCAAGTTACCGCACGTCGTGGTAAGGTCGATGGTATGGAAGCTCGTGGGAACGCACAAATGATTCACTCCTTCGTTCCGTTATCCGAAATGTTCGGTTACGCTACGACGTTACGTTCTGCTTCTCAAGGTCGTGGTACCTTTACCATGACGTTTGACCACTACGAACCAACGCCAAAGAGTGTTCAAGCTGATATTATCAAGAAGAACGGCGGTACTCCAGTCGAAGACTAGTCCGACTCTTCTTTAAAGGAACGTCCTACCTCACGGTGGGGCGTTTTTTTGTACCTTGGTAGCGTGTTATAATTTGTGAGGCATAAGTTTAAAAGAGAGAAGTGACCATATAATGGAAGAATTGTTTGAAAAAGCACCGGTTCCGCGGGCCTACTTTAAGCTGGCATTGCCTGTCGTACTGGGCATGGTGGCTAGTATGATTTACAATTTGGCGGATACATACTTTGTCTCACAGACGCAGAATACGGCGTTGGTAGCCGGGGTGGCACTCTGCACACCATTATTTTCACTTCTGATTGCGATCGGCGATATCTTCGGTTTAGGGGGAAGTTCCCTGATTTCGCGACTGCTTGGGGAAAAGGACTATCAGACGGCCAGGCGGGTCAGTAGTTTTTGTCTCTACGGGGCGATTGTGGTAGGACTACTGGTGACGGTTCTTCTGCTAGCCTTTACCCGCCCCATTCTGGTGATGTTCGGGGCAACACCGGCCACTTACCACTATGCTGAGCAGTTTTACCATCTCATGACCTTCGGTGCCATGCCAATCATGGTGTCAATGGTCCCAGGGAATCTGATTCGAACTGAAGGGTTTGCGACCCAGTCAATGATAGGAACGATGGTGGGAACGGTGGTTACCATTGTTCTTGATCCTATTTTGATTTTTTCCGCCGGCATGGGGGCTGCCGGAGCTGCCTTGGCAACGATGATTGGTTATAGCATATCGGCCATCCTATTGGTCTGGCTTACCGGGCACTATTGCCAGGTCGTGACGATTGATGTGCGACAGAGTCGGATTAACCGACAACTTTTAGGACAAGTGCTCTTGATTGGGATTCCAGGTTCAATTACTAATCTAATGCAGGCATTCGGAACGGCCGTTTTGAATCGCTATCTGGTGAGTTTTGGCCCGACACGGGTGGCGGCGATGGGAATTGTCCTCAAGGTTTATATGATTATCATGCTGGTCATGATTGGTTTTGCCTTCGGTGCCCAGCCGTTGATTGGTTATACCTATGGGGCGAGAAATCAGAAACGGTTCAAACAAGTGCTCCGCTTTGATCTTCTGGTAGAGGTCGGATACGCCTTAGTCTTTGCTGTTCTCCTGATGGTCTTCGCGCCACAAATCATCGGCCTCTTTCTTCATGACCAGGCCGTCATCACAGCGGGGACCTATATGCTTCGCGTCTTCCTCGCGACGACACCGTTCGTAGGCGCAGTGTTAGTGTACACGACGGTCTTCCAGAGCACAGGGAAGGCTCTAGCGGCTCTCTTGATGTCTATCTCACGGCAGGGAGTTGCTTTCTACTTATTCATTGTTGTTGGGGCGGGACTACTGGGTTATCACGGGATTATTTGGGCCCAACCGGCTGCTGATGTGGTGACCTGTCTACTAGGCTGGCTCCTGGCCCGGGCAGCCTTTAAGCAACAGTGGGGTGAGGAGAAGGACTAGTCACCACAGCACAGACTATTTAAGAGAATTGCGGTAAATTCATTAGGAAAATTGTCAAAGATAAGGTATAATAACACGCGTTGGCCTTAATTGGGAAAAACTGGATGACCAGTCGTTCTTTTTCATTGAATTCAGTTAAATTGTATTTAATTAGAAGAAAGTTGATTAAAACTTCCAGGTTATGCTAGGAATAGCCAATAATTATTTAAGACAAATCGCAAGCAATTTCGCGAAAACCCTTGCCATATGGCACTTTATTTAGTATGATAGTTAAGTGCTGAATTTCTGAGGGGACATTTGCGCCCCCTGGGGATCGCCAAAAAGTTTAAGCGATGATGTGGGAGATTGCGACACGCCCGGCCGCTTTGCCATGAGGGCGTGGCGGGAATTTCCACGGAGTTAGTCTTATTTTTAAAATAGACGAAGGAGGGAACACAATGGCAAAACAAAAAATTCGGATTCGGTTGAAGGCTTACGAACATCGTATCCTCGACCAATCAGCAGAGAAGATCGTTGAAACTGCTAAGAGAACTGGTGCCGGCATCTCAGGTCCTATTCCATTACCAACAGAACGGACGATCTACACCGTATTACGTTCACCACATAAGTTTAAGGACTCACGTGAACAGTTCGAAATGCGGACTCACAAGCGTTTGATCGATATCGTTAACCCAACGCCAAAGACAGTTGACTCATTAATGAAGCTCGACTTGCCTAGTGGTGTGGACATCGAAATCAAGTTATAATTTCTTCAAAATAAATACAATATAATCGGAGGTGTACTCATGACCACAAAAGGAATCTTAGGGAAAAAGGTCGGGATGACGCAGGTCTTCACTGATGCTGGCGAATTAATCCCCGTTACTGTTGTCGAAGCAACCCCAAACGTAGTGTTGCAAGTTAAGACAATGGAAAACGACGGTTACGATGCCATTCAACTTGGTTACCAAGACAAGCGTGAAGTACTCAGCAACAAGCCCGAACAAGGTCATGTAGCAAAAGCAAACACGACTCCTAAGCGCTTCATTCGTGAATTCAGAGATGTTGAGCTGGGAGATTACAAGGTAGCAGACGAAGTTAAAGTTGATACCTTCCAAGCAGGAGACATCGTTGATGTCACTGGTGTGACTAAAGGTCATGGTTACCAAGGTAACATTCATAAAGATGGTCAACGTCGTGGTCCTATGGCTCACGGTTCTCGTTACCACCGTCGTCCAGGTTCTCTGGGTGCTATCATTAACCGGGTATTCCCTGGTATGAAGCTTCCAGGCCGGATGGGTAACAAGCAAGTTACTATCTTAAACCTTGAAATTGTTAAGGCAGATGTTGAAAACAACGTTCTGTTGATTAAGGGTAACGTGCCAGGTGCCAACAAGTCACTCGTTACTGTTAAGAGTGCTGTTCGCCCACCACGTGAAAAGCATTCAGATAACTAATTAGGAAGGGAGGATAATTAAATGACAAGCGTAGCATTATACAAACAAAATGGTAGCCAAAACGGCGACGTAACGTTGAATGCCGATATCTTCGGTATTGAACCTAACGAAAACGTCGTGTTCGACACGATTTTGATGCAACGGGCATCCATGCGCCAAGGAACTCACGCCGTTAAAAACCGGAGTGCTGTCCGTGGTGGTGGGAAGAAGCCATGGCGTCAAAAAGGAACTGGTCGTGCACGTCAAGGTTCCATCCGTTCACCACAATGGGTCGGTGGTGGTGTGGTCTTTGGACCAACCCCTCGCTCATACAGTTACCACCTTCCTAAGAAGGTTAGCCGTTTAGCATTGAAGTCCGTTCTTTCCCAGAAGGTTCTCGATGACAGTTTCGTCGTAGTTGACGGATTATCATTCGACACCCCTAAGACGAAAGAATTCGCTGATATGCTGGCTGGTTTGAACGTCACAACTAAGACGCTGGTTGTCCTTGAAGACGACAACGTTAAGGCCGCATTAGCAGCCCGGAACTTAGCAAATGTTAAGGTAATTCCTGCCAAGAGCTTGAACGTCCTTGATATTGCTAACGCCGACAAGTTAGTGATTACCCAACCAGCACTTTCTCAAGTAGAGGAGGTACTCGCATAATGGAATCACGCGATATTATTTTACGTCCAGTTGTCACTGAAGCATCAATGGCTACTATGGATGACAAGCGTTACACGTTCGACGTTGACGTACGAGCAACCAAGACTCAAGTCAAGCATGCCATTGAAGACATCTTTGACGTTAAGGTTGTTAAGGTCAACATCATGAACTTGAAGGGTAAGAAGAAGCGTCAAGGTCGTTACGAAGGCTTAACTAAGAAGCGTCGTAAGGCCATTGTCAGCTTATCTGCCGACTCTAAAGAAATCAAGTTATTCAACGAAGAATAAAATCTCAGATATAGGAGGGAAATAACGTGGCGATTAAGAAATACAAACCAACAAGCAATGGTCGTCGTAACATGACCAGCATGGTTTACAAAGACGTCATCACTAAGACGACTCCTGAAAAGTCATTGCTTGATTCACAAAGTCACTCAGCCGGCCGTAACAACGCTGGTAAGATGACTGTCCGTCATCGTGGCGGTGGTAACAAGCGTCAATACCGGATCATCGACTTCAAGCGGATTAAGGATGACGTTCCTGCAACCGTTAAGGCTATCGAATATGACCCAAACCGGACTGCCAACATTGCCTTATTAGTATATGCTGATGGTGTAAAGTCTTACATCATTGCACCTAAGGGCTTGAAGGTTGGTGCTCAGGTTCAGTCAGGTCCAGATGCTGATATCAAAGTTGGTAATGCATTACCATTGAAGAACATTCCATTCGGAACTGTTATTCACAATATTGAATTGAAAACTGGTAAGGGTGGCCAATTGGTCCGTTCTGCTGGGACTTCAGCTCAATTATTAGGTAAGGCCAACGATGAAAAGTACGTACTGGTTCGTTTATCATCTGGTGAAGTTCGGATGATCTTGAACGTTAACCGTGCTACTATCGGTGCCGTAGGTAACGAAGAACACGAATTGATTGTTGTCGGTAAGGCTGGCCGTAATCGTTGGGCTGGTCAACGTCCACATGTTCGTGGTTCTGTAATGAACCCTAACGATCACCCACATGGTGGTGGTGAAGGTAAAGCACCTGTTGGTTTACCATCTCCTCTTTCTCCATGGGGTAAGAAGACCGTTGGTAAGAAGACGCGGAAGAAGAAGAACAAGACTAGCAAGTTCATCGTTCGTCGTCGTAAGGGTTCCAAGATGTAATCATCCGGTAATCCGGATGTTAAGAGACCTGGTGATCATCGTGTATAACGATGCGCCACAAGTAGAGGAGGTTTCATAATGGGTCGTAGTTTGAAAAAAGGACCTTTTGCCGATGCGCATTTGCTCAAGAAGATTGATGCGCAAAAGGATCAAGACAAGAAGACCGTCATCAAGACCTGGTCACGTCGGTCTACTATTTTCCCTAGCTTCGTAGGTTACACCATTGCAGTTTATGACGGACGGAAGCATGTCCCAGTTTACGTGCAAGAAGATATGGTTGGCCACAAGCTCGGTGAATTCGTACCGACTAGATTGTTCCGTGGTCATGGTAGCAGTGACGATAAGAAAACAACTCTTTGATAAGGAGGATTAACTAAATGGCTGAACAAGTTACATCAGCGCAAGCAACCGCCAAAACGGTTCGAGTTGCTGCTCGCAAACTCCGCCTTGTCATCGATCTTATCCGCGGCAAGAGCGTAGCTGAAGCGCTAGCTATTCTAAAGTTCACACCGCGTGGTGGTTCACCGGTTGTGGCAAAAGTTTTAAACTCTGCGATTGCTAATGCAGAAAACAATTTTGACTTAGATCGTCAAGATCTAGTTGTCAGCGAAGCCTTCGTTAACGAAGGACCAACCCTCAAGCGGTTCCGTCCTCGTGCCAAGGGTTCTGCTTCACCAATCAACAAGCGTACGAGTCACATTACGGTTGTTGTATCTGAAAAGAAGGAGGGATAACGCGTGGGACAAAAAGTAAATCCAACTGGATTACGGGTCGGTATCATTCGCGACTGGGAAGCAAAGTGGTATGCTGAAAAAGACTTTGCTGCTTACCTCAAGGAAGACCTTGCAATTCGTAAATTCATTGAAAAGCGTCTCGTTGACGCCTCTGTCTCAACTGTTGAGATCGAGCGTGCTGCAAACCGCGTCAACATCTCAATCCACACTGCTAAACCAGGGATGGTTATTGGTAAGGGTGGTTCTGAAGTCGAAAATCTCCGTAAGGAATTGAACGACTTAACTGGCAAGCGGGTTCACATCAACATTGTTGAAATCAAGAAGCCAGATTTAGATGCAAAATTGGTCGGCGAAAACATCGCTCGTCAATTGGAGGGTCGTGTTGCCTTCCGTCGGGCTATGCGTGGAACGATGCAACGGACTATGCGTTCTGGTGCCAAGGGTATCAAGACGCAAGTCGCTGGTCGTTTGAACGGTGCTGATATGTCTCGTACTGAAAGTTACGCTGAAGGTACGGTTCCTCTGCACACGTTGCGTGCCGATATCGATTATGCTTGGGTAGAAGCTCACACTTCATACGGTTCTCTGGGTGTTAAGACCTGGATCTACCGTGGTGAGATCTTGCCTGAAAAGAAACAAACTAACGGACAAGGAGGGAAATAACATGCTGGTACCTAAGCGAGTAAAGTTCCGTCGTGTCCACCGTGGTAAGCTACGTGGCGAAGCCAAGGGTGGCAAGAGTGTTGCTTTCGGCGACTACGGTTTGCAGTCATTAGATTCCAAGTGGATCTCTAACCGTCAAATCGAAGCAGCCCGTGTTGCAATCACTCGTTACATGAAGCGTGGTGGGAGAGTTTGGATTAAGATTTTCCCTCACAAATCCTACACTGAAAAAGGTGTTGGGGTCCGGATGGGTAATGGTAAAGGTACGCCTGCTGGCTGGGTAGCCCCAGTTAAGCGTGGTAAAGTAATGTTCGAAGTCGGTGGCGTCTCTGAAGAAGTCGCTCGCGAAGCATTACGCCTTGCTGCTATGAAACTTCCCGTTCGTACGAAAGTTATTACCCGAGAGGAAGTAGGTGGCGAATCTAATGAAGGCTAAGGAAATTAACGAATTGACCACTGCCGAAATGCTCGATAAAGAAAAGAGCTATAAGGACGAATTATTCAACTTGCGCTTCCAATTAGCCACTGGCCAACTGGAAAACACTGCTCGGTTGAAGCAAGTTCGTAAGAACATTGCGCGGATTAAAACCGCTCTTCGCCAACAAGAACTGAACAACTAGAATACGATAAAGGAGGTCACAATACATGAGTGATGTACGTAATCACCGCAAGGTATACCGTGGTCGTGTCGTGTCTGACAAGATGGACAAGACGATCACTGTTGTCGTTGAAACGACAAAAACGGATGCACGATACGGTAAGCGTGTCAAGTACTCTAAGAAGTACAAGGCACATGATGAAAAGAATGAAGCCCAAACCGGCGACATTGTTGAAATCATGGAAACGCGGCCAATGTCTGCTACCAAGCGGTTCCGCTTAGTCGACGTTGTTGAAAAAGCAGTAATCATTTAAGTGTCGTTTTTATCGTATTCTGAACTAGAACTGAAGGGAGGACACTAGCCGTGATCCAACAAGAAAGTCGCTTAAAGGTAGCCGATAACTCTGGCGCCCGTGAAATTCTGACAATCAAGGTTCTGGGTGGCTCAAAGCGTCGCTACGCCGGAATCGGTGATGTCATCGTTGCTACTGTCAAACAAGCAACACCAGGTGGCGTTGTCAAAAAGGGTGATGTTGTTAAGGCGGTCGTTGTTCGTACGAAGTCTCGTGTACGTCGTAACGACGGTTCATACATCAGTTTTGATGAAAATGCTGCTGTGCTGATTAAAGATGACAAGAGCCCACAAGGGACTCGTATCTTTGGGCCAGTTGCTCGTGAATTACGAGACAACGACTACATGAAGATTATCTCATTAGCACCCGAAGTACTGTAATTAAGAATCGTGTAAACAAGGAGGTGCCCACAGAATGCTTATTAAAACTGGTGACAAGGTCCGCGTGATCGCTGGGAAAGACAAAGGCAAAGAAGGAACTGTATCTAAGATTCTGAACGCCAAGAACCGCGTGATCGTTAAAGGCGTCAATATGATCAAGAAGCACCAAAAGGCTTCTCAAGCTAGCCCACAAGGCGGGATCATTGATATTGAAGCACCAATTCATGCATCCAACGTAATGCTCATTGATCCTTCGAACAACGAACCAACCCGGCTTGGCGTTCGAGTTGAAGATGGTCACAAAGTCCGGTTCGCTAAAAAGTCCGGCGAAACCATCGACAAATAATCACTGAAAGGAGGAACATAATTTCATGTCAGCTCGTTTAAAAGAAAAGTACGTTAATGAAATTACCCCATCATTGGTGGAAAAGTTCAGCTACAGTTCTGTTATGCAAACACCAAAGATCGACAAGATCGTTTTGAACATGGGTGTTGGTGACGCCGTTACCAACGCTAAGAACCTTGATGAAGCCGTTGAAGAGCTTGGTTTGATTTCTGGTCAAAAGCCATTGGTTACTAAGGCCAAGAAGTCAATCGCAACCTTCCGTCTTCGTGAAGGCATGTCAATTGGTGCTAAGGTTACCCTCCGCGGGGACCGCATGTACGAATTCCTGGATAAATTGATCAACGTGTCATTGCCACGTGTTCGTGACTTCCATGGTGTTAGTTCCCGTGCCTTTGATGGCCGTGGTAACTACACTTTGGGGATCAAGGAACAATTGATCTTCCCAGAAATTAACTTTGATAACGTTAACCGTGTTCGTGGTTTGGACATTGTTATCGTGACGACGGCTAACACCGATGAAGAATCACGTGAATTGTTGACTCAATTCGGTATGCCGTTTACACACTAAAAAGGAGGTTCACACAAATTGGCTAAGAAATCACAAATTGCTAAGAACAAGCGTCCTGCGAAGTTCTCTACTCAGGAATATACTCGTTGCGAACGTTGTGGACGTCCACACTCTGTTTATCAAAAATTCCACCTTTGCCGTTTATGCCTACGCGAACTTGCCCACAAGGGTCAAATTCCTGGTATGAAGAAGGCTAGCTGGTAATACGAATTTTAAACAAAGGGAGGGAAATCGTTAATGTCCATGACTGATCCTATTGCAGACTTCTTGACTCGGATCCGTAACGCGAACATGGTTCGCCACGAATCACTCGAAGTACCTGCATCAACAATTAAACGTGACATCGCTGAAATCCTGAAGCGCGAAGGTTTCATCCGTAACGTTGAATACATCGATGATGACAAGCAAGGTATCATCCGCGTATTCCTCAAGTACGGTAAAGACAACCAACGTGTTATCAGTGGTTTGAAGCGTATTTCAAAGCCCGGCTTACGTTCATACGTTAAGGCCGATGCTGTTCCAAAGGTATTAAACGGTTTAGGTATCGCTATTATCTCCACCTCTGAAGGGGTAGTTACTGATAAAGAAGCGCGTGCCAAGAAAATCGGTGGCGAAGTACTCGCCTACGTTTGGTAAAACTTTTAAGAAGATAGGAGGTGCCTTACAGTGAGTCGTATTGGTTATAAAACTGTCAAAGTCCCAGCTGGCGTTGATGTTAAGCGCGATGGCGATCAAGTTACGGTTAAAGGTCCTAAGGGTTCTTTAACCCGTACTTTCTCTGACTTCATTACGATGAAGATCAGTGACGGTGCCGTTGATTTCGACCGTCCAGATAACAACAACAAGACGCGGGCCCTTCATGGTACGCAACGAGCTAACTTGAACAACATGGTTGAAGGTGTTGTCAATGGCTTCGCAAAGACCTTGAAGTTAGTCGGTGTTGGTTACCGTGTTCAGGCTAAGGGTAAGACCTTGGTATTGAGCGTTGGTTATTCTAACCCTGTTGAAATGGCTATTCCAGAAACTTTAGAAGTTAAGGTTCCTGACAACACCACTATCAACATTTCAGGCATTAGTAAGCAAGAAGTCGGTGACTTCGCTGCTGAAATCCGTGCCGTCCGTTCACCAGAACCTTACAAAGGTAAGGGTATCCGTTACGAAAACGAATTTGTTCGCATTCGTGAAGGTAAAACTGGTAAGTAAAGCAGCTTAATGCTGATAATTCTACAAAGAGGTGACTATTTTGATTACGAAACCAGATAAGAACAAGACACGTCAAAAGCGTCATATGCGTGTCCGCAACAAAATTTCTGGAGATGCAGTACGCCCACGCTTAAACGTTTTCCGCTCTAACAAAAACATCTACGCTCAAGTCATTGATGACGTAGCGGGTGTCACGCTTGTTAGTGCCTCGACGTTAGATAGCGAAGTGACTGGTGACAACAAGACTGAACAAGCTAAGGCTGTCGGTGTTTTAGTTGCTAAGCGCGCTGTCGAAAAGAAGATTAGCAATGTTGTGTTTGACCGTGGCGGATACTTATATCATGGCCGGGTACAAGCATTAGCAGAAGCTGCTCGTGAAAACGGGTTGAAATTTTAACAGTAAGGAGGAATAACCACACATGGCAAAATTTATTGATCCCGACAAGTTAGAACTTGAAGACAACGTTGTTGCTATCAACCGAATTACCAAAGTTGTTAAGGGTGGCCGTCGTCTTCGGTTCTCTGCTTTAGTAATCGTTGGTGATAAGAACGGCCACGTTGGCTTTGGTACTGGTAAAGCACAAGAAGTCCCAGAAGCCATTCGTAAGGCTGTTGAAGCCGCTCGTAAGAACTTGATCGAAGTTCCAGTCGTGGGAACGACCATTCCTCACGAAGTACTGGGAACATTTGGTGGTGGCAAGATTATGCTCAAGCCAGCCGCTGAAGGTTCTGGAGTTACGGCCGGTGGTGCCGTTCGTTCCGTCATGGAACTTGCAGGTATCGCTGACGTTACTTCAAAGCGTTTAGGTTCTAACACGCCGGTCAATGCAGTTCGTGCCACTTTTGCTGGCCTGACTGAATTGAAGCGTGCTGAAGAAGTTGCCGCTCTCCGTGGTGTCTCTCTTCAACACTTAGCTGAATAAGGAGGGGTATTAAAATGGCTCAATTAAAAGTTACTTTAATTCATAGTGTCGCTCACCGCCTCCCTAAACAGCGGAAGATTGTGGAAGCTATGGGCTTACACCGAGTTAACAGCTCAGTGGTACAGCCTGATAACGAAGCAACTCGCGGTGCGCTTTTCCAAATCGCACATTTGATTAAGGTTGAAGAAGTTAAGTAGTACTCATATCATTAAATAAGGAGGTGCGCAATAGCATGAAGTTGAATGAATTAAAACCTGCTGAAGGCTCACGGAAGGTTCGTAACCGAGTTGGCCGTGGTGATTCTTCTGGTAATGGTAAGACCTCTGGTCGTGGCCAAAAGGGTCAGAAGGCTCGTAGCAAGACTCGTTTGGGTTTTGAAGGGGGCCAAATGCCTCTTTACCGTCGTATTCCAAAGCGTGGGTTTACCAACATTAACCGTAAGGAATTTGCTGTCGTAAACGTATCCGCTTTGAACGTCTTCGATGACGGCGCCGAAGTAACTCCAGTTAACTTGGTAGAAGCTGGTATCGTGAAGAACGAAAAGGCCGGTATCAAGGTCTTGGGTAACGGTGAGTTAACGAAGAAGTTGACGGTAAAGGCCGCTAAGTTCTCCAAGTCAGCTGTACAAGCTATCGAAGCTGCTGGTGGTAAGACTGAGGTGATCTAATGCTATCAAGCTTGAAAAACGCCTTTAAGATTAAAGACATTCGTAATAAGATACTCTTTACTCTTCTGGTTTTGATTGTCTTTCGGTTGGGTACCTACATTACTGTCCCCGGCATTAACGCGAAGGCACTTCAAAGCGTCGCGTCTTCTGGGTTGGTTAGTATTCTAGATACTTTTAGTGGTGGTGGGTTGAGTAACTACTCCATCTTTGCGATGGGGGTCTCACCTTACATCACGGCACAAATCGTTATTCAATTGTTACAAATGGACATCGTACCGCGCTTCGTTGAATGGAGTAAGCAGGGTGATGTTGGTCGTCGGAAGTTAAACCAAGCCACACGATATTTGGCGATTTTTCTCGCTTTCGTTCAGTCTATCGGGATCACGGCTGGTTTCAGTGCTTTAAGTTCACTGAAGCTGGTCCAGAACCCGAGTGTCACAACGTACCTCTCGATTGGGTTAATCCTGACCGGTGGGACGATGTTGACCACCTGGATGGGTGACATGATTACCGACCGTGGGTTAGGTAATGGGATCTCAATGATTATCTTTGCGGGTATCATTGCTCGGACCCCTAACTCCGTCTACAAACTTTACAAAACTTATTTTGTCGACATTGCATCAGGTGACATGTGGAAGAGTGTTTTGTTCATCTTGGGCTTGATTGTTTTGGTTCTGATGATCGTCACGTTTACGACGTGGGTTCAACAGGCTGAACGTCGAGTACCGATGCAATACACACGTCGAGTATCTGGTTCGCCGGATAGCAGCTACCTTCCTTTGAAGGTTAACGTTGCTGGTGTTATTCCAGTTATCTTCGCAAGTTCGTTTATTGCGACGCCTCAAACTATTTTGATGGCGTTCCAAAATACGCACTCAACGGATGGTTGGTATCAAACGCTCTCGAACATCTTTAACATGCAAACCTTGGATGGTGCCATTTTGTACACCGTTCTGATCGTTGTGTTCACGTTCTTCTATGCGTTTGTTCAGGTTAACCCTGAAAAGTTAGCTGAGAACCTGCAAAAGCAGGGAAGCTACATTCCAGGCGTTTGGCCAGGACATGAAACGCAGTCATATGTTTCCAAATTACTTATGCGTCTCAGCACTGTTGGGGCCTTGTTCCTTGGATTCATTTCCTTAATTCCGTTATTAGCCCAAAACCTTTGGGACTTAGATGAGTCAATTGGTTTGGGTGGTACCAGCCTCCTAATCGTGGTTGGGGTTGCCATTGAAACCATGCGCCAAGTTGACGGATTGATGATGAAGCGCGAATACGTTGGCTTTATCCAAGATCCAGAACCAGCTTAATGAGTTTCCAGCGGGTGTGTTGATCTCTTAGCACACCTGCTTGTGTTTTTAAGGCGAATAATTTCGAAGTAAGGAGCATGAACATGACAGCAATGAATTTAATTCTCATGGGCTTACCGGGTGCCGGTAAGGGGACACAAGCCCAAAAGATCATCGATGAGTTCCACTTGCCACATATTTCAACGGGAGATATCTTCCGCGCGGCAATGAAGAATGAAACGAAGATGGGCTTGGCCGCTAAGACCTACATCGACAAAGGTGAATTGGTTCCTGACGAAGTCACTAATGGCATTGTTAAGGAACGGTTAGCCGAAGCCGATACGGCTAAGGGGTTCATGTTGGATGGGTTCCCCCGTTCCATTGTTCAAGCCGAAGCTTTAGATAGCTTTGGCCCAGAACTGGATCGGACCATCAACGCCGTGATTAATATTCACGTCGAACCGGATGTTCTAATCGAACGACTCTCGGGTCGTTACATTTGCCGGAATTGTGGGGCAACTTACCACAAGCTCTACAACAACCCTAAGGTTGAAGGAACTTGTGATGTTTGTGGTCACCATGACTTTTACCAACGTGAAGACGACAAGCCGGAAACGGTTAAGAATCGTTTAGCAGTTAACTTAAAGGCCAACACGCCTTTGGTTGATTACTACACGAAGAAGAACCTCTTGTTTACGGTGGATGGTAATCGAGATATCGATGACGTTTACGTCGACATTGAAAAGATCTTGAAGGCCCTGTAAGTCGAGGTAATTCTTGCGTCAACGTAAGAATTATGGTAGACTTATTCAGGTTTAGCCTGTAAATGGCGCGCTGTCGCAATTCACAGGTGCTAGGTGGGTGCCGCATCCGCGGCCCGACCGCTTTTACGTGTGTATGCACGCAATTAAAAGGGAGGTACTTTCGTGGCGAAAAGCGATGTCATCGAAATCGAAGGTAAAGTTACCGAAACATTACCTAATGCAATGTTTCGAGTCGAATTAGAAAACGGTCATGAGATTCTTGCTCATGTCTCCGGTAAGATTCGGATGCATTACATCCGGATTCTGCCTGGTGACCGAGTAACTGTTGAAATGTCACCGTATGACTTGTCTAAAGGCCGGATTACTTATCGTTTCAAGTAATCGGTTTGGACAGATGTAGGAGGGATATTCATGAAAGTAAGACCATCAGTTAAGCCAATGTGCGAACACTGCAAGGTTATCAAGCGTAAGGGCCGAGTTATGATTATTTGCTCAGCCAACCCTAAGCATAAACAACGCCAGGGTAAGTAATTTCAATTTATAGGAGGTGTACATTCAATGCCACGTATTGCTGGAGTGGATTTACCACGTGATAAGCGTATCGCTTATGGTTTAACTTACATTTTTGGGATTGGTATCAACACGGCTCACAAGATCGTTGCTGCTGCCGGTGTCTCTGAAGACGTTCGGGTTCGTGATTTAACTCCCGACCAAGAAGACAAGATCCGTGCCGAAGTCGACAACTACAAAGTTGAAGGTGACTTACGGCGTGAGGTTACGCTGAACATCAAGAACTTACAAGAAATTGGTTCTTACCGTGGAATGCGTCACCGTCGCGGATTACCTGTTCGCGGTCAACACACTAAAAACAATGCCCGCACTCGGAAGGGTAAAGCCGTTTCCGTTGCCGGTAAGAAGAAGTAAAGGAGGGTTATCACTTTATGGCTACTAGAAAAACTAGTCGCAAGCGTCGGGTCAAGAAGAACATTGAATCCGGTGTTGCACACATTCATGCTACGTTTAACAATACATTAGTTATGATCACTGACGTTCAAGGGAATGCTATTGCTTGGTCATCTGCTGGTGCCTTGGGCTTTAAGGGTAGTCGGAAGTCAACACCATTTGCTGCGCAAATGGCTGCTGAAGCCGCTGCTAAGTCATCAATGGAACACGGTGTTAAGTCCGTAGAAGTTGCTGTTAAGGGTCCTGGTTCAGGACGTGAAGCTGCTATCCGGGCCATCCAAGCTGCTGGTATCGAAATCACCGCTATTCGCGATGTTACGCCAGTGCCTCATAATGGGACTCGTCCTCCAAAGCGCCGTCGGGTTTAACGTGAGCGTTTCATTAATGAGGGCAACCTTCATGATGGGATTGACTTATAGAAGCTCAACGCGGTTTGAAAGGGGTAAACGATAAGAATGATTGAATTTGAAAAGCCTAACATTCATAAAATTGACGAAAGCAGTAACTACGGTAAGTTCATTGTCGAACCGTTGGAACGTGGTTACGGGACAACGCTTGGTAATTCCTTACGTCGGATTCTGCTTTCATCATTACCTGGTGCAGCTATTACCAGCATTCAAATCGACGGGGTTTTACATGAATTTTCAACTATCGAAGGTGTTGTTGAAGACGTCACGCAAATCATCTTGAATGTTAAGAAGATTGCGCTGAAACTCAACGGTTCTGACGAACAAGAAGAATCCATGGAAATCAACGTTAAAGGACCAGCACAGGTCACTGCCGGTGACATTGTTGCAGGTGCGGACGTTGACGTTTTAAACCCAGATCTGTACATTGCTACGGTTGCCGATGGGGCAACGTTCCATATGCGGATGACGGCGGATAAGGGCCGGGGTTATGTTTCTGCTGACGAGAATAAGACTCGCAACACGGACATGCCAATTGGTGTCTTAGCCGTTGATTCCATTTATACCCCTATCGAACGGGTTAACTACCAAGTAGAGAATGCACGGGTTGGCCAACGGGCTGACTACGATAAATTGACCCTGGATGTTTGGACAAACGGTTCAATTAATCCAAGCGAAGCCATTGCTCTGGCTGCAAAGATCTTAACCGAACATTTGGCAATGTTTGTCGACTTGACTGACGAAGCTAAGAATGCGGAAATCATGGTTGAAAAAGAAGAGACGCACAAGGAAAAGATGCTTGAGATGACCATCGAAGAGCTCGACTTGTCCGTACGTTCTTACAACTGTTTGAAGCGTGCTGGTATCAACACGGTTCAAGAATTGACTAATAAGACTGAAGCAGACATGATGAAGGTTCGTAACTTGGGTCGCAAGTCCCTCGAAGAAGTTAAAGCTAAGTTAGCTGACTTAGGTTTGTCACTTCGGAAGGAAGACTAATTTTAGACACTCAAAGGAGGGTTTCTGGTTATGAGTTACCGTAAATTACAACGGACTAGTTCACAACGTCGCGCATTATTACGTGATTTGACCACTAGTTTAATCTTAAACGGCCGCATCGAAACGACTGAAGCACGTGCTAAAGAAGTTCGCAAGACGGCTGACCAAATGATTACTTTAGGTAAGCAAGGCGATTTACATGCTCGTCGGCAAGCTGCTGCTTTCATCCGTAACGTTGTTGCAGATGTTAAAGAAGATGACGACGATGTTGTTGTTACCAGTGCATTACAAAAGGTATTCAGCGAATTAGCACCTAAGTACGCAGACCGTAAAGGTGGTTACACGCGTATCTTGAAGACGATGCCTCGTCGTGGTGATGGTGCCGCAATGGCTATCTTAGAATTCGTTGACTAATTTTAATTAGGCAATGGTCAAAGGGTGGGTCGTCCCTTAAACGACTCACGGTTACAAATTAATCACTAGGATCATGTGGTATAGAGCGTTATGATGATGGATTTTTTCCGAGTCTAGCTTGAATGGGGGCAATCGCCTCAGCGCCGCTGGTTTGTTAGTGATTTTTTTTGTGCCCAAAATTTGAGATGGGCCGATTACATAGGCCGTTGACTGGTTGGCGGCTACCTGTTTCTCCTGGTGGCTAAAGGACCCGAAAGTTTCGTAAATGTCGAGATATTTGGTATAATTACCGGTGACTTTTCAAAAGGAGAATCGACAGCGCTAATGGAAAATATTATTGATGTACAACACTTGAGTTACCGTTATCAGGATACTGATGGCCGGCCGGCTTTGGATGATATTAGCTTCACCGTGAAGGCGGGGGAGTGGTTGGCGCTGGTCGGTCATAACGGTAGTGGTAAGTCTACATTGGCGAGAGCCGTTGATGGTCTTCTCCCATTCAGTGAGGGGACGGTCACCGTAGGGGGGATTAAGTTAACCCCGGAAACGGTTTGGGAAGTTCGCGAGAAGATTGGTATGATCTTCCAGAATCCCGATAATCAGTTCGTTGGGGCCACGGTTGAGGACGATGTCGCCTTTGGTCTCGAGAATCGGCAAATTTCGCGTGCTGAGATGGTTCCACGTGTTAAAGCGGCCCTCGATGAGGTTGGCATGCAGACGTTCGCACAGCGCGAACCAGGGGCCTTGTCCGGTGGGCAGAAGCAGCGGGTGGCTTTAGCCGGAATTGTGGCGATTGCCCCTGACATTCTGATCTTGGACGAGGCGACCAGCATGCTGGACCCACAAGGGCGGCGAGATATGTTGGCCTTGGTGCAACGTCTCCGCGAAGAGAAGCATCTGACGGTCATTTCCATTACCCATGACATTGACGAAGCCGCCAGTGCCGACCGTGTCCTGGTGATTGATGATGGCAAGCTCGTGGAAGAAGCGCAACCGGCCGAAATCTTTGCTCAGGGTGAGCGGCTAATTCATTTGGGCTTAGACGTGCCATTCACTGCTAAATTAAAACAAGCCTTACAAGACCGGGGAATTACGGTTCCTACGGGTTATCAAACGACGACAGAAATGGAGGAATGGTTGTGGCAATCACTTTCGAACACGTAGGGTATACCTACCAGGCCGGCACGCCGATGGCGACCCCTGCACTGAGTGATATTTCCTTTACCGTTCCCGACCATGGCTACCTGGCGATTATCGGTCATACCGGGAGTGGTAAGTCCACGCTGATTCAACAGATCAATGCCCTCTTGAAGCCAACTACGGGAAAAATTACCGTCGATGACTTCACGATTACTCCCCAGACGACGAATGCCGATTTGAAACCCTTGCGCCGCCATGTAGGTATGGTTTTCCAATTTCCGGAAAGCCAATTGTTTGAGGAGACGATTCAGCGGGACATCGCGTTTGGACCACAGAATTTTGGTTTGAGTGAGGAAGAAGCAAATCAACGCGCCTTGGACATGTTAAAAACGGTAGGGTTAGACGAGAGTTTTGCTGACCGCTCACCATTCGAACTGTCCGGGGGACAGATGCGTCGGGTGGCGATCGCTGGCGTATTGGCCATGCAGCCTAAGGTCTTGGTTCTCGATGAACCGACCGCGGGACTGGACCCCCAGGGACGTCAAGAAATGATGACGCTCTTCAATCGGTTGCACCAGGAACAGGGACTCACCATCATCTTGGTCACGCATCAGATGGAGGATGTGGCCGCCTATGCCGATGAGGTGGCGGTGATGCAGGCTGGTAAGCTCCTGACCTGTGCGACCCCTCAGGAGGTCTTTAATGACCCAGCATGGGTTCAGAGCAGTGACATTGCGGTTCCTCGGGCAGCGAAGTTTGCGCAACAACTCGACAAGCGAGGCGTCAAGTGGGATCAGTTACCCCTAACCGCCGATCAGTTGGCCGATCAATTGGTGCAACATTGGCCAGGAATGGGGGCCCAACATGAGTAATTTTATCTTTGGGCGTTACTTACCCTTGAACTCCACTGTCCATCGCCTGGATCCGCGGTCAAAGCTCCTATTGAGTTTCTGCTATCTCATTGTGGTATTTCTCGCCAACTCTTGGTTGAGCTATGCCATCCTGATTGGGTTTACCTTGGCGGCTATTTTGTCGTCTAAAATCAGTTTGGGATTCTTTCTCAAGGGACTCCGGCCCATGTTGTGGCTGATCGCCTTTACCGTGGTGGTTCAGCTGCTATTCAGTCCGGCGGGGGGCCACGTCTACTTTCACTGGACAATTCTTAACATTACTCAAGCGGGTCTGGTGAATTCGGGTGTGATTTTCATTCGGTTTTTATTAATTATCATGATGTCCACACTCTTGACCTTGTCAACGCAACCTCTGGATATTGCCACGGGGCTGTCCTCGCTGATGAGACCGCTACGTTGGGTGCGCATTCCTGTAGATACGCTGGCAATGATGCTGGCGATCGCGCTACGGTTTGTGCCCACGTTGATGGATGAAGCAACTAAAATTATGAATGCCCAACGTGCACGGGGCGTGGACTTTGGTGAAGGTGGTCTGATCAAGCAGGCCAAGTCCTTCATTCCCTTAATGGTGCCACTATTTATGAGTGCCTTTAACCGGGCAGAAGATTTATCGACAGCCATGGAGGCTCGCGGTTATCGCGACAGCGAGCATCGCAGTCAATATCGTATTTTAACTTGGCAACGGCGGGATACGATGACCTGGATTGTCTTTCTCATGGTCGTAGCGGCCATGTTAGCAACACGTCGTTGGTAGGAGGAAACATGCCACGTTATAAAATTACTTTGATGTATGATGGAACAAACTTTGCGGGCTTTCAACGCCAACCGGATCGCCGGACCGTCGAAAGTGTCTTGACTCAGGTCATTAACAAAATGGCTAAGAATCCAGATCCCAAGATTCTTGTGTATGGGTCGGGGAGAACGGATGCCGGCGTGCACGCCTTGGCTCAGGTGGTCCACTTCGACTTTCCCTTTACGATTCCGGAAGAGAGTATGCGCAAGGGCCTTAATAGCATGTTACCCATGGATATGGAGATTCGACGCGTTGAGATTGTTCCGGCAACTTTTCATGCCCGTTACGACGTGTCCGGCAAACGGTATTTGTATCGCATGGACATGGGGGAATTCCGTAATCCCTTTAAACGCAACTATACGGGCCACTGGAAGTTCCCAGTTGACTTAGATAAGATTAATCAGGCCTTGGGTGATCTCGTCGGAGAACACGATTTTACCAGTTTCGTGGCCTCTGGAGCCCAGACTCGGACCTTCGTGCGGACCATCTATGAGGCAACCTGCCATATTGACGAGGCGAACCACGAGCTCGTCTTCGAATTTTATGGAAATGGCTTTATGTACAATCAGGTCCGGATTATGGTTGGGGTATTGGTCGAAATTGGTTCCGGAACCCGACCCGTTCATGATATCCTTCGCCTCTATCAGGTCAAGGATCGCAAGCAGGCCCGGCGAACGGTACCCGCAGCTGGACTTTACTTAAAACATGTGTATTACCAGGGGGAAGACCCCGAACATCCGACAAAATTACCGCAAAGACAGCGCTAATTTCGCTGAGGGCATAAACAATCATTGACTTTAGGGTGAAAACTTTGTATTATGGTCATTGGTATTGTTTGCCCCACGATAAGCCCCGGAAAGTTTACTTGGTGTCAGACAAACTCAGATTTATGGAGGAATATAACGTGCGTACAACTTATATGGCAAAACCCAACGATATTAACCGCAAATGGTACATCGTTGATGCAACCGACGTTAGTTTAGGACGTCTTGCTTCAGTCGTTGCTTCTGTATTACGTGGCAAGAACAAGCCAACGTTCACCCCTAACGTGGACACTGGTGACAACGTAATTGTTATCAACGCAAGCAAGATTGCTTTGACTGGCCGTAAGGCTTCGGGCAAGATTTACTACCACCACACTGGTTTCCCAGGTGGTTTAAAGTCCCGTACTGCTGGTAACTTCCGGGCCCAAAACCCAGAAAAATTGATCGAAACTTCTGTCCAAGGTATGCTTCCTAAGAACTCCTTAGGTCATCAGATGGCATTGAAGCTTCATGTGTATGCTGGTGAAGACCACAAGCACGAAGCCCAAAAGCCGGAAGTATTAGACATCACTAACCTAATCTAAGGAGGAAACCAAAATGGCACAAGTTCAATATCGCGGCACTGGCCGTCGTAAAAACTCCTCTGCTCGGGTGCGTTTAGTACCAGGCTCAGGTAAGATTGTTATGAACAAGAAGGCAATTGAGGATTACATCCCATTTGCTAGCATTCGTGAAGTTGTTTTACAACCATTCAACGTTACGGAAACGCTCGGTAACTACGATGCATTAGTTACTGTTCACGGTGGCGGTTTCTCCGGTCAAGCCGGTGCAACTCGTCATGGGATCGCTCGGGCATTGCTCGAAGTTGACCCAGACTTCCGTGGTCCGCTGAAGCGTGCGGGTCTTTTGACTCGTGACCCACGGATGAAGGAACGGAAGAAGCCAGGTCTCAAGAAGGCCCGGAAAGCTTCCCAATTCTCAAAGCGTTAATATTTCGATATTATCTATTTGGGGAAAGCTCTCACCATTATGGTGGGGGCTTTTTTTGTGCAATCAGGGATTGGGGCTGGAACAAACCATAAAAAAACAGGCCAGCCTTCCTGTAGAAGACAGCCTGTTACATTGATCTATGCTTTGTCGATAATCTCATTGGCACGTTCAATTAAGGCAACGAACCGTAACACACTTTCGACTTGTTCATCAGTCAGCCCCCCGAGACTAAAGGGTAAATCATCGGTTCTGCCAAGTAGGTAATCTGATGAGGTGTCCAAGACATCACAGATCTTGGTCAGTGTTTCAATCGAGGGATAGGACAGGCCTTGTTCGTAAGCCGAAATCGTTCCCTTGCTGACTTCAAGCCTTTGAGATAGTTCGAGTTGCGTTAAACGCTTGTGTTTGCGAACGGCTTTTAACCTCTCGCCAAAGAATTGTACAGTCATGAGTTTTCACCCTCCGTTTAGGGTAGCAAAAACTTGTAACAGAATTACACGCATTAGGTATATGTAATATTGATTTTTCCGTGATTTATTGATAATATTGGACATATGAAGTATCATCCTGAGATATATTTTTAACCCGAAAACATTTTGATGGATTACCGAGTCAACTTGTTTGCTCGTTGTATTTTATATTTAAGGGGATGTACTCTATTAATGGGTGACTTTCTTTGACGATAAGTTTGCTAAACGTTGGTGTTTAGCGCGCAGCGACGGGCCAAAGAAGCGATCCAACCTAAGTCGAGAGTGAGTCCTAGAATCCTAGTGGAACCCAGTTCGCGGCCACAGAAAGCAAAGTGATAGCTAACTTTTTTGTTCGGATGTAGGCATTGCTAATTTTGATTCAGATAACATAAATGGAGGGTATCAAGGATGAAAGCGAAAAAGATGATGATTTCGGCACTCACGGTTCTCAGTGTGACTGCCATGGGGCTCACCACCGTAACGACTGGCGCGAACATGGCTTTTGCCAAGTCTAAAGCGGCAAAGGTTTTGAAGACGACCACTTATAAATCGAAGAAAAAAGTGCACGTCACTGGCAGTTGGATGTATTCAAACACGAAGTTGACGCGTAAGAATCACCACATGACGAAGTTCCTCTACACTAAGTTCTATGCAACGAAGAAAGTTCAGATTCGTCAGGCCAATGGCAAGAAAGTTACATACAATTACCTGAAGTCCAAGGACGGTAAGACGAAGGGCTACGTCTCGACAAAATATGTTTATAGTCAGTGGGGGTATGGTAAGTATAGCGTGAAAGCTTACCGGAAAAGCGCTGTGAAGGAGCTCAATAAGTTTCGGGCCGAGAATGGCGCCGCACCGCTAAAGGAAGACGCTAAGCTGGACAAAATTGCCCAGAAGAATGCGGACCGGATGCGCAAGGAAGGGAAGTCTTTTAAGGGCAATGTCGAAGATACGCCACACGCTGGTTGGATTCAAGATGCCTATGTTGCGCCTAGATCGATCCCAATTATTGCGTATGAGAATGGATCGCAGTGGGGTCAAGGGGAGATTCTTTCATGGATGCGGATTACCGACAGATGGCGTGACATTGGCGCCATCCCTCATTTGATGAATCCTAAGCAAACCAAGGTTGGTTTTGGTGGGATGCAGCATGGTCAAGAACTCTATGATTTCGCTATCCTGTCGCATAAAGACTAAGCATCGGTTTCGATAAGGACATAATTTGGAGGAAGCAGTCATGAAAGCTCAAAAAATAATTTTCTCGACCTTAACTGTACTGGGAATAGCTGTCATGGGGTTGTCGGCGATTACGACACCAGCTGACACGGCGTTAGCCAAGGCTAAGGCTGCCAAGATGGTTAAGACCACAACTTACAAGTCCAAGCGTAAGGTCCACGTCCGTGGGAGCTGGATGTATTCAAATACAACTCTCACCCACAAGACTCACCACATGACCAAATACCTTTACACTAAATTCTATGCGACTAAGAAGGTTACCTTGCGCAAGGCCAATGGGAAAGTGGCCACGTACAATTACTTGAAATCTAAGGATGGCAAGGTCAAAGGTTACGTGGCTTCGACCTATGTTTGGAACAAGTGGGGCTATGGTAAGTACAGTGTGAAGGCTTACTGGAAGAGCGCTGTCGCAGCTATCAACGAGGATCGTGTCGCCCAAGGCCTAAAACCCTATAAGGAAGATCCTAAGTTGGACAAAATTGCGCAAAAGAACAGTGATCGGATGCTCAAGGATGGCAGTAAGTTTAAGCGAGACCCTGAGGGCACCCCGCATGCTGGCTGGATTCAAGACCACTATATTGCGCCTAAATCCAATCCAATCGTGCACTACAAAAATGGCCGAGAATGGGGAATTGGGTCTGAAAACTCTTGGATGCATCGAAGTGACATTGACCGTCCGGCCTTTGCTGTTCCGTATCTGATGAGTGCCAAACACACGTCAATCGGTTTGGGCGGAACGCAACACGGTGAAGCCGTCTACGAGTTTGTTCTGTTTTCCCATAAAGACTAATTTCAACAATGATGTTAATTAACGGGATGGTGACATCCGAAGCACCGCTAATTCTGTAACTGAATTAGCGGTGCTTTTTTTAGTGTCACCGCTAACTCTAGAATTCTCCGGAATGGGTGTTGTGTTCCCTCTGGGGATGTCTTAGACTTAAGGATAAGTATAGTTAGACGGGATAAGGGCGGTTATGGACAAAATACAACATTCAAAATTCTATTCGATTTTCTTTGATACCTTGTCGAAGAAAATGGTGGCGGGGTTCCTACTGATTATTTTAATCGGGACGGTACTCCTTAGCTTACCGATTGCGACGCGTAGCGGGCAGGGGACGGCATTTATTGACGTGCTCTTTACGGCCACCTCGGCAACCTGTATTACGGGGCTAACGGTGGTGAACACGGCGGCCAACTGGACCACGTTCGGTCAAGTCGTCATCATGGTCATTGCAGAGATCGGGGCGTTGGGTTACATGACCTTCGCCGTCCTGCTCTTTAACGTGATGCGCCGCAATCTGAATTTGTCGACGCAGATCATGGTCAAGGAATCCTTGAACTTGGAAAATTTACACGACACGAAGAGTGTGATGCGCTACGTGATCGGGTTGTCCGCCTTGTTTCAGTTACTAGGGATGGCGTTGTTTGCCTTCGATCTGGTGCCACGTTTTGGTTGGGGCCGGGGGTTGTACGTCTCTGGGTACCATTCGGTGATGTCCTTTTGTAACGCGGGTTTTGACGTTTTCGGAAATAGCCTCATGAGCTTTCGCAATGATTCCTACCTACTCCTGGTGACGACGGTTCTGATTATCGCCGGTGGATTGGGGTTCTTGGTTTGGCGGGATCTCTTACTTTATCATGAACGGCATCGTTTAACGCTAAATTCCAAGCTGACCCTAACAACGACGATTTCACTTTTTATTGTAGGTTTTCTGATGTTGCTGGTCACGGAGCGTAACCTCCACTGGTTACCAGCGGGGACATCCTGGTTTAATCGGACCGTTAACACGTTGTTCCTCAGTGTGACACCCCGAACGGCGGGGCTGATTTCACTGCCGACCGACAGTCTACATGCTGGGAGTATCTTCCTGATTATGATTCTGATGTTTATTGGGGGGACGCCTGGGTCGACGGCCGGGGGGATTAAGACCACGACTTTTGGGGTTCTGATGATTCAAAGTATCGCACAACTGCGGGGGAAAAAAGATGCGGAGTTCGCCCATCGGCGTTTCAGCCAATCCAACGTGAGTCGGGCACTTCTCCTGATCTTTATGGCGAGTGTCGTCATCTCGATAGCAACGCTGATTCTGACGCAGACGGAAACGATTCCGTCTCGTTATGGGTTGGAGTACATTGTCTTTGAAGTCTTGTCGGCCTTTGGGACCGTGGGCCTCAGTCTCGGCCTGACGCCACATCTCACGGTCATTGGCAAAGTTGTGATCATGTTGCTGATGTTCATCGGCCGAGTCGGCATCTTCACCACGCTGTACTCACTGTCGAAGCGACAAGTTAAACAGAATCTAATTCGCTATCCGGAAGAAAATATTCTAATTGGTTAAGGAGTCGAAACGATGAAGAAGAGTTTTGCAGTGCTGGGTCTCGGCCGTTTTGGTCAGAGCGTGGTTGAAACGTTGGCAGAGACCAATCAAGATGTATTGGCCGTCGATGTTCGCGAGGAGCCCGTCAATGAGGTGATGGATATTGCCACTCAGACGTTGATTGCGGATACCCGTGATGAGGACGTCCTGCGTGGCCTCAACATCGATACCTTTGACTATGTCATCGTGGGAATTGGGAATAACATGGAGGCCAGTATCCTGACGACCATGTTGACCAAGGAACTCGGGGCGAAGAAGGTCATTGCTAAGGCCGAAACCAACGACCACGGTCGCGTCTTAAAACGAGTTGGGGCCGATCAGGTGGTCTTTCCAGAACGCGACATGGGCCACGGCATTGTCCGCAAGCTCCTGTCGAATCACATTTTGAATTTTATCGATCTGAGTGATAAATACACGCTGGCCGAACTGGTGATTACCGATCCCACCTTCGTGGACCAGGATCTGATCAAGCTAAACCTGCGGCAACGTTTTGACCTGACCGTGATTGCCATTCAGCATGGGCAGGACATTAACATTTCACCACAACCAACGGATGTCGTCCGGCTCCATGATGTGTTAACGGTGGTGGGACCAATCGACAGTGTTGAAGAACTCGACGCCACCCTTAAAAAATAAGAAAGTTTACGCGAAGGGGCCTCACAATGTGGGGCCCCTTTAATGTGGGCCGAATCGGTTGTCTTGGGCAATTTTCTATTGACATTCGGGCCAAAAAAAATTACACTATTACAATTGGATTAATCGAAATCTCATCATTTACTCATAAAATGAGGCTGCGCCATGGCTAAGCCCATGCACCTATTTATCAAGAAACAGGTCCAGACCGACCTGTATAAGAAAACAGGACTAGAAAAGACGCTCACGGCGTTTAGTCTGACAACAATGGGGATTGGCGCCATTGTCGGGTCCGGGATTTTCATCACACCGGGACTGATTGCCGCCAACTACACGGGACCAGGAGTGATGCTTTCCTACCTGATCGCCGTCATAGTCTGTGCCATGGCTGCCCTGTGTTATTCCGAGTTCTCCTCGACGATTCCACTGGCTGGAAGTGCCTACACGTATGTCTACGCGGTTTTTGGCGAATTCTTGGCCTGGATCCTCGGGTGGGCGTTGATTTCCGAGTACCTCTTTGCGGTCTCCTCGGTGGCCGTGAGTTGGTCGTCGTACTTTCAGAATCTCTTAGCGGGCTTCGGCTTGAACCTACCACCGTACTTACAAGCGGCTGCGGGGACGGTTGGCGTTAAGGGCGGGGGCGTCGACATTGTGGCGCTAGCGATTACGCTACTCGTTGCCTGGCTCCTCTCAAAGGGGATTCGGGAATCCGCTCGTATCAACAACATCATGGTTATTGTTAAAATTCTCGTGATCCTGCTGTTCATCGGGATTGCCGTTTTCTATGTTAAACCAGCGAACTACCGGCCATTCTTACCGTTCGGGGTTCATGGGATCTTCAAGGGGGCCGCGGTGGCGTTCTACGCCTACATCGGGTTCGATGCCGTTTCCACCGCCAGTGAAGAAGTGAAGAATCCTAAAAGGAATATGCCAATTGGGATTATCTCGTCACTATTGGTGGCTGCCGTGCTCTATATCAGTCTCTCAGCCGTCTTGGTGGGCGTCGTTCACTATAGCAAATTAGGCGTGGCCGATCCCGTGGCCTTAGCGCTCAGTCTGATTCACCAGAATTGGGCGGCCGGGGTCATCTCATTTGGCGCAATTGTGGGGATGACCACGGTGCTCATTGTGATGTCTTACGGGGGGACGCGGTTGCTCTTTGCGATTAGTCGTGATGGTCTGTTACCCCAATCCTTGCGGAAGCTCAATCCGAAGACGCACGTGCCCGTAGCCAATACCTGGATTTTCGGGATCATCGCGAGTGTCTTCGCTGCTTTCATCCCCATCGACAAGATTGCCGAGTTGGTGAATATCGGGACGTTGTCTGCTTTTGCCATGGTTTCCCTAGGGATTGTCTTCCTTAGACATGACGAGCGATTTAAGGGCCTTGACACGTCGTTTAAGGTGCCTGGTTATCCTGTCCTACCCATTGTGTCATTTCTGGCCTGCGTATACCTGATGACGCAGCTACAGCCATTCACGTGGCAAGCATTTGGTATCTGGGTCGCCATCGGGATGGTCGTGTACGCGGCCTATGGTTATCGTCACAGCCGAGTGCGGGCGCTCGCCGAACAAGACTCACAAGCTTAATGACGCAACATTAGACAGCAAGGGGTGTTACGGCTTGGCCGATGACCCCTTGCTTTTTGGTAAAGATTAGGGCCGGCTTAGGTAGCGTTAAGAAAAGCCCACTATAATAGTTAAGTCGATTAATACGAGAACAAATTAACCCCATCTGGTAACTAAGCCGGTGGACGAAAGGTGGTTTAACCAATACCATGGAGAAACGACAACGACCGATTAGAAAGCATCATCCAATCCGAAATATTATTTTAACGTTGATTCTAGCCCTGCTCGTCGGGGGTACCGCATATGGCATGCATCGTTACCAGAACCTAAAAAACACCGTCAAGAGTGCCTACAAGCCCTCCGGTGTGACCAAGCTTCGTAATGTTGATGAGCAATTGAAGAACAAGAAACCTATTTCGATTCTGTTGATGGGTACTGATACCGGCGCCCTGGGCCGGACCTTTGCTGGCCGAACCGATAGCATGATGGTTGTCACGATTAATCCGAAGACCGATAAGACCACGATTACCAGCATTCCACGTGATACGGCCTTGACCATTCCCGGCTACGAAAGCTATGGTCTTTCCAAGATTAATGCGGCCTATGCTTATGGGAAGTCCAAGACGGCGATTACATCAGTTCAAAAGATGTTAAATGTGCCGATTGATTTCTACGCGATCATCAACATGGGTGGCATGAAGAAGATTATTGATGAGGTTGGCGGGGTGACGCTGACGCCAACGTTGAGCTTCAGCTACGGTGGCTATACGTTTGAAAAGGGTGTTAAGACCCACATGAATGGGAAGAAAGCCTTGGCTTACTCACGGATGCGTGACGATGATCCGCAAGGTGACTACGGCCGTCAGACGCGTCAACGAAAGGTCATCATGGCCTTACTTCACAAGTCCGGCTCCGTTTCAACTCTCTTGAATCAGGATTTCGTCAGTTCATTAACCAAGCAAACGCAAACTGACTTGACCTTTAATGACTTGACGGCGTTGGCCAAGGACTATCTGTCGGCGACGAAGCACATCAAGACGACACACTTGCAGGGGACCGGTGAAACTTTAGACGGTCAGAGTATGGAAGTGATGACGAGGACCGAACTTCAGCGGGTGACGGACTACATCCGCGCTGGCCTGAGCTTGGAGCATAAGGCGACTGGAACGATTGCCCAGATTGATTCGACGACGGGCACAACCAGTACGACGAGCACCACGTCAAACTCTTCCGATGGATCGAATACCGACAGCAATAACGCTGGTGGTACGGGTACTAAAGAATAGTTGCGAAATAAAGAGCTAACTGAAAAGCGCCTCCTCCACCAATTGGTGAAGGGGGCGCTTATTTTAGTTGTTAATGTTTTTAGTAGCCTTGCGTTGGATTGGTGACGTTGACGGTAAGCTTGCCATCAGCCAACCAACCTTGCAGGTTCTTCATGAACATGTCGAAGATTGGCTTTTCATCGTCCTTGGCGAATCCGGTTTGGTGTGGCGTAATCAAGACATTCGGGTAGTCCCAGAGACGTGAGGTCTTTGGAAGGGGCTCCGTCTCGAAGACGTCTAAGGCAACGTGAAGCACGTTTTGGTAGAGCAATGCGTTCATCAGTGCCTTTTCATCGACGGACTTCCCCCGGCCCACGTTAACGAAGATGCGGAGACCATCGAGTTGTTTGAAGAAACGCTCATTGAAGTAACCGACCGTCTTAGTGGTTGCCGGCATTGCGTTAATGATGATGTCAGCATCTTTAATAACTGAGCTGTCATCATCCAGGGAGACGGCTGATTGGAAACCAGGCACATCATGACCGGTCCGGTTAACCCCAATTGGTTGATTGCCAAAGCCATTTAGGAGCTTAGCAATTGCCTGACCGATGCTACCAGTCCCGTAAATAACGATAGTTTGGCTACCGATCATGGCCAAGTCACTACGAAGGGGACGCTGCCAGAAGTGACCGGCTTGGTTCTTAACGGCTTCATTGAAGCCCCGTAAGAAGTAAAGCAGGTAGCCAATGGTGGATTCAGCGATGGCCGGTGAAAAGGCCCCGCTGGCGTTGGTGACGGCGATGTCATGTGCGCGAATCCAGTCCAATGGCAGGTAATCGATCCCGGCGCTGGTTGTTTGAATCCAGCGAACCTGATTATTAGGTGCCATCAGAGCGGCAGGGCCCACTTCAGGGTCCCAACCAAAGATGACTGTGATTGGTTCGGCGGACTTCCAGTCGGCGGCGTCAACAATTTCGACGTTTGCTTTGGCCAGGCGTTCCCGTTGTTCCGTGGTTAATGGTTGTAAGGCAAGAATTCGTTCTGTCATAGTGAAAAACCTCCTCATACCTTGTACTTACTTTCATTCTAGCACGAGATCTGATAGTTTTTGAACATAATTTCACGAACTAGCAATAAAAATCTGACAACAAATAGCACACATTCCAGAAAGTGTTACGAAAGTTAACGAACAATCCCCATAGTAATTTCGAATATTAGCCATTAACTTTCAGTATATTAGTGGTCAATCATTGAAAGTTGACTTATCACTCGATATAATGAAACCAGGATAGCAATTATTTATTCACACCAAAAACGTTTGGGGAGGTTGGAAAAATGCTAAATCTAGGTCTGGATATCCTGGGCCTCGCGCGATTTCAATTTGGAATGACCACTGTCTTTCACTTCTTCTTCGTTCCATTTTCAATCGGGTTGGCCTTTGTTGTGGCAGTCATGGAAACCATGTATGCCATCAAGGGTGACCAGGATTACAAACGCATGGCACAGTTCTGGGGCAAGATGTTCCTCTATAGTTTTGCCGTTGGGGTTGTGACTGGGATTATTCAAGAATTCCAATTCGGGATGAATTGGTCGGAGTACTCACGGTTCATGGGGGACATCTTCGGTGCACCACTGGCCATCGAAGCCCTTGCAGCATTCTTCATTGAATCCACGTTCATCGGAATGTGGATGTTTACCTGGGACCGCTTTAACAAGTGGGTCCACACACTCTTTATTTGGTTAGTCATGTTCGGGTCTTCACTTTCCGCTTTATGGATTCTGGCAGCCAATAGCTTTATGCAAAACCCATTGGGTTACATCATTAACAAGCAAACTGGCCACGTTCAAATGGTTAGCTTCTCGAAGGTGTTGAGTAACCCACAACTGTGGAACGAATTTCCTCACGTGATCTTTGGGGCCTTCGTCACCGCAGCGTTCGTGATTGCCGGCTGTTCAGCTTGGCGGTTACTCAAGCGTGACCATGTGACCTTCTACCGGAAGTCACTGAACGTCGCCTTGATTATTGGTCTCATCTTCTCCCTGGGTTCCATTGCCAGTGGGGACTTACAGACCCGTTACTTAATTAACAACCACCCGATGACATTTGCTGCCATGGAAGGGTTGTACAAGGATTCCACGAACAAAGGGGAATGGACGGCCGTTGGGGGATTTGATACGAAGAATCATAAATCCACTTGGTCAGTCGATGTGCCTTATGTCTTGAACTTATTGAGTTACCACAAGACGACTGGGACCGTTAAAGGCATGAATAAGGTTAACAAAGAATTACATGCCAAATATGATAAGAAATTTGGTAATGACATTAACTATTACGTGCCTACCAAGACCTTGTTCTGGAGCTTCCGGATCATGGCCGGTGCCGGCGCCTTATTTGCCCTGTTGGCGGTTGTCGGTTTGATTATGAACCGTAAGAAGTCGCAGGCCATTATGAAGCAACGTTGGTTCCTGTACATCTTGGGGCTGTGTCTGTGGTTACCATTCGTGGTTAACACTGCGGGTTGGTTTGTCACCGAATTTGGTCGTTACCCATGGGTTGTTTATGGGCTGTTAACGATTGCGGATGCCGTCTCACCAAACGTTTCAGTAGCCTCGCTGCTGACGTCTAATATTGTTTACTTCCTGATGTTTGCCGGTATGGGACTTGTCATGGTTGTCTTGTGTCACCGGACGTTGAAGGCTGGCCCTGATGCCGCCAACATCGATGGTTATGCAGCAGGTGACAAGGAGATTGACCCATATTCGAAGGGGGCGTTCAACCATGACTAACTTTCAATTAATCTGGTTCATCCTCATCGGGGTGCTCTTCAGTGGGTTCTTCTTCCTTGAAGGCTTTGACTTCGGTGTGGGAATGCTGATCAAGAGCTTTGCACGTAACGATGCTGAAGAGGACGTGGTCATTCGGACCATTGGGCCTCACTGGGATGGTAACGAAGTTTGGTTAATTACGGCTGGTGGGGCAATGTTTGCCTCATTTCCAATGTGGTACGCCACATTATTCTCAGGTTATTACTTGGTTCTGTTCCTCATCTTGGCTTCGCTGATCTTCCGTGGCGTTTCATTTGAGTTCCGGGCTAACATGGAAACCGCTAAATGGCGGAATTTCTGGGGCTGGGCCGGCACCATCGGGAGTCTCTGTGCGGCGTTTCTCTTCGGGATGCTGTTTACGTCAATGATCGCCGGGATGCCAATTGACAAGAATGGCGACATGACTGCGCACTTCCTGGATTACGTCAACCTGTTCTCTGTGGTTGGTGGGGTGGCTGTCACGGTACTCTGCCTGGTTCATGGATTGAACTTTATGCGGTTGAAGACGTCTGGCGAATTGCGAGAACGGGCCTTATCTTGGAATAAGATTCTGTATCCAGTGTTGTTCGCTGGTGAAGTGGTCTTTGCCATCTTACTGTTCTTCTCCACCGATTTCTTTGATAAGAAGCCATTGTCAACGACCGCGATTGTCGTGGCCTTGGTGATCTTCACCGTCCTGGCTTACTGGGGCGTTCTGGGGAACCACGAGTGGCTGTCATTTATCGGTAGTGGGTTGTCCTTAATCAGTGTTGTGGTGCTCATCTTTAATGGCTTGTTCCCACGGGTCATGATTGCCAATAACTCGGCTTACTCATTGCTCATTAAGAACTCGTCAAGTTCACCATACACGTTAAAGCTGATGACCATTTTGGCCTTTAGTATCCTGCCAATTGTCCTGGTTTACTTCATCTGGAGTTACTGGGTCTTCTACAAACGGTTGGCTTCACCAAAGCAAAATGCTTAAGTCTAACAGTTAATTTTAAGGGGATGTGATCTCGGTCACATCCTTTTTGTTATCTCTGAGGGTCTATTGGCGAAACGTGGGTTAGCTTAACGCTTTCTGGCGCACGCCGAACTCGATTAATAAGCATGAAAGCTGTATCATGGCAGTAAGAGAGATCACTTGTTACAAGGGGGCGCTTTTATTGATTGATCAACGGGTTTTTAAGTTTCCGGGGGTGAAGCCGGCCGCACTGATTATGGCCGTTTTGACCCTGATTCAGGCGGGGATGATTATCCTGCAAGCCAAGTACCTATCGCTAGCCATCGTCAATCTCTGGCAGCTGAAGGGAATTCACACGATTGTGATGCCCTTGGCTGTTTTTGGAGTCGTTTTCTTAGCCCGTCATTTGTTAACGCTATCAAAAAATTGGCTGCTGTATCCGTTTGTAGAGACCACCACCAAAACGTTGCGTAAGCAATTCATGGCGAAGCTCTTCGATCTGGGACCCAGTGTGGTGGCTCAGAAGGGGACTGGAAATGTGGTCACCATGGGACTGGAAGGGATCGATAAGATTCAGACCTATCTCATGATGATTATCGGTAAGGTCTTGGATCTCGGGATTACCCCGTGGCTGATTCTGATTTATATTGGGTTTATCAAATGGGAAGAAGCCTTGTTCCTACTGGCCATCTATCCTTTAATTATCTTCTTCATGATTATCCTGGGCTTGGCGGCGCAGGCCAAGGCCGACCGACAATATGCCGGTTACCAACGGCTATCTAATCACTTTGTGGATACCTTACGGGGCTTGCCAACACTGAAACAACTGGGTTTGAATAAGGCGTATGCGGATAACGTCTATCAGGTCAGTGAGGACTATCGGAAGAAAACCATGGCAACGCTGGTGATCGCGATGACCTCGACCTTTGCCTTGGACTTTTTTACCACCTTATCAATTGCCATTATTGCGGTATTTCTAGGATTTGGGTTGATGAATAGCACGATTCAACTGTTGCCAGCCTTAATTATTTTGACCCTAGCACCAGATTACTTTGCGCCAATTCGTAACTTTGCCAACGATTATCATGCAACGTTGAACGGGAAGAACGCGTTGACCGCAGTGCTTGATATTCTACAGCGACCGACACCAAAGGATCGCGAACAATTGCCATTGCGTGATCCGGTTTGGGAAGACCAGGATACGCTGACCTTCGATCACGTGAACGTTAAATATGGGGATTCGAAGCAGGCGACTCTACAGGATCTTAATTTTAAAATCAAAGGGTTTCAAAAGGTCGGCATCATAGGTGCCTCGGGTTCCGGCAAGTCGACGCTGATTAACACCCTAGGTGGCTTTCTCAGCCCCCAGGACGGCCAGATTACGGTTCGGGGGACTGCGGTGCCTCATCTGGATCAAAAGGCCTGGCAGCGGAGTTTTGTGTACATACCACAAGCCCCTTATCTGTTCCATGCGAGTCTGCGAGAAAATATTACCTTTTACGATCCTCAGGCCAGTGAGACAGCCGTTCAGTCGGCGGTAGCTAAGGCCGGGCTGAGTGACTGGATTGCCACGTTGCCTGAAGGACTTGAGACGGCGATTGGTGAAGGTTCACGAGGCGTCAGTGGGGGCCAAGCCCAACGAATTGCGTTGGCTCGGGCCTTTCTGGACGATTCGCGTCGCGTATTGTTGTTCGATGAACCCACGGCGCACTTGGATATTGAAACCGAAGTCGGTCTGAAGCAAACGATGATGCCGGTCTTTGACCACCATCTGGTCTTCTTTGCCACGCACCGATTACATTGGATGAATGAAATGGATTATATTCTGGTCATGGATCACGGCCAGATTGTGGAACAGGGGACCCCTGCTGAACTGCAGGAGAAGAATGGGGCCTACGTCAGATTGCGGTCAGAGATGGAAGGGGCGACGGTGAAATGAAAGGATTCTTCGAGACATTTAAGCACGATCACTGGGTCATGCCATACCTCCGTCGCTACCGGAAGTTGCTGGGATTAGTGCTCTTCCTAGGATTCATGACGTTCTTCTGTGGTGGAGCGTTGATGTTTAACTCTGGCTACCTGATTAGCCGAGCGGCGACTCATCCTTACAACATTCTCATGATTTACGTGCCAATTGTGTTGGCACGGGCCTTTGGGATTGGTCGGCCAGCCTTCCGTTATGCGGAACGCTTGACCAGTCACAACTGGGTTCTCCGCATCGTCTCTGATTTTCGTAAGCGACTGTATCAGGCCGTGGAAAAACAAGCGGTGGCGATTCGTCAGACGCACCAGACCGGGGATGTCCTGAGTATCCTGGCCGAGGATATCGATCATATTGAGAATCTCTACCTACGGACCGTGTTTCCACTAGTTATTGGGTGGTTACTGTATCTATTTGTGGTGTTAGGCATTGGGTATTTCAACTGGGCCTTTGGCTTGTTAATGCTGGTCTTGTTGGGCGTCATCGTCATCGTGATGCAACTCTTGTCGGTCGCCGCTAATGGTCGGCGAGAATTTCAGGCGCGTCAGATTCAGCGGCGATTCTACACACAACTGACCGATTCCGTATTAGGGTTAGGTGACTGGCTGATTTCCGGTCGGCGTCAAGATTTCCTAGACCAACAAGACGCTCCCATCGACCAGATTGCGACCTTACGGCGTAGTGACCATCATTTCCAGTGGTGGCGTAACTTTGCCATTCAGGTGATCTTCGGGGCCGCTGTGATCCTCATTGTGTGGTGGGCCGGGTTGACCTTTACTGGGAGTCAGGCGCAGGCTAACTGGGTCGCGGCCTTCGGGTTAGCCCTCTTTCCAACGGTGGAACCCTTTGCCGATATGAGCCAGGGGGTCAGTGAGTGGCCAGTCTACCGGGATTCGATTCAACGGGTGAATGCCTTGGATGAATCGGAACCTAAGCAGGTGGCACAGACGACGATCGGCGACTTTGAAACGTTGGCTATTGATCACGTTGATTTTCAGTATCAGGGTGCTCAGCGCCAGGTCTTGCGCGATCTGTCATTGACGGTCCATGCTGGTGAAAAATTGGCCTTACTGGGGCCGAGTGGAACCGGGAAGAGTACGTTATTGAAATTAATTCTCGGGGATGAGGCCCCAACGCGTGGGACGGTGCATCTAAACGAGGTACCTATCGCACGATTACAACAACAGCGCGCCCAACTCTTTGGTGTCCTGGACCAACAGCCATACCTCTTCAATACGACGGTCATGAATAATGTTCGTTTGGGGAACCTCAACGCGACCGATGAACAAGTTCGCGCGGCCATCAAGGCGGTTGAATTGGATGATCTGATTTCTCGCCTGCCGATGGGCTACGAGACGCAGGTTCAAGAAGCCGGTAGCCGGTTCTCTGGTGGGGAACAGCAACGGTTATCGCTGGCCCGGATCCTACTGCAAGATGCACCAATTATTATTTTAGATGAACCAACTGTGAGTCTAGATCCAATCACGGAACAGCATCTCTTAGACACGGTCTTCGATGTTCTTAAGGACAAGACGATTATCTGGGTGACCCACCATCTGGCTGGAATCAACCATGTCGATCAGGTTCGTTTCATCGAAGATGGGTCGTTTGATATGCAAGGGACACCGGCGGAACTTTACCGCGATAACGCGCGCTTCCGGTCGCTCTATGACTTGGACCGAGGACATAACGATTAAGTGAAATGAAAAAATCCTGCTTGATTTAACCAGTAACGGTTAGGTCAAGCAGGATTTTTGTTTAATTATCTAGATGGATGGTGGGCCTGTGTAAGCTAATCACAAATTGTTTAAGGTTAACCGTGATTAGCATGCGGTACTGTTACGTTGCGGCACCGGTCGATCAAAGCCGGAGGAGGCCAGGGATGGAGCCGGCCGTGGAGGTGGAGTTAGACCGAGTGGTTCTCTCGGCCTTACACCACGGGCGATTTTGAAGACTCGCGTTCTTGGCGAGGCTTCAAATCGAGCGAGAAGCCCAAGGGGCTGAAGCGTCCCCACAGCAGGCGCAATCCCTGGCAGCCGCAGGCGGCCTTTTAAATCCAAGTTGAGGGCTACGACAACTCACTAATGGTCGCGCTGCAACAATAGTGTCGTCAGTTTGGCGAGATCATCGCGAGCCGTTCCGGCCGGTAATGCCTGAATATCGTCAAGTGCCTGTTCTGTGAACTGAGTTGCCAACGCCTTAGCCGCGGTGACGCCACCGTGTTGGGTGACCAGCTGTTGAACGGCAATGATGTCGGCCGCGGTCATGTCATGACGCTTCTTTAGGAGCTGATGGAAATCTTTGCGCGCCAGGGGCATCGCCAGAATCAAGGGTAGTGAGTAGACCCCTGACCGCAGATCCTCGAGTACGGGTTTGCGGGTCTTATGGGGATCACCAGTGTAATCCAGAATATCGTCCAAGATTTGGTAGGCGCTCCCGATGGCCAACCCAATCTTGCGAGCATGAGTGATCACGCTCTGTGGGGCATTGGTCAGCGCCGCCCCTTGATAGCAACTGAGAGCAAAGAGTTCCGCCGTTTTTCCAGCAATTTCTTCTAAGTAGCTTTCCTGGGTCACGTCTTCGCGGTAGTTCAGCGCCATTTGATGAAGTTCACCTTGTAGGATGCGGTGCATCGAATCAATGTGGTCCTGGACCAGGGCCCGGTCACCAGTAGACTTTAGAACCTGATTGAAGTAGACCGTGAACATGAAGTCTCCGGCATAGATTGCGTTCCGCTGGCCATATTTCATCTGAATGGTGCGGACCCCACGCCGAGTCGGAGACTCATCGATCACATCATCGTGAATCAAGGTCCCAACGTGGAGAATTTCGAGTGCCGCCGCTCCAGCCTGAAGCGCCAGTGGATCCACTGGTTGGCCGAAGGCACTAAATAAGTAAAAATATCCGGGGCGGAGAAGCTTGCCACCGGATGTTAACAGACTGATAATTTTGTGATGAATCGGTTGATTGTCGAGTTGAATGGCAGCCAATAAATAGGCCTGCAAGTCATTTAACTGCGGCGCCACTGAAGGGAATCGCCGCCAAAGTTGTTGATCCATACTGCACCTCACTATGTACCCGTTAAAATTTATCTTACCGACAAGTGGAAACGTTGTCAAATAAAGGTTATCATCGAATTTAGAAAAGATATTCGGGGGGATTTGTGTGACGGTCAAAAACTTTTTAGAATTAGTGGAAATTAAGGCTAAGATTGCATCGGTTTGGCCCTTTTTATTGGGGCTGATCTTCGTGGCCTTTAACTTTAATCACGTGAATTGGGACGTGATCGGGGTCTTTTTCGTGGCCATGTTTCTCTTTAACATGGCGGTTGATATTAACGATAACTATCAGGATTACCGTCATGCCGGGACGCAAGCCGAACGGTGGAAACGTGAAACCAACATTATTGGCGTCCAACACCTGCGGATGGCGCGAGTCTTCGGCCTCATGGCAACCTTCGTGGTCATCGCTGGGGCACTGGGCCTTTGGTTGGTCTGGGCCACGGGTTGGCCACTCCTGATCATGGGCGTCGGGTGTTTCTTAGTTGGGTATCTTTACGCCGGCGGACCGCGGCCGTTATCCGGGACACCAACGGGAGAATTTTTTGCCGGCTTTACCATGGGTTACCTGATCACGTTGATCACGGTGTACCTCAACGTCTACCAGCGTGGGGGATTGTCTTGGTCACTCGCCGGTCGAGTCTTACTAGCATCCGGTATTGCGGTGACGGCGATTGCGGCCTTGCTCTTGGCTAACAACATCTGTGATGCCCAGGAAGACCTTGCCCTAAACCGTCGGACGATCGTTTATTATCTGGGAAAACGGGGGTCGCTCATTTTATTTGCTGCCTTTTATATTGTGGGTTACTTGGCACTCGTGGGATCGGTGGCTGTCGGTGATCTGCCGAAGTGGTCGCTACTGGCCTTACTCAGTATTCCCTTAGTTTACCGCAATGTCCGAGCTTTCTTTGCCGTTCAGGTGAAGAAGCAGACCTTCATTTTAGCCGTGCGAAATCTGGCAATTTTGGCTGCCACGACGGTTTTAGCCGAGGTCATTGGATTATTTTTCGGTTAAGCCTGGTAAAATGTGGCGGTCGACCGTTGTTTTTTTAAGGTTCAATCGGGTAGAATATAAACAAAACAAAGTGATGGAGGCCGCGAAGACATGAAAATTTTAGAAGATCGAATTCGACGTGACGGCACAGTGTTGCCGGGTGACGTTCTTAAGGTGGATAATTTCTTAAATCATCAAATTGACCCCCAACTCATGAATGAATTGGGCGCGGAGTTTGCGCGCCGGTTCGCCGATGCCGGGATTACCAAGATCCTAACAGTGGAATCGTCTGGGATTGCGCCAGCTGTCATGGCCGGGTTACATCTCAATGTGCCGGTCATCTTCGCCCGCAAACACAAGAGTCTGACGCTAACGGATCACCTGTACACGGCCAAGGTTTACTCCTACACCAAGCGGGTAAACAACGATATCTCAATTGACCGGCGGTTCCTGGATGCCAAGGATCGGGTGCTGATTATCGATGACTTTTTAGCCAATGGGCAGGCCGTTCAGGGTCTCTTGGATATTGCCGAAACGGCTCAGATTTCGGTCGCCGGGGTTGGTGTCGTGATCGAGAAGCGGTTCCAAAAGGGACATCAGTTAGTTGTGGATGCTGGCATTCAGTTGGAAGCCTTGGCGAGCATCGCTTCATTTGACCACAACGAGGTCCAGTTCGCCCAAGATTAGGGGACGGATACTTGTGTAATTGTCAGGCAAACTTTAAACTTATAGTGAAGATCTGAACACGAGCGTCCGCTTGGATCTTGTGATTTAGTGACAGTGATCATTGTTTAGATAATATTAAGTCAGAAAGTAGGGAGCAAATTGGCGAACACGGTCTTATATCCGGGAGATACAATTGGCGTGATTGGAAATAGCGCCAACGCAGCAATGTTGGTGACCACGGCTCGAAAGATGGGGTTACGCGTGGGGGCTTACGGTCCCGACGAAACTAGCGAAGCTCTCCAATTGGCTGATTTCAAGGCAGTTGGGACGCGCAAGGATCATGACAAGCTTCAGCACTTTGCCGAGAGCTGTGCGGCTATCGTCTATGATTCCGAACAGGTCAGTACCGATGTTGTGAAATTCTTGTCTCAGTATACGCGGATTCCTCAGGGGACAGATATGCTGGAAATGATGCAAGACCGGTTGCTTGAACGGGCCTTCTTCGAACAACTCAATGTCAACATCGCGCCATATGCCACGATCATCAACCTGGATGACGTTTACCAGTCCGTTAACTCTATCGGGTATCCTTGCGTGTTGAAGCCTATTCAAAAGGAATGGTCGCACGGCAGAGAACTTGTGATTAAGACGCAGACCGATATTGCGAAGGCAGCGGGTCTCTTGGACTGGGGAACCTACATCCTGGAATCCCAAATCGCCTATGACCGGGAATATTCAATCATCGTTGCCCGTGATCAGGACGGCAACCAGCAGGACTTTCCAATTACGGAAACAGCCTCTGTGTCCGACCGGCCAGTGAAGACTTGGGTGCCGGCGCAGGTCGACGACGCGGTTGCCAGTGAGATTCACCGGATTGCCAACGAAGTCGCCAAGCACGTTAGTTATGTGGGCGTCTTTGAGGTCTCCTTCTACTTGACCAGCAGTGGCACCATCTACGTGAAGAAGATCGTGCCAGCGCCGAGTGAGACGGGCTACATCTTTGATGCCTCTGCCACGGTCAATGAATTTGAACAACATCTGCGGGCAATCGCCGGTTTACCATTGGCCACCCCAGAAATCTTGACGCCAGCAGTTACGGCGGCCTTTACCACCGATCAGCTGTCAGCCATTCGGACGCAGTGGCAGTTGAAGTCTAACTGGCACTTCACCTTCTATCACCTGAAGAAACAGGCGTCGGATGAAGTCATGGGTCACATCTCGGTTCAGGGTGAAACGGTTAAAACGATCTTAGATCAATTGGATGATACCGGAATTTGGAACACGCCGGCGGAGTCTTAATTTAGAACTTCTTTAAGGGTTGCCAAATGACCCGAAGGAGTGGGGGTCGAGGCAGCGGTCTCGACCCTTTTTCATGGGCAAAAACGACCTGGTAAACTAGGGGAGTTCACCTCGCAGAACGTATGTTTTTTTGCTATAATGGTCAAGACTAATTACAGAGAGGATTGTGTTCACGGTGGCAGGAGAAGAATTGTTAACTGGCATGAATGATAAGCAGACGGAGGCCGTTCTCCAAACGGAGGGCCCTCTGTTGGTATTGGCGGGTGCCGGTAGTGGCAAGACCCGAGTATTGACGCACCGAGTGGCGTATCTCATTGAACACAATAGTGTGATGCCTTGGCGGATTCTGGCGATTACCTTTACGAACAAGGCGGCTAAGGAAATGCGGGAGCGGGTGGCCAAGCTCTTGGGCCCCGATGGCCGCGACGTGTGGGTTTCCACGTTCCATGCGTTGTGTGTCCGGATCTTGCGTCGCGATGCCGATAAATTAGGGTACAATCGGGCGTTTACAATCGCCGATCCCGGTGAACAACGGACCTTGGTTAAGCGAGTCTTACAAGACTTGAATTTGGATGTGAAGAAGTTCGATCCCCGTTCCGTTTTAGGGGCCATTTCAAACGCTAAAAATGCCTTACAGACACCGGCCATGATGCGTGCAGCCGCTGGTAATCCTTTCGAGGAAACGGTGTCGAATGTTTACGAGAACTATCAGCGTGAACTTAAGGCAAACCAGGCCATGGATTTCGATGACCTGATCATGCTGACCATCAAGTTATTTAAGGAAAATGACGATGTGCTGGGCTACTACCAAGAAAAGTTCCAGTACATTCACGTTGACGAATACCAAGATACCAACGATGCGCAGTACACGCTGGTAAATATGCTGGCTAAGAAGCATGGCAATCTCTGTGTTGTTGGGGATGGCGATCAAAGTATTTACGGTTGGCGGGGTGCCAACATGGAAAACATCCTGAACTTTGAACATGACTATCCCAGTGCCCACGTGACACTGTTGGAACAGAACTATCGGTCAACTAAGACCATCTTACAGGCCGCTAACGATGTGATTCAGAAGAACGTTAACCGGAAGAAGAAGGATCTGTGGACCGAGAATCCCGAAGGGGACAAGATCTCCTATTACCGGGGTCAAAATGAAAACGACGAAGCCCACTATGTCGTGGCTAAGATTCAAGAAGAACGAACGCAGAATCACCACGATTATGGGGACTTTGCGATTCTGTACCGAACCAACGCGCAGTCACGAGTGATTGAAGAAACGTTGGTCAAGGCGAATATCCCTTACACCATGGTCGGGGGCCACAAGTTCTACGACCGTAAGGAAATAAGAGACGTCCTGGCTTACCTGACGTTAGTGGCTAATCCCGCGGACTCCATGAGTCTCGAACGGATTATTAACGAACCAAAACGGGGGATTGGGGCCACGAGTCTGACCAAACTCCGGGAGTTCGCCGAATTTAACGATTGGACGGAACTCGAAGCCACCCAGAACATTAGTCTGGCCAATAACCTGGGGACCCGAATTCGCAATTCGATGGAGAAGTTTGGATTGACCATCAAGGCCATTCAAGAGGCCGCGCCAACCAGTGGGGTCTCCGATATTACCAACCAAATTCTAGATGAGACGGGCTACATGAAGGCTTTGAAAGCCTCTAAGTCCCTGGAAGCCGAAACCCGAATTGAAAATATTGAGGAATTCCTGTCCGTGACCCAGAAGTTTGATACGGATTGGGACAACGCCGATCACGACGAGGATGAGGACCGGTTGGTTGAATTCCTAGCTGATTTGGCCTTGGTTTCTGCCCAAGACGACGTAGAGGAAGAACCCGCTGAGGTCACGTTAATGACGTTGCATGCGGCTAAGGGACTGGAATTTCCAGTTATCTTCCTCATGGGACTGGAAGAGGGAATCTTCCCCCTGTCCAGAGCCATGCTCGAAGACGATGAGCTCGAGGAAGAACGGCGGTTGGCTTACGTGGGTATCACGCGGGCTCAGACCAAGCTTTATTTGACGAATGCGTATTCTAGAATGCTTTACGGTCGCCGGCAAACGAATCCGCAGTCGCGCTTTGTGACCGAAATCGAACCAGAACTGCTCCATCTGGATTACAGTGAAACGAAGTCCGGCTTGACGCCAAGTCGGCGTGACTTACCATTTGAACGGCGGACGGCCAGTGCCGTTGCGACGCCTTATCATGGGAAGACCGGTCGCGTCAGTGAATCTGGCGGAACTGGTGCTGGTAAGGTTTCTTGGGGTGTGGGTGACAAGGCCAGCCACAAGAAGTGGGGTATCGGAACCGTGGTTAAGGTTAACGGAACCGGTGAAGATGCCGAACTCGATATTGCCTTTCCAGAACAGGGTGTTAAGCGGCTCTTAGCAGCGTTTGCCCCAATCAAACGAGTGGATGACTAGAAGTTAACGTGGGAGGAAAACAATGACTGACAAACCTACTAATACTTTAACGAAAGAACAGGCCGCCACCGAGGCCGCTAATCTCCGTCCTCAGCTCTTAGCCTGGGGAAAACAGTACTACGACGCCGACGCGCCCTCGGTGGAAGATGACGTCTACGACCGTGTGTATGCGCGGCTGGTGGCCCTGGAAGAAGCCTTTCCGGCCATCGTGACCCCGGAGTCGCCGACACAGCACGTGGGTGGCACCACCCGTGGTGATTTACCTAAGGTGGCGCATGCGATTCCGATGCTCTCCCTGGGGGATGTCTTCTCCTTGGAAGAACTGAGTGAGTTTAACGATCGCTTGCGGTCCAACGTGGACGAGGACTTTGACTATAATTGTGAATTAAAGATTGATGGCCTGGCGATTTCCCTACGTTATGAGAACGGAAAATTCATTCAGGGATCCACGCGAGGAAACGGGCAAATTGGGGAAGACATTACGGCCAACCTCAAGATGATTCCGTCCATCCCACAGACCCTGAGTCGGCCGTTGACCATCGATGTGCGCGGTGAGTGTTACATGCCTAAGGCGGCCTTTCTTGCGCTTAATGAACGTCGTGAGGCCGCTGGGCAGGCGCCATTTGCCAACCCACGGAATGCCGCCGCGGGTTCGTTGCGTCAACTGGATACCCAGGTGACGGCGGACCGTAAATTGGCGACCTTTATGTACAACATTGCCGACTATGAACCGCTGAATACCCGGACCCAGAGTGGGTTACTCGACGAGTTGGCAGAGTTGGGCTTTACGACCAATCCCGCCTATCGAGTCGCCCACAACATGGACGAGGTGAATGCCTATATCGACACTTACCAGGCCCAACGTTCTGATCTGCCATATGGGATCGATGGGATCGTCATTAAGGCCAATTCGTTACCCCTTCAACGAGCGATCGGGGCGACGGTGAAGGTGCCTCGCTGGGCGATTGCCTACAAGTTTCCACCCGAAGAGGTCCAAACGATTGTCGAAGATATCGAATGGACGGTTGGTCGGACGGGGATTGTGACGCCAACCGCTGTCATGGATCCCGTGGTTTTGGCCGGAAGTACAGTGGCCAGAGCCTCATTACACAATCCAGATTATTTGCAGGCTAAGGATATTCGCCTGGGCGATACGGTGCTGCTGCACAAGGCCGGAGATATCATTCCAGAAATCTCACAGGTCGTGGCGGATAAACGGCCAGCAGATGCCGAAGTCTATCCGATTCCAACACACTGTCCTTCCTGTGGGGCCGAGTTGGTCCACTTAGACGAGGAAGTCGCCTTACGGTGTATCAACCCGAACTGTCCGGCACAATTGGCCGAAGGCATGAATCACTTTGCCTCCCGAAATGCCATGAACATCGCGGGTCTAGGTCCCCAGATCGTGGCTCAATTATTCGACCGGAAGCTGGTGACCAATGTGGCCAGTCTTTACCGATTAACGGCGGACCAATTATTAACTTTAGATAAATTTGGGGAGAAGTCGGCCCAAAACCTCTTGACAGCCATTGACAATAGTCGCAATAATTCATTAGAACGTTTGCTATTTGGGTTAGGTATTCGTCACGTGGGTGCTAAGGCGGCGCGTTCCTTGGCCGCAGATTTTGGCGATCTCGACAGCCTGATGGCCGCCGATAGTGAAACGATTGCGGCCATTGACACCATCGGGGGCATCATTGCCGATGGCGTCGTGACCTACTTCAGCAGTGCCCCCGTTCAGGCTTTGATGCACGAGCTGGCCGCGGTCGGCGTTAACCTCACCTACACCAGTGGTCCAAGCGAGCCAGTCGATCCGACGGGCACCTTTGCCAATCAACGCGTGGTTTTGACGGGAAAGCTCAATGAGCTGACGCGGCCAGAAGCCACGGCCTGGTTGGAACAACACGGGGCGACCGTTACCGGCAGTGTTTCGAAGAAGACCGACCTGTTGATCGCGGGGGAAGCCGCTGGGAGCAAACTCACGAAGGCCCAGAGCCTCGACATTCCCATTTGGGATGAGGCCCGGCTGTTAGCAGCGATGAATGAAAACAAATGAAGACCTTTAGGAGGAAACAAGTCGTGAAACGGTTACGAATCTTGATTGCGTTAGCCACAGTACCGTTATTTTTGGCTGCGTGTGGTAATTTAAGTAGTTCCAACATGTCTTCTGGTTCGGGTTCCAGCAAGACGGGGAGTACCCAACTGACCGGCCAGTCGACGGATGGCGACTACGAAGGGGTCATTAAGAGTGGCCACTACCAGACCAGTAAGTCACGGGGGGTCACGAACAGTCAGGACTCCGGCAATACCTACAATTTGAAGAGCTTTGAATCGGGGATGTTGAACGTCTCCAAGAAAGTCTTCTCAACCAAGAAGTACGTCTTCCAGGAAGGGCAATACCTGAGTTCATCCACGGTTCAGAACTGGTTAGACCGTCAGTCAAAGTCTAATGACACGGGATTGAATCCCAAAGACAATGGCTCAAAATCTCCTGATAAGCGAAATCCAGTTTACATCCAGGCGTTGGAAGAACAAGACTACATGACGCAAAAGAACAACAAGCTCTCACTTAGTGGGGTGACTGTTGGGATCGCCGTGAACTCTGTGGACTACTACAAGAAGGAACAGTACGGGGCCACTTACGAGACCAAGATCAGCAAGGCAGCCGGCCTGGCATATGCCAAGAAGGCCGCCAATACCGTCCTGCAACGGATGCGTCAGAAGTCGGCTTTGAAGAACGTGCCGATTGTGATTGCTATTTACCGGCAAGCCTCTAACGATAGTCTGGTTGGGGGAACCTTCATGGCTTACTCCCAGAATAAGGCCGGGGCAACGACGGTTAAGGATTGGACGGCTTTGGGTCAGAAGAACGTGGTCTTCCCAGTTGAAAGTGGACAGAGTGCCCCTAACAGTAACGATGCCAGCTCCTTTACTAACTTTAAGTCGCAGGTCGAGAACTTCTTCCCGAACTTGAGTGGGGTGACGGCGCAAGCCCAATACGATGGGAACACGTTACAGGGGATGCACGTTAATATCAACACCCAGTTCTACAGTCAAACGGAAATCATTAGCTTCACGCAATATCTCCAGACGGCGGCACAGAAATATCTGCCAACGGGGGTTCCGATCGACGTCAAGGTTTCCTCAACTGACGGCGTTCAGAGTTACTTGTCACGGGCAAGTGGCGAAAAGAAATTTGCGAGTCACGTCTTTAATAGTTATTAAACAGATTGCGAGTCGGTGGCCGTCAGTTGAACGGTTGCCGATTTTTTGTCATTATCCTTTGTCTGACGTGGATATATGGTAAAATGGCAATGTATGTTTATCTTTGGATTTTAGAAGGTAAATGGTGAATGCGGATAAATTAGAAAGAGGGATAATTGATGGCTAATCGAATTACTCGAGAACAAGTTCAACACGTTGCCGGATTGGCAAAGCTTGAATTTACGGATGCCCAGTTGGACGCGTTTACGCCCCAACTTGACGACATTATTGGCCTGTTTGAGACACTGAGTGAAGTCGATACGACCGGTGTCGAAGCAACCAGTAGTGTTTCTGACCAATTAAATGTGATGCGTGAAGATGTCGCCGATAACTGGGGACAAAGTGAGGCGTTGTTAAAGAACGCGCCGGACGCTGCCCGCGGCTTCATCAAGGTACCAGCCATCATCGATGAAAGCGAGGATAATGAATAGATGAACTACTTTAACCAAGATCTCGCTAGCCTCCACGCCGACCTGGTTGCCAAAAAGGTCAGTGCCAAGGAATTAACCCAAGCGACACTCGACAACATCAAGGACACGGATACCAAGATTGACGCCTTCTTAAACCTCAATGAAGACGCCGCCTTGGCTCAGGCCGCTAAGATTGATGAGGCCGGTATCAGTGATGACCAGCCATTGGCCGGGATTCCTGTGGCTTTAAAAGATAATATTGTGACCAAGGGTCTGACGACAACCGCTGCTTCTAAGATGTTAGCGGACTTCAAGCCGGTCTATGATGCCACGGTTACTGAAAAGTTGGCCGCTGCACAAATGATCACAGTCGGAAAGACCAACCTGGATGAATTTGCCATGGGTGGTTCAACTGAAAACTCAGCCTTCAAGCCAACGAAGAATGCCTGGGACCAAACCAAGGTTCCCGGTGGGTCTTCTGGTGGTTCTGCGGCCGCAGTAGCTTCTGGTCAAGTGCCAGTTGCCCTGGGTTCAGATACCGGTGGTTCGATTCGGCAACCCGCTTCCTTTAACGGGATCGTCGGCATCAAGCCAACGTATGGTCGGGTGTCTCGCTGGGGGCTGATTGCCTTCGGGTCAAGTTTGGACCAAATCGGGCCTTTGACTCATGGTGTTAAGGATAATGCCACGGTCTTGAGTGCCATTGCCGGCCATGACGACCACGATTTAACCAGTTCGACGCAAGCCGTTCCTGACTTTGCCGCCGACTTAAACGATGCCACGAGCGTTAAGGGCTTGCGGATTGGTTTGCCTAAGGAATACCTGGCGGACGGGGTCAGCGATGACGTCAAGGCCGCAATTCTGGCCGCTGCCGACACCTACCGTAAGTTAGGGGCCACGGTTGACGAAGTTTCGTTACCACACAACAAGTATGGCGTTGCTGCCTACTACATCATTGCGTCCTCCGAAGCTTCCTCTAACCTGCAACGTTTCGATGGTATTCGTTATGGTTACCGGGCCAAGGATGTTCAGAACTTGGAAGACGTTTACGTGAAGTCGCGTTCCGAAGGTTTTGGCGATGAAGTTAAGCGCCGGATCATGTTGGGGACGTTCTCACTGTCCGCTGGGTTCTATGACGCCTACTTCTTGAAGGCTGCCAAAGTCCGGACGGTGATCATGAATGACTTCAAGGCAATCTTGAAGGATCATGACTTCATCATGGGTCCCGTTGCCCCAACACCAGCCTTTGGTTTGGGTGACGAAATCAAGGATCCAATCACGATGTACATGAATGACGTTTTGACGATCCCTGTTAACTTAGCTGGATTGCCAGGTCTTTCCCTGCCAGCTGGCTTCAGTAATGGCTTACCGGTTGGGATGCAACTGATCGGCCGTCCATTTGACGAAAGCACGCTTTACCGGGCCGGGTACGCGTTCGAACAGAGCACAGACTTCCATACCCAACTGCCAACGTTAGGAGGTCAAAACTAATGAACTTTGAAACAACTATTGGACTTGAAGTCCACATCGAGTTAAAGACCCATTCAAAGATCTTTAGCCCATCACCCGTGGCCTATGGGGCCGAAACGAACGCCAACACCAACGTGATCGATTGGGGATACCCTGGGGTATTGCCAACGACCAACAAGGGGGTTGTCGCCGACGGAATCATCGCAGCTTTAGCACTGCATGCGACCGTAGAACAACACACCCACTTTGACCGGAAGAACTACTTCTATCCGGATAACCCGAAGGCCTACCAAATCACGCAATCCGACAAGCCTATCGGTCACGATGGCTGGGTTGAAGTTGACGTGGATGGTGTGAAGAAGAAAATCGGGATCTCCGAGATGCATATCGAAGAAGATGCCGGGAAGAACACCCACGAACGCGACTATTCTTACGTCGATTTAAATCGGCAAGGGACGCCATTGATTGAAATCGTTTCTAAGCCAGACATCGCTTCACCAGCTGAAGCCTATGCCTACCTGGAAGCCTTACGTCAACGGATCCAATTTACTGGGATCTCCGATGTGAAGATGGAAGAAGGATCCATGCGGGTCGACGTTAACATTTCTGTCCGTCCGGTGGGTCAAGAAAAGTTTGGGACTAAGACCGAATTGAAGAACTTGAACTCCTTTAACTACGTGCAACGGGGGCTCGAGTACGAAGAAAAGCGGCAACAGCAGGTCTTAATGTCTGGCGGCGCGGTTCAACAAGAAACGCGGCGGTTCGACGAAAAGACCGGCGAAACGATCCTGATGCGGGTCAAGGCCGGTGCCGATGACTACCGGTACTTCCCAGAACCCGATCTGCCAGCACTGAACATCAGTGATGAGTGGATCAAGGAACTCGGGGATGCCATGCCAGAAATGCCAACTAAGCGGCGGGAACGTTACGTTAACGAGCTTGGTTTGACAGATTATGACGCCATGGTTATCACCCAAACCAAGGAAATGTCAGACTTCTTCGATGCAACGGTTGCCTTGAAGGCTGACCCTAAGATGGCCGCTAACTACCTACAAGGGGACGTTAACGCCTTCCTGAATGACAACCATGTCGATTTACAAGCCACGAAGCTGACGCCAGCTAACTTGGCCGGCATGATCAACTTGATTTCCGACGGGACCATTTCTAGCAAGATGGCCAAGAAGGTCTTCAAGGCCATTACCAACGGTGAAGAACCTAAGGCCTTCGTCGAAGCACATGGCCTGGTTCAATTGTCCGATCCAGCTAAGCTCCAACCGATTATCGATGACGTCTTAGACGCTAATCCACAATCGATTGAAGACTTTAACAACGGGAAGAAACGTGCCGTTGGTTACCTGGTTGGTCAAATCATGAAGCAAACCCACGGACAAGCTAACCCGCAGGTTGTCAATCAGTTACTGATGACAGCCTTAAAGCAATAAGAACAATGGAGGCACAACATGCGTAAACGGGCAAGGGTGATCTACAATCCAACCTCAGGGCGTGAGGCATTAAAAAAAGATCTGATTGATATTCTGGCAGTGTTTGAACAGGCCGGTTATGAAACCAGTGCATATGCAACAACTGCTGCCCCGGATTCGGCACAGAATGAGGCAACGCGCGCCGCTAAGGCCGGGTTTGAACTCATTGTGGCTGCCGGTGGGGATGGGACCATCAACCAGGTTGTGAACGGGATTGCGGGATTACCCCATCGTCCGAAGATGGCGATCATTCCGGCCGGAACGACCAATGACTATGCGCGGGCCTTACACATTCCACGTGAGGATCCGTTAGCGGCAGCCAAGGTGGTCCTGAAGAATCAAACCATCAAGATGGACATCGGTCAGGCGGGCGAAACCTACTTTATTAACATTGCCGGTGGGGGCTTACTGACCGAGTTAACCTACGATGTGCCATCCAACTTAAAGTCGATCTTTGGCTACTTGGCCTACCTGCTGAAGGGGGCCGAGTTGTTGCCACGGATTAAGCCGATTGATATGGACTTGACCTATGATGACGGCCATTTCCGGGGGAAGGCGTCGATGTTTCTCTTGGCGCTGACCAACTCCATCGGGGGCTTTGAACAGATTGTGCCTGACGCTGCCTTGGACGATGGTAAATTTACGATGATTATCGTGAAGACCGCCAGCATGCCGGAAATCCTGCGGTTGATGGGTCTCGTCTTAAACGGCGGAAAGCACATCAACGATCCCCACATTATTTACAAGAAGACCAGTAAGGTCATTGCACGGCCGGTTGAAGACCGCATGATGATTAACCTGGACGGTGAATATGGTGGCGATGCGCCAATGAAATTCACCAATTTGGCCCAACACATTGAAATGTACGCCAATCTCGACGACATTCCAGATGCGGCGGTTACCAATGAATCACCGGAGATCCTTGAGGCCGAAGAAAAATTCGTCAAGCAAGTGGAAAGCTTACCCGACGGATCAACGACATCAACGGAAGATTAAGATACTGAAGGGATTTTGCACGGCATTTTCAGGGCAAGATCCCTTTCTCATTAAGGAGAACGAATGAAAACTAAAGCACCCGTAACAAAGAACGAACGCCTCGACGTCACCATTGCCGATTTAACTTATCAGGGAATGGGTGTCGCTAAGGTTGATGATTTCCCTCTGTTTATCGAAAATGCCTTACCAGGTGAAGAACTCACGATTCAAGTGACGAAGGTGCAGAGCCACTATGGTTTTGCTCGTGCCGTGACTTGGAAGACGGAATCGCCTGACCGGGTTAAGGATGTCGACAAGACATACCGTCAGACTGGGATTGCGCCCCTGCAACACTTGGCTTACCCAGCCCAACTGACTTTTAAGCAACACCAGATTGCGGAACTCTTCAGTAAGGCCCACGTCGATGTTGACGTTGCCCCAACGCTAGGGATGGCTAACCCAACCCAGTACCGGAACAAGGCCCAAGTGCCCGTTCGTAAGGTTAAGGGACAGTTGGAGACCGGTTTCTACCGGCAACACAGCCATGACCTCATTCCATTGACGGATTTCTACATTCAGGACCCAGCCATCGATGCGGCCATCGTCAAGGTTCGCGATTTGCTCCGCCAGTTTGAGATTCCCGCCTACGATGAAATTAGTGACAAGGGTGTCTTGCGGACCATCATGGTTCGTCGGGGTTACTACAGTCATGAAATGATGATTGTCCTGGTTAGCCGGACGCAAAAGATTCCTAGTCAGGCTCAACTGGTCGATCAGATTCACAAGGCCTTGCCAGAAGTTACCAGCATCGTGCTAAACGTTAACGCCAAGAAGACGAATGTCATCATGGGTAACGTGACGCGGACGCTGTACGGCAAGCCAACCATCGAGGATAGCCTGTTAGGCTTGACCTTCGCCATTTCGGCCCGGTCATTCTACCAAGTGAACCCCCAACAGACCGAAAAGCTTTACCAAATGGCCATCGACAAGGCTGGCTTAACCGGTGAAGAAACCGTGATCGATGCCTACTGTGGGATCGGGACGATTTCACTGGCTTTGGCTAAGCACGCTAAGCAGGTTTACGGGGTCGATGTGGTTCCTGAAGCCATCGAAGACGCCAAGGTTAACGCGCAGAAGAACCACTTGAGCAATGTCACTTTTGAAGTGGCTAAGGCTGAATCACAAATGGCTAAGTGGCAAGAAGACGGCATCAAGCCCGACGTCGTGGTAGTTGATCCGCCACGTAAGGGTCTGGCCGAAAGCCTGATCGATTCCACTGCCAAGATGGGGCCTAAGAAGGTCGTCTACGTCAGCTGTAACCCAGCAACGTTGGTTCGTGACGTGGTTCGCTTCCAAGAACTCGGCTACGACATCGACGGGGCTATCCAGCCGGTCGACCAATTCCCACAAACGCCACATGTGGAAAGTGTCACCGTTTTAGTTAAGAAGTAATTGATTAAGTTGTTATAGGGTGTCTGGACGTGAGTCCGGGCACCTTTTTTATCCTTGACCATGGGTTAGGGAAGTTCACAAAAATTTATTTCGCAAAAAGGAACAATATCAGTGACAGCGTCGCAATTTTTGTTTACACTTTAGTAAACCAAGTCTAAGGTCAGGGGATGTTACCGCCATGTTAGAAAATCTATTAGCGGTTATTCGTGAAGAAAATTTAGCAGAACAGTTGTATCACAGTTTAATTGGTGTGGAAGTTGAAGAACAACGAATCGATCCGCATGGTCGGCTGAGTCGTCGTCCCCATCCCAGTACCTTAGGTTCCCGGACCTTCCACCCGTACTTTCAAACGGACTTTACTGAAAGCCAACTGGAAATTATTACGGACCCCAATCCCAACATTGGGGGAACGTTAGACCAATTGGATACCCTGCAAACGGTGGCTTACCGTTCCTTAGAAGGGGATGACCGTATCTGGCCGTTTAGTACGCCACCCAAGATGGATGACACCGACTGGCAGTTCTTAGCCGATCACTTCGATCGACCAGCCATTCGGCCTTACCGGTCTTATCTGGTCAAGAAGTATGGGTTACAGCATGGTAGTCTGACCGGCGTCCATGTGAATTACAGTCTGCCGGATCCAGTCTTACATCGGCTATTCAGCCACTATACGCAGGAGTTCACGTCCATTGTGGCCTTCAAGAATGCCCTGTACTTCCGTTTGGCCCAGAACTTTGTGCGCTACCAATGGCTACTGACGTATCTCTTTGGGGCTAGTCCTGTCGCTGAAGAGGGGTTCTTTGACCCGATGCCATCGGAACTGACCCAACCAGTGCGGAGTATTCGCAACAGTCGTTTCGGATTTGTGAATCGGCCAGATGAGCAGGTGACGTACACGTCCCTAGAAGCGCATCTAAACCAGCTCCAGCGTTTGATAGACAATGGCACCTATTTCTCCGCCCACGAGTTCTACGGGCCTGTACGGCTCAGAGGGCAGGCTAATCAGCGGGACTACCTTGCCGGTGGTATTCGCTATCTGGAATTACGAGATTTCGATAACACGCCGTTCACACCGAATGGGGTCAGTCGGCACGCACTGTACTTTTTAAAGGTCTTCATGATTTATCTCTTAACACAGGCTTTGCCGGCTAAAGATCTGGAACAACAGCTCGCCGAGGCGCAGGCCCGAAATCAGCGGGTGGCTTTGGAGAATCCTTTGGCACCGACGCAATATCAGGCCGATGGCGAACGGGTCTTCCGAGAATTACGAGAGATGACCGATCAGCTCCAGATTCATGCGGAGCAAACCTCTGTTATTGACGATCTCGAAGAAGTGCTGACCCACCCCGAGTTAACGCCATCTGCCAAGATGGTAGGTCACTTGCAGGATGGGAGCCTCATGGCGTATGGTCAGGAGATTGCGGCCGACTGGTATCGTCAACGGGTCGAGGCGAAGACATTGTTGCCTCGCCTGAAGCAGGTTAGTGATCAGACGCAACGTTTTGTCATGACTGCCTTGCAACTTGGCGTGAAATTCTTTCAGGTTCGCGACGAGGAAGGTGAAGATTTGCTGATGTTTACATTTAATGGCGTCACCCAGGTTCTTCAGGAGCGCGACACTCAGGATACTCATCCAGAGGACAAGCTACGGCGCCTGTTCCCTGATCTACCGGCGTTACCGGAGCCTTTACACTATTAGAATAGTATTAGAATGATGAGAACGCGCATCCAAGTGATGCGCGTTTTTTTTGAAAAACTTATGAATTTTTATTGAAAGCGCTTTTCTTTTGTTGTATCTTAGGTCTTGTAGAAATAATGTAAACGGTTTTACGAATGGTGTCTCGGTTCAAGCTGCGTGTTCTAGTGGCGTAGGTAAAACCATTTACCTTATGAAGAATCTGCAAGTGTTCTGAAAGGTGGATAAGGCAGGAATGAAAAAGACAACAGTGATTAATTCTGATTTGTCACGGGTCATCTCCCAAATGGGACACTTCGACACGTTGGCTATCGGTGATGCCGGAATGCCAGTTCCTAAGGGAACCGAAAAGATTGATTTAGCAGTGACTAAGCAACTTCCAAGTTTCTTAGACGTGCTAAAGAATGTTTTAGCTGAGTTACAGGTACAACGCATTTATTTGGCAGAAGAGATGAAGACCGAAAATCCGGACCAATTATCAGCGGTTCAGCAATTATTACCGGATGTCGATGTTAAGTTCATCCCACATGATCAAATGAAGCAAGACTTGAGTAAGTGTCACGCATTCGTCCGTACAGGCGAAATGACACCGTTCTCAAACATTATATTGGAAAGCGGCGTAACGTTTTAAGCTGCGACTTGCAAAAGGAGGTTTGGCGTAAATGCAAATTGATATGCAGCATATCTCAAAATCATTCGGTTCTAACGAAGTTTTAAAAGATGTCAATTTCTCCGTGAAGGGCGGCGAGGTTCACGCGCTCATGGGCGAAAACGGTGCTGGTAAGTCGACGATGATGAACATTCTTACCGGGTTGCTGGAACCAAATAGCGGGACTATCTTGGTTGACGGTAAAGAAACCCACTTTGACAACGCGTTGGAAGCCGAACAACACGGGATCGCATTCATTCACCAAGAAATGAACAACTTCGGTGAGATGCCGGTTCTGGATAACATGTTCTTGAACAAGGAAATCAAGAAGGGTTTCGGCCTGATTGACAATGCAAAAATGAAAACGATTGCACAAAAAGCCTTGGATCAACTGGACATGAAGGTTGACTTCTCTCAACCAATTGGTGAATTATCGGTTGGACAACAACAAATGATTGAAATTGCCAAGTCACTGATGACCGATGCCAAAATCATCATCATGGACGAACCAACGGCGGCTTTAACTCAAGATGAAATTCAAAAGTTATTCGTCGTTATCCGCAAGCTTCGTGACCAAGGTGTTGGGTTGATTTACATCTCTCACCGTATGGAAGAATTGTTTGAAATCGCCGACCGCGTTACTGTAATGCGTGATGGTTTAACCATTAATACGTACAACACGGCTGATACGAACGTTAAGCAAATCGTCCACGACATGGTTGGTCGGGACATGGGGGACTTCTATCCAGAACGTCATCCTAAGTACGGCAAGACCATGTTGGAAGTTTCTGGTTTGACGAATGACAAGTTCAAGGATGTCAGCTTCTCAGTTCGTTCCGGTGAAGTCCTCGCCTTCTCAGGTTTGATGGGTGCCGGTCGTACTGAAATTATGCGGGCGATCTTCGGAATTGATAAGTTGGATGCCGGGACCATCAAGGTTGACGGTAAGGAACTGGTCATCAAGAATCCTAACGACGCTATCAGTCATAACGTTGGATTCTTAACTGAAGACCGGAAAACGGAAGGTTTAATCCTCGATGCAACGTTAGCTGATAACATTGACTTACCAAGTATCGACGGGTTCTCCAAGCACGGTTTAATCGACGAAAAGGCCGACAAAGACTTCGTTGACATGTTACTGAAACGCCTGAACGTTAAGGCTAACGGTCGTGATGATGAAGCAGGTAGCCTCTCTGGTGGTAACCAACAAAAGGTTGTCTTGGCTAAGTGGGTTGGATCTGGTTCGCAAGTTCTGATTTTGGATGAACCAACTCGTGGTGTCGACGTTGGTGCCAAGCGTGAAATCTATGACCTCATGAACGAATTAACCGATCGTGGAACAGCTATTATTATGGTTTCGAGTGATTTGGATGAAGTGCTTGGTTTCTCTGACAAGATCGCGGTGGTCTACGAAGGTCACCTGATGGATGTCGTCGATACTAAGGATGCTACGCAAGAAAGTATTATGACGTTAGCAACAGGAGGGAAAAACGAATGAGTAATCAAACAGAAGCAGAGGCAAAGAAAAAATTTAGTTTTGGCGACTTCTACAAGAAACTAGGACCAATGGTCGCCTTAATCGTATTGATTGTTTTAGTTTCAGTACTTAACTTCTCGTTCTTGGATCCGTTAAACTTACTGAACTTATTACGTCAAGTTTCAGTTAACGCTTTAATCGCCTTCGGGATGGAATTTGTTATCTTAACCGGTGGGATTGATTTATCCGTTGGGGCCATCGTTGCCTTGAGTGGTGCCTTCACTGCTCAACTGGTATTAGCCGGTGTGCCAACGCTCTTATCTCTCTTAATCGGGATGTTAACCGGTGCCATCTTCGGTGCCATCAACGGTGTTATCATCGCCTATGGGAAAGCTGCACCATTCATCGCCACTTTGGCAACGCAAACCATTTTGCGGGGTGCTACTTACGTCTTCACCAAAGGTAACCCAATCACTGGGACTAAGATGAGTAACAACTTCGGCTTCCAATTCTTTGGCCAAGGTTACTTATTCGGAATTCCATTTCCAGTTTACATTATGGCTATCTTCTACATCTGTGCTTACATTCTGTTACACCGGACCACGTTCGGTCGTAAGACTTATGCTTTAGGTGGTAACCCTAAGGCTGCCTTCGTTGCTGGTGTTAAGAACAACAAGATGATTATCTTAATCTACACGATTGCTGGTTTCTTATCAGCCGTTGCCGGTGCTATCTTGACTTCACGTTTAGCTTCCGCACAACCTGATGCCGGGAATGCCTACGAAATGGATGCCATCGCCGCCGTTGTTTTAGGTGGGACTAGTCTTGCCGGTGGGAAAGGTCGTATGTTTGGGACCTTAATTGGTGCTTTGATTATTGGTGTCCTGAACAATGGGATGAACTTACTGGGTATCTCCAGTTTCTACCAACAAATCGTAAAAGGTATCGTGATCTTAGTTGCCGTCTTACTCGATAGAAAACAAGCTAAAGCTTAGGGGGAAGGTTCCTTATGAAAGGGAAAAAATATTTAGTCGTACTACTGACCGTATTTGCTGGCTTCTCAATGTTCCTTGCCGGATGTAAAGCCGTCTCCTTGACGCCACCATCCTTCGGAACAACTAAAACTGCCAAGAAGAGTCAAAAAGACTTAAAGATTGGGGTTTCACTGTCAACCTTGAGTAACCCATTCTTCGTTTCCGTCCGTGACGGGATTACGAAGGTTGCTAAGGAAAACGGGAGCTCAACTCAAATCTTCGATGCTCAAAACGACAGTGCCAAGCAATCTAACGACGTTGAAGATTTAATTCAAAAGAAGGTTGACGTTATTATCATCAACCCTGTTGACTCTGACGCCATTGCTACTGCTGTTAAGGATGCTAACAACGCTGGTATTCCAGTTATCGCCTGTGACCGTGGGTCTAACGGTGGTAAGTTGTTAACGACTGTTGCTTCTGATAACGTTTTGGCCGGGAAGATGGCTGGTAAGTTTATGATGAGCCAGTTAAACAAGAACGACCAAATCGCCGAACTTGAAGGTACCCCAGGTGCCGATGCCGCTATCCAACGTGGGAAAGGTTTCAACAACACGGTTAAGGGTACTTTAAACATCGTCACTAAGCAAACTGCCAACTTTGACCGTGCGCAAGGGATGTCTACTACTGAAAACATCTTACAAGCTCACCCTAAGATTAAGGGTGTCTTCGCTCAAAACGATGAAATGGCTTTAGGTGCTATCAAGGCTATCAACGACCCAGATATGGTTGTGGTCTCCATCGATGGTGGGGAACAAGGACTCAAGGCCGTTAAGTCTGGTAAGATTACCGGTATCATTGCCCAATCACCAAAGGTTGAAGGGGAATTAGCTGTTAAGGCTGCTTACAAGCACTTTAAGGGCCAAAAGGTTCAAAAGGCCACGCCTTCACCAATTCACTTGGTTACTAAGAAGAACGTCGACAAGTTCGAATAGTCTCTAATAACTAAAAAAAGCTCTCAGGATAATATCCTGGGAGCTTTTTTAGACTTGTTTGCGGTGCTTTTGATGCCAGAAGTAAACGGGTAGACCAATCAGGGTCAGACCTAGGCCAGTGACGGCTAGGCCAGTTTCCGTGACCATGGTCGTGACGAGAATGAAGATCCCCCCGATTAAGGCAATGATGGGGATAATCGGGAACCAAGGGACCCGATATGGTCGGTTGAGTTCCGGCTCCGTCCGTCGTAATCGGAAAACGGCCAAGAAAATCAGACAGTTGAAGACCCACATGACGAAGACCAACATGTCGGTCAGAATGTCGAAGCTCCCCATGAACATCATAAGGAGGGCGATCAGGAACTGCACAGTCCCGGCAAAGTAAGGGACATAGGTGGTACGTGAGAGCTGACGGAAACGCCCTGAGAAGGGCAGACTGTCCTCCTCAGCCATGGCAAAAGGAACGCGCATCCCAGTTAGGGTATAGCCGTTGATGGCCCCATAAACCGAGATAAGGATGCCAATGGTGACCAATTTGCCACCGAACTCACCGAACAACCGCGTAGATGCATCGGCTGCGGCGTTTTGGTTACCCGCAATCAGGTCGACGGGTAGGGTTTTGAGGAAGACAAAGTTAATTAAGGTGTAGATGATAGTAATGAGGGCCAGACCTAGTACAATCGCCCGAGGCAGGTCTCGTTCGGGATGTTTCATCTCGCCGGCAATATTCCCGATGCTGATCCAGCCATCGTAGGCAAACATCGTTGCCAGTAGGCTAGATGCAAAGGCCTTCCCCCAGTTCAAGTGGTCTCCGGTGGCAATGGGCCAGAATTGCAGGACTGTGTGCGCCGGAGCCATCAGACCGAAGATGACGATAACGGCGATGGGGATAAGCTTAAAGACCAAAGCGATTGATTGGACGGATCCACCAACTCGGGCGCCGAGAAAGTTCAGTAGGGTGATACTGAGACCACATAGGATAGCGACCGGTAGCTTCCAATTGCTATCGAGGTGGAAGAGAGCGGCGAACTGAACGCCAAAGATAATCGACAGAGCCGCGATATTCGCGGGGTAGTAGACCAGCATCTGGGCCCATCCCATGAGGAAGCCCACGGGTTTGCCATAGGCGTACTCGAGGTAGCGCATTGCACCACCAGTCCGGGGAATGGCGGCAGCTAGTTCTGCGCTGGTCAGACCGGCACAGATGGTCAATAGACCCCCGAGAATCCAGGCGACCAGGGTCATATTTGCGGAATGGTTGGCGGCGACAACACTCGCCGTCTTGAAGAATACCCCACCACCGATCACAGTTCCCATGACGGTGGCTAGGGCAGTAAACGTGCCGATTTCACGGCGTAACTCCTTTGCCAATATCAAAACTCCTTTACACTCGCGACTGACTGATTTTTACATTATAGCACGTTGACCTTTTCATGATGGTTAAAAATGGCTGAGAGAGGTGTCAAACGCTACAAAAAAACACCGCTGAGATCGCTCTCAGCGGTGTTTTCATTAAAAATCAGTTTAGTGGAAGGCCATGTTCAAGAGAAGAACAATTACCAACCCAACCACGGCGATCACGGTTTCCAAGACGGTCCAAATACTCAAGGTTTGCTTAACAGTCAAATCGAAGTATTCGCGGAACATCCAGAACCCAGCATCGTTCACGTGAGATGCGGCTAAGGAACCGGCACCGATGGCCAGAACCATCAGGGCAGGGTCAACACCGGCTTGGGCCATCAATGGGGCCACAATTCCGGCGGCAGTCAAGGAAGCCACGGTAGCGGATCCTAAAGCGACACGCAGAACCACGGCGACCAACCAACCTAAGACCAGTGGGGACATGTTGGAATCGATAAAGATCTTGGCAACTTCTTTACCAACACCACCGTCGATGAGGACTTGTTTGAAGGCCCCACCACCACCGATAACTAACAGCAGCATTGCAATTGACTTAACGGCATTTTCCAACGTTGCCATGATGTCGGCAGTCTTACGCTTCCGACCCCAGCCCATCGTGAACATTGCCACGATCAGTGAGATTAACATCGCAATCGCAGGGTCACCAATCAAAGCCACAATTTGGTCTAACATGCTGGCGTTCTTGGTTGGTGTTGCACCGCCATCCACCGTCATCTTGTAGATAGTCGTGATGGCCATCAGAGAGCGTAAAATATCTTGTGTAAATGCATAAAAGATTTCTGAATTGTATAGAAA
>NZ_JQCA01000162.1 GCF_001437125.1 Levilactobacillus paucivorans | reverse complement strand
GGGCCTAGTACTTTTGGAATGGAAATACTTTCCAACACCAAAAATTCTAGACCCGAATTGAGCGGTGGCCCTATTTTTTTGCAAAAAAAATGGCGCCAAGACTCTCGTCTCGACGCCACTTCAGCTATCGGATCCCGGCAACTCCGCGGCATATTGCGAAGAAACCGTCTGTTGGTAGGATGTTTAGCTACGACTATGACTAGCCGCATTCCTTTCTGGGTGTTTCGGGGATCACTTGGGTAGAGACGCCTTCCACATTACCCCAGATCAGTACCACCTTGACTGGAACAAGGTAGCACTGATCCGGGGTAATGCTTCATGGGATCGACTCTCGCCAATTGATCCTGGTACTGGCGGCCTCGGAAACGTGCGCCCCAAGGCAGGTCCCTGCGCTTAACCCCACTAATCGCTGATCCGGAGTAATGCTTCATGGGATCGGCTCCCGCCAGTTGATCCTGATACTGACAACCTCGGAAACGTGTTCGCTCGGGCTGACCCCTCCGCTTAGCCCCGATCAGCACCCGTTCGGCTACGCCAAACCGGCACTGATCGACACTAATGCTTTGAAAGATCGGCTCTCGCCGTTCAATCCTGGTACTGGTAGCCTCGGAAACGTGCGCCCCAAGGCAGGTCCCTGCGCTTAACCCCACTAGTCACCCGTTTGGCTTTGCCAAACAGGCACCTAGTGACGTTAATGTTCAGGACCTAATCGCCTTGGGTCACAACACTTTATCCCGGTGTATCCGCCAGCGTCCAGGTAATCCTGCCACCGTAGCTGCCGATTGCTGATTCAGCTTCGACCTGTAACAACACACCGGTCTTCTTGGTCCAATCCTTGTGGACGGCGTACTTACCTTCCTTGTCCGCCTCACTCGTCGTATGCCGTACGACCGGGGTCGGCCGCTCGTGAATATCTGTGGTTCGACCGTCGTCATGAACATAGATTGGGCCCCCCATTAAGGGCATCCCAGTCCGCGATCGGAAACGGTCCGCGTGAACCATTAGTGTCCACTGCGAGTCATTCCCTCGAGTATCCTGTACCACAACCTGCCAATCGCCGCTTCGTTGGACCACCTGGTCACGACCCGTGAGCCGACTGGCCTGGAACTGTTCTCGGGGGGAAATGAAATCAAACTTCAAGACACCCTGTACCTTGATTTTAACAACCACCGTATTGGACGACTCGCCCTTTGCGGTGGTCGCCGTCACTTTCAGCACGTTATCTCCTGCCCGCAACTGATCCGCCGCGATTGCAAAGTTAAAGCCGCCATCCTTGTCCGGCGTCAACGTCGTCAACAACTGTCGATTCAGCATGGCCCGGACCTTCACAATGGGTTGCGTGGTCGCACTCGTGCTCACGGCCACTTTACCAGAAATCGCCGTATCCGTATGTGGTTCTATCGTCACGTCATGGGAACTCGTCACGTCAAGATCCAAGTCGACGTTTGGATTGATACTGAATTCAGGGGTCTGCGCCGAACCAACAAAGGCATTCGACGTCACCATACTGGTGCGACTCGCTACTCGAGTCGTCCGATTGACGGCCGCCACCTTTCCTCGCAACTGTACGGTTGCGGCAGGGGTGTTCTCATCCATTTCCCAATCAAAGATGGCCTTTAACTGACCGTTCTTGATGGCAGTGGCATCGATCATCTGGGTCCATTCCTTTTCCTTACCAAAATACCGAATCTCGACTTTATCAAAATCGATCTTCTCTGGTAAATTCAGAAGGGTCGTAATACTCGACCAGATCTGACGACCATTCCGATAAGTCAGCTGATAATCCAGTTGGACACGGTCACCAGAAACCGAGAGCGTAAAATATCTTGTGTAAATGCATAAAAGATTTCTGAATTGTATAGA